>NZ_CP093340.1:611000-916500 GCF_022637415.1 Luteimonas sp. S4-F44
CGGTGGTGCGCGGCCCGGGCAACTGCACGGTCCACGCGTCCGCGCCCTGGGCGTGCGTCTCCAGCCACGCCAGGGCCTGGCGGGTGGCGGTCGCGGCCTCGACCGGGGCGCCCAATTCGGGGGTCATCCAGCGGGTGATTTCTTCGCGCCAATACGCGCTGGTGCCGGTCAGGAACATCGCATAGAGCACCCAGCCCACCAGCAGCCCGCTCCAGGTGTGCAGCCAGGCCTGCGACTGGCGAAAGCCGCGGCTCATGCCGGCGCTCCGGTCAACGCGACGACCGTGCCCGCCACGGCCGCGATGCCGGCCAGCCACAGGCCGGCACGCAGGCCGTCGCGCGCCGCGAACGTGGCCATCACACCGGCCGCGAACAACGCGAACGACAGCAGCGTGGCGGTCACCGCCGCCGACAGCGCGCCGCCAGGCAGCAGGCGTGCGATCGCCACGACCGCCAAGGCGGTGACGGCGTAGTTGCCGGGCACCGCGACCACAATGCGGCACAGCACATCCAGGCGGACGGCGGTCGGCGTCCGGTCGCGCTGGGCGCGGGCGGTCAAGGGAGCGGGGGTGGGCATTGCGGGCGTCAGGCAGGGCGGCGACGGCGATGATATCAAATGCGAATCATTTACAACTAGATTGGGCGCCGAGCCTCAGCCGTCGATCTTGCCGAAGCCGGGCTTCCCGGTCGATCGTCTGTGCGGCATACAATCCGGACTCGATCCCAAGACGAGGCAGCGCCCCATGCATCACTCCCTCCGATCGCGTCGCGGGGTCCGCAAGACGGCACAGGGCGGTTTCAGCCTGATCGAGATCATCCTGGTCGTCGTGCTGATCGGCGGCATCGTCGCGTTCGCCGCGAGCCGGATCCTGGGCGGCGGCGATCGCGCCCGGGTCAACCTGGCCAAGGCCCAGGTGCAGACCCTGGCCGAGAAGGTCCATCAGTTCGAGATGGACACCGGCCGCTTGCCCAACGCCCTGAACGACTTGGTCGTCCAGCCCGGCGATGCCAGTGGCTGGCTCGGGCCATACGCGAAGGAAGGCGAACTGCGCGACCCCTGGAACACGCCCTACGAATACCGCGCGCCGGGCGATAGCCAGCCCTTCGAGATCGTCAGCTTCGGGGCCGATCGCAAGCCTGGCGGCGACAGCGTCAACGCCGATATCCGCTACGAATGATCCTGCGGCGGCCGCGACCGACGGCGCCGCGGCCGCCCACGGACCGCACGGCGCCGGGGCACCAGCGCGGCTTTTCGCTGCTGGAGGTCCTGCTGGTCGTCGGCCTGATCGCGGTGACCGGGGTGCTTGCCGCGGCGGCAATGAGCGGTGGCTTCGACCGCATCGCGCTGCAGTCGACCGCCAAGGAACTGGCCGCGCAGTTGCGCTACACGCGGACCCAGGCGATCGCGACCGGTGAGCCGCAGCGCTTCGTGCTCGATCCCGAGGCGCGCACCTGGCGGGCGCCTAACGGTCGGCATGGCGAGATTCCGGCCAAGCTCGATGTCGAATTCACCGGCGCGCGCGAACTGCAGACCTCGCAGAGCGAGGGCGCGATCGTGTTCTTCGCCGACGGCGCGGCCACCGGCGGCCGGATCCGGGTGATGCTGCGCGGCGCGGCCTGGCAGGTCGATGTCGCCTGGCTGACCGGAGAAGTGCGGCTGGGCAGAGGCGAACAATGAACCGCCCGGGCGCAGGACGCGGCCAGGCCGGCTACACGTTGATCGAGGTCATCGTGGCCTTCGCCGTGCTGGGGTTGGGCCTGATGCTGTTGCTGGGCACGTTGTCCAACGGCACCCGACAGGTCCGTTGGGCGGCCGATGCCGGGCGTGCCGCACTGCATGCACGTTCGCTGCTCGACGGCGTCGGCCTGTCGATCCCGGTCGTGCCGGGCCAGCGCAACGGCAGCTTCGAGGACGGCCGCTACCGCTGGACGCTCGCGATCGTGCCGTACGTCGATCCCGAACTGCCGCCCGCCGAGCCGCTCGCGCAGGGCGGACCGCAGGTGTACGAACTGACGCTGGCGATGGACTGGGGCGAGGCCGGCCCGCGCGAGCGCCTGCAGGTGCGCACCCTGCGGTTGCATGCGCCCGAGCAGACCGGACCGGCGACGCCATGAGCCGCCCGGCCCGCGGCTTTACACTGATCGAAGTGCTGGTGGCGACCGCGCTGCTGGCCGCCGGCCTCGCGCTCGCGCTGACCACCTTGCGCGCGGCCACCGCGACCGTCGAGCGCGGCGAAGCGCTGGCCCAGCGCAGTGAGCGCATGCGCGCGGTCGAAGGCTTCCTGCGCCGCCGGATCGCCTCGGCGTTGCCAATGGGCTTCGAGGTCGACGAGACCACCGGCGAGCCAGTGCGCTTTGTCGGCGAAGCGCAGCGGCTGCGCTTCGTCGCCGACCTGCCGGACTACCTGGGCCAGGGCGGGCCGCACCTGCATGACCTCGCGGTCGACGACGACGGCAAGCCGCAGCGCCTGACCGCGGCGTTCGCGATGGTGCTGAGCGGACGCACGGTCGAGGAGGCCGCGCCGCGCCCGCCCGAACCGCTGATCGACGACCTGACCGCACTGCGCCTGCGCTATCGCGGCTTCGACGCCACCGGTGCGCTCGGCGAATGGGGCGAGCGCTGGGGGCCGGCGACCTTGCCGTTGCAGGTCGAGATCGCGATCGAGACCGAGCGCGATGGCGCCTGGCCGCTGCTGGTCGTCACCTTGCCGCAGGGCAGCGGGCAACCTGCGCGGGAGGCCTTGCCATGAGCCGAAGCCGGGGCGCGGCGCTGTTGCTGGTGTTGTGGTTGATCGTGCTGCTGTCGGCGCTGGTCGGCGCCTTCGCGCTCACCGCACGCATCGAGAACCAGCAGGGGCGCGTGCTGGCACGCGGCACTGTGGGCGATGCCGCCGCGCGTGCCGGGCTCGAATACGCGTTGATGCGGCTGGCGTTGCCGGACCCGGCCCTGCGCTGGCAGCCCGACGGGCGGCCCTACGCCTGGCAGTTCCATGACATGGCCGTGGAGATCCGGATCGTCGACGAGACCGGCAAGGTCGATCTCAACGCGGCCGGCAGTGACTTGCTGGCTGCGCTGCTGCATGCGGTGGGCGCCGAGCCGGACGTGGCGGCGCAAGTGGCCGGCGCGATCGTCGACTGGCGCGACGAAGACGACTTGGTGCAGCCGGTGGGCGGCGCCGAGCGCGCCGAGTACGCGGCGCAGGGGCGCGCGTATGGCGCCAAGAACGCGCCATTCGAGACCGTGGCCGAGGTCCAGCAGGTGCTCGGAATGACGCCGGCGCTGTTCGAGGCGGTGGCGCCGCACCTGACCATTTACGGCCGTCTGCCGTCGCCCGATCCGCAATTCGCCGATGCGGTGGTGCTGCAGGCGATGGGCGTCGACGCCGATCCGATTCTGGCCGCGCGCGCCGCCACCGGTGCACTGCTTGCCGAGGCGGTGCTGGGTGGCGGCAGCGGCACGTATAGTATCGACAGCCGTGCGCGGCTCGAAGGGGGACGGAGCGCGCGGTTGCGGGCAGTGGTCAGGACCGGCGCTGGCGCCGTACCGGGCACGGCATACAGCGTGCTGCGTTGGGAGGAGGGAGCTTCACCGCGATGATGTCCGCAACACCCGCATCACCGGGCGCGTCCGCGCCGCCGCGCCGCGGCTGGCGCCCGGACGGGCGAACCTGGGCCCGCGTTCGCAGCGCGTTGGCGTGGTGGCGCGCCGCGCTCGCGGCCTGGCTGCCGCCGCGCGTGCGCGAACTGTTCGGACTGTCCGGTCGCCGCCTTCTGCTGCAGCCGCAGGGCGATGACCTGCGGTTGGTCCTGCACGAAGCGCGTGAAACACGTGAGCTGGCGCAGGTGCCGCTGGCTGAATTGGCAGGCCGCGCCGGCGATCCGTTGGCGACGTTGCTGGGCGATCGCTTGGCCGGGACGCCGCGCTGGCTGCTGCTGCCCGCCCAGGCGGGATTGCGTCGGCGCATGCTGCTGCCCGAAGCCGCCGCCGATCGCTTGCACGATGTGCTCGGCTTCGAGATCGACCGGCAGACGCCGTTCGCCGCCGGCGACGTGCGGCATGGGCACCGCCTGCTGGGGCGCCGCGGCGACGGCCAACTCGAGGTCGAACTGGTGGTGGTGCCGCGGGCGACGATCGAAGCGGAACTCGCGGCGCTTGGCACCCTGGCGCCGACGCTCGCCGGCATCGACCTGGCCGAGGGCGACCGCCCGCTCGGGGTCGACCTGATCGACGCCGAGCGCCGGCGCCGACGCGAAGATCCCCAGCGCCGCTTGCAATGGCTGCTCGCGGCGATCGCCGTGTTGCTGACGGTGGCCGGCCTGTGGCAGATGCGCGAGAACCGCGCCGCCGCGGCCGATGCCTTGCAGGCGAAGGTCGAAGCCGAGGCGATCCGCGCGCGTGCGGCGTCCGCGCAGCGCCAGCAACTGGCCGATCTGCGCGAGGGCATGGCCTTCCTGCAGGCCCAGCGGGCTGCGCGGCCCACCACGGTCGCCGTCCTCGACGAACTGAGCCGGCGGCTACCCGACAGTACCTCGCTGGAGAAAGCGGCGATCGAGGGCAACCGGATCCTGTTGATCGGCCTGAGCACCGAGGCCTCGGCGCTGGTCGGACAACTGGAGGGGTCGCCGCTTTGGCACTCGCCGGCGCTTGCTGGGGCGTTGCAGAACGACCCGCGGACGCGCTCGGATCGCTTCACGTTGACCGCCGAACTCGCGCCGCCGCCCGCGCCCACCGCGCCGCCACCGCAGGAGGCCGCCCGTGTCGACGATGCCCGATAGTCCGGTGCCCGCGCGCGACCGCTGGCTGGCGCTGGGTCTGCTGCTGGGCGCGCTGCTGCTCGGCTATCTGGTGCTGCTGCACCCCTGGTGGACACAGCCGATGCGGGACCTGGGGACGCGCATCGATTCGCTGCAGGAGCGCGAACTGCGCATCCGCCGCGAACTCGAGCAGGCGCCGCAGGTCCGCGCCGAACTCGAACGTGCGCGCGAGGCGATGGCGGCGGCGCCCGGCTTCATGCCGCAGCCGAGCGTCGAACTGGCGACCGCGGCCTTGGTACAGCGGCTCGAGAACGCGGTGCTCGAGGCCAGTCCCGGCAACCGCAGCTGCGCGATCAGCAACCGCTCGCCGCTGGCCGGCGGCCGCAACGACCGCTACCCGCGTGCGACCGTGCAGGTGCGGCTGCGCTGCGGCATGCCGGAACTGGCCGCGGTGCTGCATTCGCTGGAAGCGGGCACGCCCCGGCTGTTCGTCGACAACCTGAACATTCTCAGCCAGCGGCACACGCTGGCCGCGGGTGCCGCCAGCGGCGGCGTTGACGTGAGCTTCGACCTGTCCGGTTATGTGCTGCCGGGTCCGTCCGCACCCGCGGCGGCGCCTGGTGCGGAGGCGACGACCGATGCGGGTTGATCGGCTCAATCCCCAGACCTGGCTGATCGGCGCCGTCGCGGCGTGGGCGCTGCTGTTCCTGGTGCTGACCTTGGCCGGCCTGGGCGGGCGCATCGGTCAGCGCGAGGACGAGGACGACCCGTCGGCGGCAACCGCACCGGCGATGCCGGACGTGGCTCCTCAGCCGCCGCTGTCGCAGTACGGGGAGATCGCGGCGCGGCCGCTGTTCTCGGCAGATCGTAAACCGCACCCATTCTTCATCGACCCGCAGGACGAAGGCGGCGAGGCCGCGCCAGGCTTCGACTTTGTGTTGACCAGCGTGTTGCGGACGCCCGATTTCGCGATGGCGATCCTGCAGCCCAGCGGGGGCGGCGAATCGATCCGCCTGCGCATCGGCGAGGCGCCGCCAACCACGCCCGGCTGGGTGCTCGGCAGCGTGGACGCGCGCAGCGTCGTGTTCAACGGCCCCGAGGGCCCGCGCACGCTGGAACTGCGTGTGTTCGACGGCACCGGCGGCCAGCCGCCGACACCGATGACCACGCCGGTCGCCCAGGACCGCACCATGCAGATGCCGCTGCGGCGGCCGCCGCCCGCGACCGATCCGACGCCGCCCGATATTCCCCAGGCTGGCGATGCCGGGCGCGCCCAGGCCCGGGACGGTGCGCGCAACCGCGCACCGCCAGGCGGCGCGCAGGCGGCCGGCAACGAAGTGGACGCGACAGCGGAGGCGCAGGTCGAGGCGATCCGTCGCCGGATCGAGGAGCGGCGCGCGCGCCTGCGCCAGGAACAGCAACAGCAGCCATCTCGGCCGTCGCCCTCGCCGCAGCCGTCCCCCACCCCCGTCCAGGACCCGTAGACTCCAGTCGATGAAGCCTCTTTCGATGACTCCCGCCCTTCCGTCCAGGACGCTCGCGATCGGCATCTGCATCGCATTGCTCGCCGGCTGTGCCACGGCCCCGCCGCCGACCGTTCGGCGCGACGCCGATCTGCGCCAAGGGGTGGAGGCCGATGCCTCGGGCGTCGCCGACGGGCCACGCGTGCAGTCGCTGGTCGACGATGACGACCGCCCGCGTCCGCAGATCCGTCGCGGCAGCGGCACGGTGATCAATCGCGGTGCCGCGGCCGCGCCGCCACCGACGCTCGGCACTACCACCACCGGGCAGGCGTCGTTCAATTTCGAGGGTGAATCGGTCCATGCGGTCGCCAAGGCGATCCTCGGCGACATGCTCGGACAGAACTACGTCATCGCGCCGGAAGTGCAGGGCACGGTCACGCTGGCCACGCCCAAGCCGGTGAGCGCGGCGCAGGCGCTGAGCCTGCTGGAGATGGTGCTGGGCTGGAACAACGCCCGGATGATCTACAGCGATGGCCGCTACAACATCGTGCCGGCCGACACCGCGCTCGCCACCGGCACGGTCGCGCCGCGCACCGGCGGCACCGGGGCGGCGCGCGGCTTCGAGGTGCGCACGGTGCCGCTGCGCTACATCTCCGCGACCGAGATGGAGAAGGTGCTCGAGCCTTACGCGCGCCCGAACGCGATCGTCGGCGCCGACAACGCACGCAACGTCATCACGATCTCGGGCAGTCGCTCCGAACTCGACAACTACCTGCGCACGATCGAGATCTTCGACGTCGACTGGCTGTCGGGCATGTCGGTGGGCGTGTTCCCGCTGCAGTCGGGCAAGGCCACGCAGGTAGTCGCCGATCTGGAGAAGGTGTTCGGCCAGGACAGCGAATCGCCGGTCGCCGGCATGTTCCGCTTCATGCCGCTCGAAGGCGCGAACGCGGTGCTGGTGATCACGCCGCAGGCCGATTACCTGGGCGAGATCCAGCAGTGGCTCGAGCGCATCGACAACGCCGGCCAGGAGCCGCGGTTGTTCTCGCTCGAACTGAAATTCATCAAGGCGCGCGAGCTCGCGCAACGCTTGTCGGAGGTCTTCGGCAGCAGCGGTGGCAGCAGCGGCCAGGACAGCGCCTCTTTGATGCCGGGCCTGAGCGGCAACACGCTGCGCAGCGGTGGTCTTGATGGCAGCACATCGGGTAGCCGCGGCGGGCTCGATTCGTCGACGGGCGGCCTGGGCAGTAACTCAGGGATGGGCGGCGGCCGGGGCGGCCGCGGCGGCATGCGCGGTGGCGGTGGCAGCGGCGGGGACATCGGCCAGATGCAGCTCGACGAGCGCCAGGATGGGCCCAGCAGCGTGACCCTGGAGGTCGGCGGCGACCGCGTTGGCGTGTCGGCGGTCGACGAGACCAACACGCTGCTCGTGCGCACGACACCGGCGGCGTGGCGGTCGATCCGCGATGTCGTCGAACGGCTCGACGTGATGCCGGCGCAGGTGCATATCGAGGCGCAGGTGGTGGAGGTGACGCTCAAGGGCGAGCTCAGGTACGGCGTCAACTGGTTCATTGAGAAGGGGATGTCCGACAACAGCATTGGACCCTTCGGGCCCTCTGGCGCCGGGCAAGGACTGGCTGGCCCAACCCGCTGGAGCACGCTGGGCGCCAGCATTGGGGGCGTATCGGGACCTGGCCTGGCCTGGACACTGGTCAAGAACGATGCCGCGGCAGTGATCGACGCTTTGGACGAGGTCACCGACGTCAACATTTTGCAGTCGCCGTCTGTGTTCGTTCGCAACAATGCGATGGCGGAGTTCAACGTTGGCGCGAGCATTCCGATCTCGACCACCAGCGTCAATCCAATTCTCGGCGACAGCAGCTATACCAGCGTGCAGTACCTGGAGACCGGTACGATCTTGAAGGTACGGCCGCGTGTGACCCGCGACGGCATGGTGTTCCTGGATATCGTGCAGGAAGTCAGTTCCCCGGGTCCGAGCAGTACCGCAGATGCGCAGGGCAACGTCCGCATCGACACCCGGCGGCTGAAGACCGAAGCGGCGGTGCAGGCTGGCGATACGGTGATGCTGGCCGGCCTCATCAAGGACGAGGTCGGACGGTCCTCAAAAGGATTGCCCGGCCTGAGCCGGATTCCGGTGTTCGGCAGCCTGTTCGGATCCCAGGCGACGAGCAACGAGCGTAGCGAAGTCATCGTGCTGCTGACGCCGACGATCGTGCGCAATCCGCAGGAAGCGCGCCAGTTGACCGACGAGTACGGCCGTCGCTTCCGTGCGTTGCAGCCGCTGCAACCGCGCGACTGACATGGCCGGGGACGCGCGCCGATGACGGCACTGCCGGTGGTGTTGCTGCCGGTCGGGCACGACGACGATGCGCTCGACGCCTGTCTGGCCGCACTCGACGCGGGCACGCCTGCGGGTACACAGGTGTGGTTGGCCGACGACGCGCGCATCGGGCCGCGCGGCGCGCAGATCGTGCAGCGCTGGCTGGCCAGCACGCCGTTGCAGGCCGACTACACCTGCCGCCAGCGCGGGGTCGGCGAGGTCGCGCACCTGGACGATGTGCTGCGCGCCTGCGGCGATGCCGATGTCGTCGTGCTCGCGCCCGATGCCGTGCCGCTGCCCGGCTGGCTGGTCGAGTTGGCTGCGTGCTTCGCGCGTGATGCCTCGATCGCGACCGCGACGCCCTGGTGCAATGCTGGTGAGGCTGCCTCGTGGCCCCGCATCGGCGAGATCGCATCGGTGCCGGATGATCCGCTGCGCCTCGCACGTGCCTGCCAGCAGTTGCCGCCGCTGCATCCTGAGCTGCCGGCCGCGATCGACCACGCGGTCCTGCTGCGCGGCAACGCCCGGCGCAAGGCGGGTGGGCTGGACGCCGCGAGTTACGGGTCCTGGTATGCCGCGCTGATCGATCTGTCGCTGCGCATGGCCGGCCTGGGCTGGCGCAACGCGTTGTGCGAGACCGCGTTCGTCGCGCGCGGCGGCGAGGGCGGTCCGCGCGAGGGCGACATGGATGCGCTCGCGGCCCGCTGGCCGTCCTGGCATGCGCGGCTGGCGACCTATCTGATGAATGACCCGCTGCACGCCTGTCGCGCACAGTTGCAGCGCCGCTATGCGGCGCTCGAAAACGCACCGACCCAGCAGGGACTGTTCGCCGCACACGACCTCGCTGATGAAAGCGGTGCGCCTGCAGACGGAGACGCGGATCCGGCCGACACGCCGTCGCCCAACGACGCAACGGTCACGCAGACCGAGGGCGGGACCTCACTGCGATGATTGCATCGTCACCTCCGACGCCTGCGGCCGATGTGGTCGCCGTCGTTGTCACTCACCAGAGCGCGAGCACGATCGACGCCTGCCTGCGTCGTCTGCGCGAGGCCGATGGCGTGGCGCAGATCCGGATCGTCGACAACGGCTCGATCGACGAGACCTTGGCGATTGTGCAGCGTCATGCCTCGCTCGATCCGCGCGTGCATTTCATCGGCAACCCCGACAATCCCGGTTTCGCGGTCGCCTGCAACCAAGGCGCGCGCGATGCCGACGCGCCCTGGATCGCCTTCGTCAATCCGGATTGCCTGGTCGAAGTGGACACGCTGACGCGGCTCCGCGCGCATGCCGATGCGCTCGCTGGCGAGTGCCTGCTGGGTAGCGAACTGCTCGGCGAAGACGGTGTGGCCGATGCGGCCGCCCGGCGCCGGGATCCCGATTTCGTCGCGATGCTGCGCACCGCATCCGCGCGCGATCTCTCGCTGCCGCGCGATGCGGCGCAGCCGCTGCAGCGCGTGGACGCGGTGTCGGGTGCGCTGATGCTGCTGCCGCGTACGCTGTTCGATCGCATCGACGGCTTCGACACCGGCTACCGGCTGCATGCCGAGGATCTCGATCTGTGCCGCCGCGCCCGCGAGGCGGGTGCCAAGGTCGCGGTCGCCAACGATGTTGCGGTGCTGCACGTGCGCGGCGTCTCCAGCCGCGTGCGTCCGCTGTTCGTCGAGTGGCACAAGCACCGCGGGCTGTGGCGCTACTTCCGCCGCTTCGAGGCGCCGCAGCGGACGCTCGCGCAGCGGGTCGGCGTGTGGCTGGCGATCTGGCTGCGCTTCCCGCTGGCCGTCCTGCGCCGGCTGTAGCCGCTGGGCCGAAGTGTTCTGCCGCCGGTGACCGGTGCAGGCGCTTTCGCCACTGTCCACGCGCTAGGCTAGCCGGGCTCTTTTCGTGGATCTCCCCATGCCGATCATCCAGTCCCTGCTCGACACCGACCTGTACAAGTTCACGATGATGCAGGCGGTGCTGCACCAGCACCCCGGTGCGCATGTCGAGTACCGATTCAAGTGCAGGACGCCGGGCATCGACCTAGCGCGCTATCTTGGTGAGATCGGCGAGGAGATCGACGCGCTGTGCGCGCTGCACTTCACCGATGACGAACTGGGCTACGTGCGCGGCCTGCGCTTCATCAAGCCCGACTTCGCCGACTTCCTCGGGCTGTTCCGGCTCGACCGCAAGTACATCGAGTTGCGGCCGTCGGCATCGGTGCCGGGTGAGATCGAGCTCGATATCCGCGGCCCCTGGCTGCACACGATCCTGTTCGAAGTGCCGCTGCTGGCGATCGTGAACGAGGTCTGGTTCCGCAACACCTCGGCGCCGGATTTCGCCGAGGGCGAGCGCCGGCTCCAGGCCAAGGCGGCCCTGTTGCGCGATACGCCCGGCTTCGACGATTGCAAGGTTGCCGACTACGGCACGCGGCGCCGCTACTCGCGACAGTGGCACGGCCACATGCTGCCGTTGTTGCGCGACGCACTGGGCGCGCAGTTCGTCGGCACCAGCAACGTCGATTTCGCACGCCGCTACGGCATGACGCCGCTGGGTACGATGGCGCACGAGTACCTGCAGGCGTTCCAGGCGCTCGGGCCGCGGTTGCGCGACTCGCAGGTCGCCGCGTTGGAGGCCTGGGCCCACGAGTATCGCGGCGACCTGGGCATTGCGCTGTCGGACGTCGTCGGCCTGGACGCGTTCCTGCGCGATTTCGACATGTATTTCTGCAAGCTGTTCGACGGCGTGCGCCACGACTCGGGCGACCCCTTCGTCTGGGGCGACCGCATGCTCGCGCATTTCCAGCACAACCGCGTCGATCCGGCGAGCAAGACCCTGGTCTTCAGCGACGGCCTGGATTTCGCCAAAGTGATGCGGCTCCACGACCACTTCCGCGGTCGCTGCCAGGTCGCGTTCGGGGTCGGCACGCACCTGACCAACGACCTCGGCCCGACGCCCCTGAACATCGTCATCAAGATGGTCCGCTGCAATGGCCAGCCGGTGGCCAAGCTCAGCGATTCGCCGGGCAAAAGCATGTGCGACGACCCCGGCTACCTGAGCTATCTGCGCCAGGTGTTCGGCGTTCCGCCGGAGCAGGCCGCCTGACCGACGGCGTGTGGGCGGCCGCAAGCGGCCGGACGCGTCAGCGATGGCGGTTGATCATGTCGCGCAGCGCGCGCGCCGCCGTGGCCGCGGCCTCGGCGTAATCGTCGCCGCTCGAGGCATAGAGGATCGCGCGCGAGGAACTGACCATCAGCCCGGTGCCGTCGGCGGTCCTGGCATGGGTCACGACCGCCTCGACATCGCCGCCCTGTGCGCCGACGCCGGGCACCAGGAACGGCAGGTCGCCGACGATCGCTCGCACTTCGCGCAACTGCGCCGGCCAGGTCGCCCCGACGACCAGTGCGCAGTTGCCGTGCGCGTTCCAGTCGCGCGCGATGGTCTCGGCGACGTGTTGGTACAGCGGGCGCGTGGCGCCGCCGTGCGCGACCGGCAGGTCCTGCAGGTCGGTGGCGCCGGGATTGGAGGTGCGGCACAGAATCACCACGCCCTTGTCTTCGCGGTCGAGGAACGGCTGCACCGAGTCACGCCCCAGATACGGATTCACCGTGACCGCATCCGCGGCATAGCGCCCGAAGGCCTCGCCCACATACTGCTGGGCGGTGCTGCCGATATCGCCGCGCTTGGCGTCGAGGATCACCGGCACGTCGGGATGCGCGGTACGCAGATGCGCGATCAGCCGCTGCAGCGCGTCCTCGGCACCGAGCGCGGCGAAATGCGCGATCTGCGGCTTGAACGCGCAGGCGTACTCGGCCGTCGCATCGGCGATGTCGCGACAGAAGGCGAACACCGCATCCGGATCGCCGGAAAACCGGGCGGGAAACTTCGCGGGTTCGGGGTCCAGCCCCACGCAGACCAGCGTGTCGGCGGCCTGCCAGCGCGCGCGCAGCGCCTGCATGAAGGAGCGGGGCATGGCGGTCCTCAGGTGACGATGATCGGGGCGTCGTGAGTGACCACGACCGTGTGCTCGAACTGCGCGCCGACGCCCTTCGGGCAGACCAGCGACCAGCCGTCGTCGAGCGCGTCGGTGCGGGTGCTGTGCGTGGCCAGGAACGGCTCGACCGTGATCACCATGCCCGCGTGCAGTCGGCGGGTGTCGCGGCGGTCGTAGTAGCCCGGAATCGAGCCCGGTTCCTCGTGCAGCGCGCGCCCGACGCCGTGGCTCTGCAGATCGCGGATGACCTGGAAGCCGCGACGCGCGGCGACCGTCTCGATGGTCCGGCCGATGCTGTTGAGCATCCCGCCAGCGCGCAACTGGGCGATCGCCGCATCGCGCGCCTCACGGGTCGTATCGAGCAGGCGCTGCTGGGCCGCACTGGCGGTGCCGACGACGAAGCTCGCCCCGGTGTCGGCGAAGAAGCCGTCGAGCTCGGCCGAGACATCGATGTTGACCAGATCGCCGTCGCAAAGCGGCGTCTCGTCCGGGATGCCGTGTGCGACCACCCGGTTGACGCTGATGCAGGTCGCCGCCGGGAAGCCGTAGGTCAGCACCGGCGCCGACTGCGCGCCGGCCTCGCGCAGCATCGCCGCACCGATCGCATCGAGCGCGCGCGGCGTGACGCCCGCGATCGTCTGATCCCGCATCGTGGACAGGATGCCGGCGACCAGCGCACCTGCGCGCCGAAGGCCTCCGAGCTCGTCAGGTGTCTGGATCGTCATCGATAAACCGGGGTCAGAGTCGAATTTTGATCGCGGCGCGCGTCCAGTGGCGGGGGCAGAGAATTCGACTCTGACCCCGGTTTTGGGGCGCGGTCGCGGCTTACTTCAGGGCCTTGAACCGCAGGCGCTTGGGGCCGGCGTCGTCGCCGAGGCGGCGCTTCTTGTCTTCCTCGTACTCGCGGTAGTTGCCCTGGAAGAACTCGACGTGGCTGTCGCCTTCGAACGCGAGGATGTGCGTGGCGATGCGGTCGAGGAACCAGCGGTCGTGCGAGATCACGAACGTGTTGCCCGGGAACTCCAGCAGGGCGTCCTCCAGCGCGCGCAGCGTTTCGATGTCGAGGTCGTTCGACGGTTCGTCGAGCAGCAGCACGTTGCCGCCCTGCAGCAGCGTCTTGGCCATGTGCAGGCGGCCACGCTCACCACCGGACAGCGAGCCGACCAGCTTCTGCTGGTCCTGGCCCTTGAAGTTGAAGCGGCCGATGTAGGCGCGCGACTGGATCTCCACGCCGTTGATGTTGAGGATGTCCAGGCCGCCGGCGATTTCCTGGAAGACGTTGTGGTTGCCTTCGAGCTTGTCGCGGCTCTGGTCGACGTAGGACAGCTGCACGGTCGGTCCGACGATGATCTCGCCCGAGTCCGGCTTCTCCTGCCCGGTGATCATCTTGAACAGCGTCGACTTGCCGGCGCCGTTGGGGCCGATGATGCCGACGATCGCGCCTGGCGGCACGATCATCGACAGGTTGTCGATCAGCAGCCGGTCACCGAACTTCTTGCTGACGTTCTTGAACTCCATCACCGAGTTGCCCAGGCGCTCGCCCGGCGGGATGAAGATCTCGTTGGTCTCGTTGCGCTTCTGGTAATCCTGCGACTGCAGTTCTTCCAGGCGGGCCAGGCGGGCCTTGCCCTTGGAACGGCCGCCCTTGGCGTTCTGCCGCGACCACTCCAGTTCCTTCTGGATCGCCTTCTGACGGGCCTTCTCCTGGTTCTCCTCCTGCTTCAGGCGCTCGTCCTTCTGCGTCAGCCAGTCGGTGTAGTTGCCCTTCCACGGGATGCCGCGGCCGCGATCGAGCTCGAGGATCCACTCGGCGGCGTTGTCGAGGAAGTAGCGATCGTGGGTGACCGCCACGACGGTGCCGGTGTAACGGGCCAGGAACTGCTCCAACCACTCCACCGACTCTGCGTCAAGGTGGTTGGTCGGTTCGTCGAGCAGCAGCATGTCCGGCTTCTGCAGCAGCAGGCGACACAGCGCCACGCGGCGCTTCTCGCCGCCCGAGAGCTTGCCGATCACCGCATCCCACGGCGGCAGGCGCAGCGCGTCAGCGGCGACGTCAAGCTGGTTCTCCAGCGTGTGCGCGTCCCCCGCGGCCAGGATCGCCTCCAGGCGCTCCTGTTCCTTGGCGAGCGCGTCGAAGTCGGCGCCTTCCTCGGCATAGGCGGCGTAAACCGCCTCGAGTGCGGCCTGGGCCTGCAGCACCTCACCGACGCCTTCCTCGACCGCCTCGCGCACCGTCTGCTCCGGGTTCAGGCGCGGCTCCTGCTCCAGGTAGCCGACCTTGATGCCGGGCTGCGGGCGGGCCTCGCCCTCGAAGTCGGTGTCCACGCCGGCCATGATCTTGAGCACCGTCGACTTGCCGGCGCCGTTGAGGCCCAGCAGGCCGATCTTGGCGCCGGGATAGAACGACAACGAGATGTCTTTGATGATCTGCCGCTTCGGCGGGACCACCTTGGACACGCGGTTCATGGTGTAGATGTATTGCGAGGACATGGGGGCTCCGGTTGCGCCTGCCCGCGCCGGGGCCCGGTCGGGCGGCGTCAGGCGGGAGAAGAATGCCCGCGATTATAGCCCGCATCCCAAGGGGCGCGTCCGCGGCGGACTGCGTCGCGGCCACTGTCGTGCCCCTACAGGAAGCGGCGCCGACCCTGAGGCGGCGCCGCGCAAGAAGGCTGCAGGACCGGGGCATGGCGTCGGGCCGGGCTGTGGCCCGCGTGGCCGGCTACAATGGCCGGCCACGCCCGATTCCTGGAGTCCTCGATGTTTCCGCGCGACGCCCGTCTCGATAGCTTCGATCCCGAACTCGCCCAGGCCATCGCCGCGGAGGTCCGCCGGCAGGAGGATCACGTCGAGCTGATCGCATCGGAAAACTATTGCAGCGCGCTGGTCATGGAGGCCCAGGGCAGCCAGCTGACCAACAAGTACGCCGAGGGTTATCCGGGCAAGCGCTACTACGGCGGCTGCGAGTACGTCGACGTTGCCGAGCAGCTGGCAATCGACCGGCTCAAGCAACTGTTCGATGCCGACTACGCCAACGTGCAGCCGCACTCGGGCTCGCAGGCCAACCAGGCGGTCTATTTCGCGCTGCTGCAGCCCGGCGACAAGATCCTGGGCATGAGCCTGGCGCACGGCGGCCATCTGACCCACGGCGCCAAGGTCAATGCCTCGGGCAAGTTGTTCGACGCGGTGCAGTACGGCGTCGACGATGCCGGGCTGATCGATTACGACGAAGTCGAGCGGCTCGCGCTCGAGCACAAGCCGAAGATGGTCGTCGCCGGGTTCTCGGCGTACTCGCAGAAGATCGACTGGGCGCGCTTCCGTGCGATCGCCGACAAGGTCGGCGCGCTGCTGTTCGTCGACATGGCCCATGTCGCGGGTCTGGTTGCGGCCGGGGTCTACCCGAGCCCGCTGCCGCATGCGCATGTCGTGACCTCGACCACGCACAAGACGCTGCGCGGTCCGCGCGGCGGCATCATCGTTGCCAGCCGCGAAGGCGCCGGCGACATGTTCGACGACATGAGCAAAAAGCTGCAGTCGATCGTGTTCCCCGGCATCCAGGGCGGTCCGCTGATGCATGTGATCGCGGCCAAGGCGGTCGCGTTCAAGGAGGCGCTGGACCCGGCGTTCAAGACCTACCAGCAGCAGGTGGTGAAGAACGCGCAGGCGATGGCGAAGGTGATCATCGAACGCGGCTACAAGATCGTCTCCGGCGGCACCGAGAACCATCTTATGCTTGTCGACATGATCGGCAAGAACGTCAGCGGCAAGGAGGCAGAAGAAGCCCTGGGCCGTGCCCACATCACGGTCAACAAGAACTCGGTGCCCAACGACCCGCGCAAGCCGTTTGTGACCTCGGGCCTGCGCCTGGGCACGCCGGCGGTGACCACGCGCGGCTATACCGAGGCCGATTGCACCGACCTGGCCCACTGGATCTGCGACGTGCTCGACGCGCCGGCCGACGACACCGTCATTGCCGTCGTGCGCGACAAGGTCGCCGCGCAGTGCGCCAAGTACCCGGTGTATGGCTGACGCGACGGGATTGGCGATGCGGGCGTCGGGATTCGGAATGCCTCCGTTTCCCGACGCTGCAACTTGCCCCGATCTCCCAGCCTCGATCGCGAATTCCCACGCCTGATGCACTGCCCCTTCTGCCAGCACATCGACACCCGGGTGATCGATTCGCGCGCGTCCGAGGACGGCGCGACGATCCGTCGGCGTCGCGAGTGCGAGGCCTGCGGGGAGCGGTTCAGCACGCTGGAGACGATCGAACTCAAGCTGCCGGCGATCATCAAGGGTGACGGCCGCCGCGAGCCGTTCGATGCGCGCAAGCTGCGCCTGAGCATGGACCGCGCGCTGCACAAGCGCCCCGTTTCGGAGGAGCAGATCGAAGCGACGGTGCGGGCGGTGGTGCACCAGTTGCGCATGACCGCCGAGCGCGAGGTCTCGTCGCGACGGGTCGGCGAATTCGTCATTGCCGAGCTGCGCAAGCTCGACCATGTCGGCTTCGTGCGTTTCGCTTCGGTCTACCGGGCGTTCGAGGACGTGGCCGATTTTCGCGAAGAGCTCGACCGGCTCGAACGCGACCTGCCGGCCGATGCGCAACTGCCGCTGCTCGGCGGCGAGGCCCTGCCGCCCGGCCGCGGCACGCGCAAGCGCTGACCGGCCGCACAAGGCGCGGTTGGCGAGGTCCGAGTTGCGCGACGGCCGATGGCAAGTGAGCGCGTGCGCGCTTCAAGCACACGGCGCAAGCCCTCTGATCCTCTGGAAATGCCGCATATGACCGACTTCGATAGCGACGACCATCGCCACATGGCACACGCACTGGCGCTGGCCGAGCGCGGCGCCTGGACGGCGCGGCCCAACCCGATGGTCGGCTGCGTGTTGGTGCGCGGCGGTGCGGTCGTCGGCGAAGGCTGGCACGCGCGCAAGGGTGGGCCACACGCGGAGGTGGTCGCGCTGCAGGCCGCTGGTGAGCGGGCACGGGGGTCGACCGCCTATGTCACCCTCGAACCGTGCGCGCACGTTGGCAGCACTGGGCCCTGCGCCGATGCCTTGATCGAGGCCGGGGTGGCGCGTGTGGTCGCAGCGATGCGCGACCCGTTCCCGCAGGTCGACGGTGCCGGTTTCGCCCGGTTGCGTGCGGCCGGGATCGCGGTCCAGGCCGGCCTGCTGGAAGCGCAGGCGCGTGCGCTTAACGTGGGCTTCCTGTCGCGCGTCGAGCGCGGCCGCCCATGGGTCCGGGTCAAGCTCGCCTGCAGCCTCGACGGGCGCACGGCGATGGCCGACGGCACGTCGAAGTGGATCAGCGGTCCGCAGTCGCGGGCCGACGTCATGCGTTGGCGTGCGCGCAGCGGCGCGATTCTGACCGGCAGCGGGACCGTGCTCGCCGACGACCCGGCGCTGACGGTGCGGCTCGAGGACGCGGCACCGTTCTTGCCGCCGCTGCGTGTCGTGCTCGATGCAGGGCTCGCCTCGCTGTCGCGCCGACAGGTCCGCGACGCGGCCGCGCCCACGCTCTACCTGCACGCCGCCGATGTTGCGGTGCCGGCGGATCTTGGCTGCGAACACGCCGCGGTGCCGCGGCGCGACGGCCGGCTGGACCTGGCGGCGGCGCTGGCGCTGCTGGCCGCGCGCGAGATCAACGAGGTCCAGGTCGAGGCCGGCGCTGTGCTCTCGGGCGCGTTGCTGCGGGCGGGCCTGGTCGACGAATTGCTGCTCTATGTCGCCCCGGTGCTGCTCGGCGAGCGCGCCCGGCCGCTGTTCGACGGCCTGGGCATCGACGCGATGGCGCAACGGCTGCGGCTGGAGACCGTCGATGTCGCGCGCTTCGGCGACGACCTCCGGCTGCGGCTGCGCCCGGCCGCCGCCGGCTGAGCCTGCCGCCCCGACCGCAGGAACCCGATCGCGGCGCCTGCCCGCGCCCGGAGGCGACCGGCGTGCCGGATCGCGCGCGCCATGGCCCGGTGCAATGAAGCGTCCCGCCGCGTGGGACGGGCGAGCGACGCGGCGCTGCTAGAATGCCCGCGCCGGCCCGTCCGGCATCCAATCGAATGTCTTCAGGGCGGGGTGGAAGTCCCCACCGGCGGTAGGCGCGGCGACGCGCGAGCCCGCGAGCGCTGCCAGCGACGTGCGAGATCCTCGCATCGGACCGGCAGGTCAGCAGACCCGGTCGAAGTCCGGGGCCGACGGTCATAGTCCGGATGCAAGAAGACGACGTCCTGCGCGGCCCGCGGCCGCGCACGCTGTCGCGTCCCGAACCGTTCCCATTCGGCACACCGTGCGAGCGATCCGCACGGACGGAGGCAGCGACATGTTCACCGGCTTGATCGAAGGCGTCGGACGCCTGGTTTCCAACGAGTCCCGCGGCGGCGACGCGCGGCTGCGCATCGCAGTCGGCACGCTGCCGTTCGCGGACGTGACGATGGGCGAGAGCATCGCGGTCAACGGCGTCTGCCTGACGGTCGTCGCGCACGACGACGCGCACTTCGAGGCCGATGCCTCGACCGAGACGCTGGCGCTGACCACGCTCGGCGCGCTGGCCGCGGGCCGGGCGGTGAACCTCGAACGCGCGATGCGCCCGACCGACCGGCTCGGCGGCCACCTGGTCAGCGGCCATGTCGATGGCGTCGGCCGCGTGGCCTCGGTGCACGACGACGCCCGCGCGCAGCGCTGGCGCTTCGCGGCGCCGGCGGCATTGCTGCGCTACGTCGCGCACAAGGGCTCGATCTGCGTCGACGGCGTCAGCCTGACGGTCAACGCGGTCGATGCCGACGGCTTCGAAGTGGCCCTGGTGCCGCACACCGTGTCACATACGGCGTTCGGTACCACCGCGGTCGGCGAGGTGGTCAACCTTGAGGTGGACCTGGTCGCGCGCTACGTCGAGCGCCTGCTCGCCAGCGGCGTGGTGCCGCCAGGAGCGCGCGCATGAACTTCGCGCCGATCCCCGAACTGCTCGAAGAGATCCGCGCCGGCCGGATGGTCGTCGTCGTCGACGACGAGGACCGCGAGAACGAGGGCGACCTGATCATGGCCGCCGAACTGGTCCGGCCGGCCGACATCAATTTCATGGTCACCCACGGCCGCGGTCTGGTCTGCCTGCCGCTGACCGCCGACCGCGCGACCCAGTTGGGGCTGGCGCCGATGGTGCGGGCCAATACCGCGCAGTTCCAGACCAACTTCACGGTCAGCATCGAGGCCGCCGAGGGCGTGACCACCGGCATTTCGGCGCACGATCGCGCCCATACCATTCGCACCGCGGTCCGCCCGAATGCGCGGCCCGAGGACCTGCACCAGCCCGGCCACATCTTCCCGCTGATCGCCCAGCCCGGCGGCGTGCTGACGCGCGCCGGTCACACCGAGGCCGGCGTGGACCTGGCGATGCTGGCGGGACTGGAGCCGGCAGGCGTGCTGGTGGAGATCCTCAACCCTGACGGCAGCATGGCGCGCCGCCCGGAACTCGAAGCGTTCGCGCGCGAGCATGGGCTGAAGATGGGCTCGATCGCCGACCTGATCGCCTACCGCCTGAGCACCGAGCGCACCGTCGAGCGCATCGACGAGCGCGAGATCGAGACCGAGTTCGGCCCGTTCCGGCTGGTGACCTATCGCGACCGGATCGCGCACGAGCTGCATTTCGCGCTGGTCCGCGGCACGCTCGATGCGGCCACCCCGACGCTGGTCCGTGTGCAGGTCGAGAACCCGCTGGCCGATCTGCTGCACTGGCGCCGCGACGATTTCGGGGTGGCCGCTACCGACGCGCTGCGCGCGATCGCCGCCGAGGGACAGGGCGTGATGGTCGTGCTGTCGGCACCGCGCGATGCCGATGGCCTGCTGGCGCGGCTGCGACAGGAGCCGGTCGTGCGTCCGCCGGGCAAGGACAAGGATGTCGGCCAGTGGCGGCGCAACGGTGCCGGCGCGCAGATCCTCGCCGACCTGGGCCTGGGCCGGCTGCGCGTGCTGGGTCCCCCGCGCCGCCAGATCGGCCTGGCCGGCTACGGGCTGGAGGTCGTGGAGACCGTTCCGGCATGACGCGCGCTAAACTGGCCGGCCTGAGCGAGACCCCATGCCCATGAGCCACATCGAAGGCGACCTGCGCGCCCCGGCCGGCACGCGCTATGCGATCGTCGCCAGCCGCTGGAATCCCAAGATCACCGACGCCCTCGTCGCCGGCGCGCGCAAGGCGTTCGCCGACCACGGCGTCGCCGAGGCCGCGGTCGACGTGGTGCGCGTGCCCGGCGCCTGGGAGATCCCGCTGGCGTGCGCGCGCCTTGCCGCGGCCGGCGGCCACGCCGCGTTGCTGGCGCTGGGCTGCGTGGTGCGCGGCGACACCCGACACTATGAGCAGGTGGCCGACGGCTGCAGCGATGCGCTGATGCGCATCGCGCTCGATGCCGGTGTGCCGGTCGCCAACGGCGTGCTCGCGGTCGAGGACTATGGCGACGCCGAGAAGCGGGCCGGTGGCAGCCACGGCAACAAGGGCGAGGAGGCGGCGCTGGTCGCCATCGAAATGAGCAACCTGCTGGACAAGATCGGATGACCCAGACCCGCAAACCCCATGGCGTCGACCCGGTACTGCGCTCGCGCGCGCGTCGCCGCGCGCTGCAGGCCGTCTACGCAATGCAGATGTCGGGCGCGCAGGCGCGCGAGATCGTCGCGCAGTTCGCGCACGAACAGGCCAAGGAAGTCGCCGATCTGGCGTACTTCGAGGACTTGGTGCACGGCGTGGGCAGCCGCTACCGCGAGCTCGACGCCGCGCTGGCGCCATTCCTCGACCGCGAGATCGACGAAGTGGACCCGATCGAGCGCGCGATGCTGCGCATCGCCGCCTACGAACTGCAGCACCGCGTCGACGTGCCCTACCGCGTGGTCATCGACGAGGCCCTGCGCACGGTCAAGCGCTTCGGCTCCGAGCACGGCCACACCTACGTCAACGGCGTGCTCGACCGCGCCGCCGCGCAGTGGCGCGCGCCCGAGGTCGGGGCGTTGCGCGGCCGCTGAGCGCCGTCGCGCCCGCGCACCGATGGCCGGCGAGTTCGCGCTGATCGACCGCCTCCGCGCCCGCGTGGTGCAGCGGGGCGATGTAGTGCTGGGCATCGGCGACGATGCCGCGCTGCTGGCGCCTGAGCCGGGGGCGCAACTCGTGGTCGCGATGGACACGCTCAATAGCGGCGTGCATTTCCCCGATGACACCGCCGCGGCCGACATCGGCTGGAAGGCGCTGGCGGTCAACCTCTCGGACCTGGCCGCGATGGGCGCACGCCCGGCCTGGTGCACCTTGTCGCTGTCGCTGCCGACCCCCGATGCCGATTGGATCGATGCCTTTCTCGACGGCTTCGACGCGCTGGCGCGTCCGCACGCGGTCGCGCTGGTCGGTGGCGACACCACGCGCGGCCCGCTTTCGGTCTGCGTCACCGTGCACGGCCTCGTCGCCCCCGGCCATGCCCTGCGGCGCGACGGCGCGCAGGTCGGCGACGACGTCTGGGTCAGCGGCACCCTGGGCGATGCGGCGGCCGCACTTGCGCAGTGGACGCAGGGCGGGGCACGCGACGCCGAACTGCGCCGCCGGCTCGACCGCCCGGCCCCGCGGCTTGCGCTGGGTCAGGCGCTGGCGGCGCATGCCCATGCCGCGATCGATGTGTCCGACGGCCTGCTGGCCGACCTCGGCCATGTCTGCCGGGCGAGTGGGGTGGCGGCGCAGATCGATGTCGATGCCCTGCCGGCCTCCGAGGCGCTGCGGCGCGCGATCGCTGATCCTGGGCAGCGGCGTGCGCTGCAGGCCGCGGGCGGCGACGACTACGAACTGTGTTTCACCGCCCCCGCGCATGCGCGCGCGGCGGTCGACGCAGTCTCGCGGGCCAGCGGTACCCCGGCGATCCGGATCGGGCGCATCGTGGCCGGCGACGGCGTCGTTGTGCACACCGGCGACGGCGCCGCCTGGACGCCGGCGCGCGCCGGCTGGGACCATTTCGCCGGCTGAATCAGCGCGATGCGGTGTCGGGCGCCGGGCGCGTGCGCACTTCGTCGGGCAGCAGGCTCAGCACTTCGTCGATGATGCCGGGCAAGGACTGCTCGCTGTAGCCGCGATGGGTGAAGGCCACGCGGCCCTCGCGGTCGAGCATGAACATGTGCGGCAGCGTCCGCACGCCGTAGAGATCGCTGATACGGCCGCGCGAGTCGGGCACCCAGGTCAGATCGATGTCGCGATTCTTGCGGACCACGTCGTTGAAGTCCGGGCGCGGTTCCTTGTAGTTGATCGCGATGACTTCGAGCGCATCGCGGCCCACCACGCGTTGGAAATGGCCCAGCACTGGCAGTTCCTTGCGGCAGGGCGGACACCAGGAGGCCCAGAAGGTCACGATCACGACCTTGCCGCGCAGCGCGCCAAGGTCAACGTCGCGGCCCGCGCGGTCCTTGCCGAGCAACGGTGGTGGCAGGCTGCCGACCGCCGGTGGCGTTGCGTCCTGGGCGGACGCGCTGCCCAGCGCAGCGGTGAGCAGCAGACAGGCCAGCACGCAGCTGACGATCGATCGCCTCATCCCTGAATCCCCTGTGGTTCCCCGTGCCGATCTTCGCATGCGCACGGCTGGATGCGTATCGGGCCCTGGTCTGCCAGTGGTCTGGGCGATGGTGACGAGGCTGCAGGCGCGCGCGCCGACGAACGCCAACCGCATGGCGCGAACCGATCCTCAATCGTCCGCGCGAAACGCATCCTCGATCCAGCGCAGCGTCGGCGCGGCCGCATCGCCGGTGGTTTCCACGACATCGAAGCGGCAGGGCAGGTCGCGCAGCCGCGGCTGGCGTGACAGGAACAACTGCGCCGCCAGCACGACCCGGCGGCGCTTGCCGGCATCGATCGAGGCCGCGCCGCCGCCAAAGCGCAGGTTGCGACGATGTCGCACCTCGACGAACACGATGGTTGCAGTCACGCCGCGCTTATCGCGCATGACCAGGTCCAGTTCGCCACCGCGGTAGCCGACGTTGGCGGCGAGCAGGGTCAGTCCGGCCGCTTGCAGGTGCGCCAGCGCCGCCTGTTCGGCGGCCTGGCCGTCACTGCGGCGATCGTTCAACCGCCGACGTCCGCCTGTGCCACCACGCGACCGCCGCGCCAGGTCGCCCAGGCCGGCTGGCGCACGACCTGGCCGCCGGGGCCGATGCGCAGCATGCCGGTGGCGCCGCCAACGCCGGCCTCGGCATTGCGGCTCAGGTGTTCGAGGTAGCCGCTCAGCAGCCAGGCATCGAAGCCGAACGCGAACAACCGCGCCGCGCCGCCGCGCGCGGTCGGCAGGTCGCGGGCGATCGTTGCCTGCGGCGGCAGCGAACGCGCGCTGGCCCCGGTCGACCAGCTTTCGGTCGGGAACACGATGCCGTCCAGGATCTGGTCTTCTTCCGGCTTGCCAGTGCCCGCGGTGAGCTGCGAGGTGCCCAGACGCAGCCGGCTCCCGAGTCCGGCGACCGACAGCTGCGGCGCGATCACGCGCGCCTGGTTGCCGCGGATCGCGAGGAACACCGCATCCACGCCCGTCCCTGCGGTCACCGCATTGCGGAACGCGGCGGTCTGGTCGACCGGGGTGTCGCCGACGATCGCGATCGTGCCGACGATGCTGCCACCGGCCTGGGTCAGGCGCGCGCGCAGCGCGTCAACGCTGCGCCGCGCGTTGTCGTCGCCGTTGCTGAGCACCAGCACATTGCGGGCGTTGCGGGCCAGCAGGTACTGCGCGGCTGCATCGCCTTCGTCCTCCGGTGCCAGCGAGAACGCCGCCGAATTTTCCGGCGGCGTCACCGCGCCGCGGTTGAGTGCGAGCAGCGGCACCGCCGGCGCCGACTGCATGACCGCGTCGACCTCGTCGCGGCCCAGCGGCCCGACGATCTGGTCGGCGCCCTCCGCGACCGCGCGGGCATAGGCGCCGGCGGCGCCGGCCGGGGTGCCGGCGGTGTCGTAGAAGGCCAGTTCGGGCCGCGTGCGGCGCTCGCCGTAGTAGCCGGCCAGCAGGCCGTCCCGGACCGGGCCGGCCGCGGTCGCCAGTGCGCCGCTCATCGGCAGCAGCACTGCGAGCTTGCGCGGGGGGCGGTAGCCGTCGGATTCGGCGGGCGGGCGGGCGTCGTCGAACTGCCAGCGTCCGGGTTCGGCGGGGACGACGTCGCCGGGCCCGGGGCCGGCGGTGCCGGTGGTGCGCACGGTCGCGCACCCGGCGATCAGCGCCACCAGAGCCACCGCCACCATCGGGCGGGTGGCGCTGCCGGGACGGAGGACGCGCGGGGTCGCGTGCGCGGTCTGGGCCTGGGTTGCTGTCATGTCGCGGTTCCGCTGCGGGATAATGGCCGCATTCTAGCGTTCCGCTGTGGAGACGATGACTGCATCCGCCCGACCCACGCCCGCGCCGGGCGTCCTGCACGTCGTCGCCACGCCGATCGGCAATCTGGGCGACCTGTCGCCCCGCGCGCAGCAGGTGTTGCGCGATGTCGATGCGATCTGCGCCGAGGACACCCGGCACACCCGCCAGTTGCTCGGCCATTTCGGCATCGAGCGGCCGCTGGTCGCACTGCACGAGCACAACGAGGACGGGCTCGCCGGCCGCCTGGTGGCGCGCCTGGCTGCCGGCGAGTCGCTGGCACTGGTCAGCGATGCCGGTACCCCGCTGGTCAGCGATCCGGGCTTCCGGCTGGTGGCCGCCGCGCGTGCGGCCGGCCTGCGGGTGTCGCCGGTGCCGGGGGCCAGCGCGCTGATCGCCGCGCTGAGCGTGGCCGGCCTGCCCAGCGACCGCTTCGTATTCGAGGGCTTTCTGCCGGCGAAGGCCGGCGCGCGCCGCGAACGGCTGCAGGCGCTCGCCGCCGAACCGCGCACCTTGTTGTTCTACGAAGCCTCGCACCGGATCGACGCGATGCTCAGCGATGCAGTCGCTGCATTCGGTCCCACGCGCCGCGCGGTTGTCGCGCGCGAACTCACCAAGTTGTTCGAGACCGTGCTCGACGGCGATCTGGCGACCTTGCACGCGCGCGTGGTCGCCGACGCCGACCAGCGCAAGGGCGAGTTCGTGGTGCTCGTCGAAGGCGCCCCCGCGTCCGAGGACGCGGCGCTGGCGGAAGGGCGGCGGCTCTACGCCGCGCTCGCGCGTCACTTGCCGCCGTCGACCGCCGCCAAGGTTGCCGCCGAGCTCAGCGGCGCCCCGCGCAAGGCGTTGTACGGACAGGGAACTCCCGACGCCTGAACGGGTCGAACGGCATCCATAGCAAGGACGCTGTTCGTATGTCTCGACCCCTGCGCCGTCTGGCGATCGTCGCGTTCTGTGTGGTGCTGGCCGGTTGTGCCTTGCGCGTGCAGGAATCGCATCTTGTCCGGCCGATGCCGGCGCCGCCCACCGACCTGGCCGCGCTGCGTGCCGAGTACCCTGCGTATACCGCGACCGAGACGCGGATCGCAACGCCCGACGACGCCTCGCTGTACCAACTGCGGTTGCAGCGGCCCGATGCCCGGGCGACGGTGCTGTACTTCGGCGGCAACGGCTATCGCATCGGCCTGCATGCCAAATACGCGCTGCGGGCCTACGACGCCTTGCCGGTGGACCTGGTGCTGGTCGATCACCGCGGCTACGGCGGCAGCACCGGCACGCCGACGATCGCCGCGCTGCAGGCCGATGCCCTGCAGGTCTACGACACGCTGCGCGCCGAGACCGCGGGGTCGGGCCGGCCGTTGATCGTGCACGGGCAATCGTTGGGGAGCTTCCTCGCCGGCCATGTCGCCGATGCGCGCACGCTCGATGGACTGGTGCTCGAGAGTTCGATGACCACGGCCGAGGACTGGGCCGCGGCGATGCGCGCCCGTTCTGGGCTCTGGACGCGGCTGTCGGTGCGCCGCTTCGACATCGCACCGGCGTTGCAGCAGGCCGGCAACCTCGAGGTCGCCAGGCGGCTGGACGAGCCGGTGCTGTTCGTCGTCGGCGAACGCGATGTCGTCACCGCGCCGCGGTTCTCGCAGGCGCTGTTCGACGCGGTGCCGCTGCCGTCCCAGGACAAGCGCCTGGAAATCGTGCCCGAGCGCGGCCACAACGACGCATCGTTCTCGTCGCAGTTCCGCGCCGCGATGCTGGCGCTGCTCGACCGGGTCGAGCGCGACTGAGGCGGCAGTCGACGTGGCCGAGGCGACCACGGCCGGAGCGGCGTGCGACAATGCGCGTCGGCGGAGTCGGCCGGACAGTCGCGTCGTCGGCCTTCACTTCGGTGGAGACCGGCGCCGAGGAAAGTCCGGGCTCCACAGGGCACGGTGCCAGGTAACGCCTGGGCGGCGCGAGCCGACGGAAAGTGCAACAGAAAGATACCGCCAGCGGCCCGGTCGTCTTCGGACGGCCAGGTGCGGGTAAGGGTGAAATGGTGCGGTAAGAGCGCACCGCGAGCCTGGTAACAGGCCGGCACGGCAAACCCCACCGGGAGCAAGACCAAATAGGGACCTCATGACGCGGCCCGCGTCGGGTCCGGGTAGGTTGCTCGAGCGTATCGGTGACGATGCGCCTAGAGGAATGACTGTCCACGACAGAACCCGGCTTACAGGCCGGCTCCGCCCCCTTTCAACAAGCGGCCGACTTCCCCTGCGGCGCAGGGGAGGTCGGCTCGTGCTGTGGGCTGGACGGGCTGCGTTGGTCGAGATGCAGTACGCGCGTCGAGGTCGCAGCGTTATGAACGCAGTGAGAGAGAAAGTCCCCCGGTCCTGCGAGCATCCGCCCCCACCCAACCCTCCCCCGCTCGCGGGGGAGGGCGCGATCGCGGCGGTCGTCGCCATGCGCTGGAAGCCCCACCTCCCCCCGCGCTGCGGGGGAGGTCGCGCGCGCTGCGCGCGGGTGGGGTGGAGCTTTCCTAGGCCAAGTAGGACCACACGAGCGACGTTTCTGCGCGTCAACCCGTCGCACCTCGACGCGTGGCCTGCATTTGTTGCGATGCAACATGACGATTCCGTAAAGGCGACGTGACGGTGCCGTTCAGGTCCAGAAGTGACGCATTCTCAAAATTTGAGACGAAACAGACGCTTGTGGATAAAGCTTGAACAAGTCTCTGAAGAGTGCTGCAAGTCATTGACCGGACAGGTGAAAAGCGCCGTACAAAGCTGTTGACAACCCGCAGACGCACTCCTAAGGTGGCGACACGTGGGGAAACCTGGGATTTTGTGGTTTTCCGGCGCACAAGCCCGCCGAAGACGGGCGCCACGAGGTAGGACGGACGTGTTCCAGGGCGAAACCGCCATCACCATCGACGACAAGGGCCGACTGGCGATCCCCACCGCCTATCGGGACGTCGTCGCGCGTGAGTGCGACAACCGCCTGGTGCTGACCTACAACCCCTTCGACGCCGGCAGCCTCTATCTCTACCCGTACAAGGTGTGGGAAGGCGTCCGCGACAAGATCAACGCGTTGCCGCGCACCCGCTCCACCAACCGCACCCTCCAGCTCAAGCTGGTCGGCGCGGCGATGGTCGTCGAGCCCGACGGCAACGGCCGCATCAGCATCCCCGCCAGCCAACGCACGACCGTCGGCATCGAGCGCAAGGCGGTGCTGGTGGGCATGGGGGACAAATTCGAACTCTGGAGCGAGCAGGCGCACCAGGCCCAGATCCGGCAGACGCTCAGCGACGCGGATATGGACGGTGACGACCTGGTCGGACTGCAGTTGTGACGGGTGGTGGTGCGGATGCCACGTCCGGCCACCTCCCGGTGTTGTATGCGCAAGTCCTCGAAGGCCTGCGCGTACGTGAAGACGGGCGGTACCTGGACGGCACGTTCGGACGCGGTGGTCACGCCGGCGGCGTCTTGGAACGCCTTGGCCCCGGAGGTCGACTGCTGCTGATGGACAAGGATCCCGACGCGATCGCAGTGGCCCAGGCGCGCTTCGGCGCCGACGCGCGCGTGGCCATCCGCCGCGGCAGCTTCGCGGCGCTGTCCAATTGGGACGCCGTCGCGCAGGCACCGCTCGACGGCGTGCTGTTCGACCTGGGCGTGTCATCGCCGCAGCTCGACGTTGCCGATCGCGGCTTCAGCTTCGGCAAGGACGGCCCGCTGGACATGCGCATGGATCCCGACACGGGCGAAAGCGCCGCGCAGTGGCTGGCGCACGCCGCCGAGTCGGAGATCGCCGACGTGCTGTGGACCTACGGCGAGGAGCGCATGAGCCGGCGCATCGCGCGCGCGATCGTCGCCCGGCGCACACAGATGCCGTTCGAGCGCACCGCGGACCTGGCGGCGGTCATCGCCGCGAACGTGCCGCGCGCCAAGCCCCAGCGCGGCCAGCGCGAGACCCATCCGGCGACGCGGTCGTTCCAGGCGATCCGGATCCACGTCAATCGCGAGTTGGCCGATCTCGAGACGGGCCTGGATGCCGCGCTCGACGCGCTGGCCCCGGGCGGGCGGCTGGCGGTGATCAGCTTCCATTCGCTCGAAGACCGCATCGTCAAGCGCTTCATCGCACGCCACGCCAAGGCGCCGGCCGGCAATCGCCGCCTGCCCGAAGCGCAGGCCTTCGTGCCGGCGCTGCGCATCGTCGCCGATGCCACCAAGGCCGACGCCGCCGAGCTGCACGACAACCCGCGCGCGCGCAGCGCCGTGCTGCGCGTGGCCGAGAAACTGCCGATCGTGCACGGGGAGGCCGCATGAAGCTGCGCCACCTCGTCGTCGCCCTGCTGCTGGCTGCCAACGTGATCACCGCGATCGGCGTGGTGCACGCGCGTCACGACTACCGCCAGCTGTACATCCAGCTGACCCGGCTCGAGCGCGCGCGCGACGAGCTCAACGTCGATTTCGGCCGCCTGCAGCTCGAGCAGGCCACCTGGGCGATGAGCAACCGCGTCGACCAGGTCGCGCGCGAGCGCCTGGGCATGCGCTTTCCCGAGACCGCCGAAATCGTGGTGGTGCGGCCATGAAGCTCGGCAGGTTCATCAAGGCCGGCGACGGCCACGCCAAGAAGCCGCGCAAGCGCGCACAGTTCGATCTGCGCCTGCGGCTGATGCTGGTCGGCGGTGCGCTGGGCCTGGGCGCGGTGGCGCTGGTCGGCCGCGCGGTCGACCTGCAGCTGATCGACAACGCCTTCTATCAACAGAAGGCCGACGCGCGCTTCCGCCGCGAAATCCCGATCCCGGCCTCGCGCGGCATGATCACCGACCGCAACGGCGAGCCGCTGGCGATCTCCTCGCCGGTCGAATCGCTGTGGATCAATCCGCAGGAACTGAGCAAGCACCCCGATCGCTTGCCCGAACTGGCCGAGGCGACCGGGCTGCCGCTTGAGGAGCTGTCGCGCGCGGTCTCGCAGCGGGCCGACAAGGAGTTCATGTACGTGCCGCGCCATCGCCGGATCAGTCCGTCGACGGCCAAGCGCGTGCTCGATCTCGGCATTCCGGGCGTGTTCTCGCAGCGCGAATACCGCCGCTTCTACCCGCAGGGCGAGGCGGTCTCGCACGTGCTCGGCTTCACCAACATCGACGATCGTGGCCAGGAGGGCATCGAGCTGGCGTTCGACGACTGGCTGACCGGCAAGCCCGGCGCGCAGAACGTCATCCGCGACCGGCACGGCCGCATCGTCGAGCACGTGAACCTGGTCCGCGCCGCCGAGCCGGGCAAGGACCTGGTGCTGAGCATCGACCGCCGTATCCAGTTCCTGGCCCATCGCGAGCTGCGGCGCGCGATCGAGGAAACCGGCGCCAGCGCCGGTTCGATCGTGATCCTCGAGGTCGCGACCGGCGAGGTGTTGGCGATGGCCAACCTGCCGACCTACAACAACAACCGCGTGACCGGCGAGAACCGCGACGCCCACCGCAACCGCGCGGTGACCGACCTGCTCGAGCCGGGCTCGACGATGAAGCCGCTCACGATCGCCGCGGCGTTGGAGAAGGGCGTCATCACTCCGACCAGCACCTTCAATACCAGCCCGGGCTGGATTCCCAACGGACGCTTCAAGACCAGCGACTTCCGCAACTACGGCGTGCTCGATACCACCGGCATCATCACCAAGAGTTCCAACGTGGGCTCGGCGATGGTCGTGCACAAGCTCGACAGCCAGTACTTCTATGACTTCGTGCGCAGCTTCGGCTACGGCCGCAGCACCGGCAGCGGCTTTCCCGGCGAGGCGGCCGGCCTGTTTCCGGAGCCGGCGCGCTGGAGCGGCACCAGCAAGCAGGGCATGTCCTACGGCTACGGCCTGTCGGTCACGCCGATGCAGATCGCGCATGCCTACGCCACATTGGGCAACCACGGCCGCGCGCTGCCGCCGACCTTCGTCAAGGGTGGCGCCGGTGAACCGCGCCAGGTGCTGTCGGCGAAGGTCGCCGACGAAGTGGTGCGGATGATGCAGACGGTCACCGAGCCGGGCGGCACCGGCACCCGCGCGGCGATCCTGGGCTACCACGTCGCCGGCAAGTCGGGCACCGCGCGCAAGGCCAGCGGCGGCGGTTACGCCCGCCGCTATCTCGCCTTCTTCGCCGGCCTGGTGCCGGTGGCCGATCCGCGCTTTGCGATGGTCGTGGTCATCGACGATCCCGACACCTCCAAGGGCGGCTCGACCTACGGCGGCGGCTATGTGTCCGCGCCCGTGTTCAAGCGGGTCATGGACGGCGCATTGCGGCTGATGGACGTGCCGCCCGACGACATCGAGACCTGGCTGGCCGCGCAGGCCGCCAACGAGGCCAAGCTGGCGCGTGAGCACGGGCGCACGCCGCCGGCCGCCGCGCAGACGACGACGGGGACGCCGCGATGAGCCGCGCGATGCCGTTGTCCGAACTGCTGCCCGACGTCGCCACGGTGCCGGCCGACACCGTCATCACCGGCTTGGTGCAGGACAGCCGTGCGCTGCGGCCGGGCGATGCCTTCGTCGCGATCGGCGGCTTCGGTACGCACGGCCTACATTTCGCCGCCCAGGCCAAGGCCGCAGGCGCCAGCGCGGTGCTGTTCGAGCCGCCGGTCCCGGCCGAGATCGAGACGCTGCCGGCCGATGCGATCGCCGTGACCGGCCTGCGCGATCGCATGGGCACGATGGCCGACACCTTTCACGGCCAGCCGTCGCGGGCGATGACGATGGTCGGCGTCACCGGCACCAGCGGCAAGACCTCCACGGTGCAACTGCTGGCGCAGGCACTGGAGGTATCGGGCACGCGCGCCGGCACGATCGGCACGCTCGGCGCTGGCCTGCACGGCGCGGTGGCCCCCACCGGCTTCACCACGCCGCTGGTGCTGCAGACCCATGCGCTGCTGGCGCAACTGCGCGACGACGGCGCGCAGGCGGTGGCGATGGAAGTCAGCTCGCACGCGCTCGATCAGGGCCGTGTCGATGCCGTGCACTTCGATGTCGCGGTGTTCACCAACCTCACCCGCGACCACCTCGACTACCACGGCGACATGGCCGGCTACGGCGAGGCCAAGGCCAAGCTGTTCGTGCGCCCTGGCCTCAAGGCCGCGGTGATCAATGTCGACGATCCGTTCGGCGCAGCGCTGCCGGCGCGGCTCGATACCGCGGTGCGCGCGATCCGCGTCAGCGCCACCGGCGCGGCCGATGCCGACATCGCGGCCGCCGACGTCGCACTCGATGCCGACGGCATCGCGTTCTCGCTGCGCATCGGTGGCGAACGGCTGGCGGTGCGCTCGCCGCTGCTGGGCCGCTTCAACGTCGACAACCTGCTGGCCGTCGCCGGCGTGCTCGCCGCGCTCGGCCAGGCGCCGGCGCAGATCGTGCGCGCGCTCGGCGTGTTGCAGCCCATCGCCGGCCGCATGAACCGCTTTGGCGGCGGCGACACGCAGCCGCTGGTGGTCGTCGACTATTCGCACAAGCCCGATCCGCTGCAGCAGGCGCTGCAGTCGCTGCGCGGTCATCTGCGCGGCCGATTGACCTGCGTGTTCGGCTGTGGCGGCGAACGCGACACCGGCAAGCGCGCGCAGATGGCAGCGATCGCCGAGGCCCATGCCGACCGGGTGATCGTCACCGACGACAATCCGCGCCGGGAGAATGGCGATGCCATCGTCGCCGACATCCTCGCCGGCTTCGAACGTGCCGACACGGTCCGTGTGCAGCGCGACCGAGGCCGCGCGATCGCGCAGGCGATTGCCGAGGCCGTGCCCGGCGACATCGTGCTGATCGCCGGCAAGGGCCACGAGCCCTATCAGGAGATCGACGGCGTGCAGCATCCGTTCGACGACCGGCAGGTCGCGCAGGCGGCTCTGGCTGCGCGCGAGACGGAGGGCGCACGATGACGCCGCTGTCGCTTGCTCGCATCGCCGCGCTGGTCAACGGCCGCCTGCAGGGTGCCGACGACGACGGCGTGCAGATCGAGGCCGTGGTCACCGACACCCGCCGGCTCGATGCCGCGGACCCGCGTGCGCGCCTGTTCGTCGCGCTGCGCGGCGAGAACTTCGATGGGCACGCGCACGTCGCGCGCGCCGCCGAGCTGGGTGTGCGCGCCGCACTCGTCGCCCGCCCGCGCGATCTGGCACTGCCGCAGATCGTCGTCGCCGACCCGCAGGCAGCGCTCGGCGCGCTGGCCGCGGCCGTTCAGCGTGCACGCGTCGCGCAGGTCGTCGCGATCACCGGCAGCAATGGCAAGACCAGCGTCAAGCAGTTGACGGTCGAGATCCTGCGCCGGCATGCCGCGACCTGCTTCAACCCCGGCAACCTCAACAACGAGATCGGCCTGCCGCTGTCGATCCTCGATGCGCCCGAGGACGCGGCATTCGCCGTCTATGAAATGGGCGCCGGGCAGGCGGGCGACATCGCCTATCTGACGGCGATCGCGCGCCCGCGCATTGCCCTGGTCAACAACGTCGCGCCGGCGCACCTGGAGCGCATGGGCAGCTTGCTGGGCATTGCCGACACCAAGGCCGCGGTCTACGACGCGCTCCCGGCTGACGGCACCGCCGTGATCAATGCCGACGACGCGTTCGCGCCGTACTTCGCCCAGCGCGCCCATGGTCGCCGCTTGCTGCGCTTCGGCATCGAGGCCACGGCCGACGTGGTTGCCCGTGCCATTCGTCCCGACGAGGCCGGCACCCGCTTCCAAATGATCACGCCCGCTGGCGAGGCGCCGGTCGCGCTGCCGCTGGTCGGTCGCCACAACGTGCGCAATGCGCTCGCCGCGGCCGCGATCGCGCTGGCAGCCGGGGTGCCGTTGGCGACGATTGTCGAGGGGCTGGAAGCGGCGCAGGCGGTCTCCGGCCGATTGGCGCGTCATCGTCTGTCCAGCGGTGCGTCCTTGATCGACGACAGCTACAACGCCAATCCCGGTTCGCTGCACGCCGCGATCGACACCCTGGCGACCACGCCGGGCACGCGCTGGCTGGTGCTGGGCGACATGCGCGAGCTCGGCGCCGACGGCGCTGCGATGCATGCCCAGGCGGGGCTGCGCGCCAAAGCCGCCGGCATCGCTGCGCTCTACGCACTGGGCCCGTTGGCTGCGCACGCGGCCGATGCCTTCGGCGACGGCGCGCAGCGATTCGACACTCACGCCGCACTGGCCCAGGCCCTGATCCGCGACCTGGACGCGGCCAGCGCGACGCACGACACGCGGTCTTCCACGGACGACCGACCGGCCATCACGATCCTGGTCAAGGGATCGCGAGGCAGCGCGATGGACCGGACGGTCGCCGCGCTGCTCGACGCGCAAGGAACCCACGATGCTGCTTGAACTCGCCCGCTGGCTGCAGGGGTTCGAGGACTTCTTCGGTCTGTTCGAATACCTCACCTTCCGCGGCATCCTGGCGGCGCTGACCTCGTTGTCGCTGTCGTTGTGGCTGGGCCCGGCGGTGATCCGCAAGCTGGCGCAGTACAAGGGCGGCCAGCCGATCCGCCAGGACGGCCCGCAGACGCACTTCTCCAAGGCCGGCACGCCGACGATGGGCGGTGCGCTGATCCTGATCACCGTGCTGGCGGCGGTGCTGCTGTGGGGCGACCTGCGCAACAAGTACGTGTGGCTGGTGATGGCGGTGATGGTCGCGTTCGGCGCGATCGGCTGGTACGACGACTGGATCAAGATCGTCCACCGCGATCCCAACGGTCTGAAATCCCGTTGGAAATACCTGTTGCAGTCGGTGTTCGGCCTCGCCGCCGGCCTGTATCTGTACCTGTACGCGGACGTGCCGACCGCGACCACGTTCTACCTGCCACTGTTCAAGTCGATCGCGCTGCCGCTGGCCGGCATCAGCTTCGTGGCGATCGCCTACTTCTGGATCGTCGGCTTCTCCAACGCGGTCAACCTCACCGACGGCCTCGACGGTCTGGCGATCATGCCCACGGTGCTGGTCGCCTGCGGCATGGGCGTGTTCGCCTACGCCTCGGGTAACGCGGTGTTCTCCAACTATCTGCAGATTCCGCAGGTGCCTGGCGCCGGCGAACTGGTGATCATCTGCGCGGCGATTGCCGGTGCAGGTCTGGGCTTTCTGTGGTTCAACACCTATCCGGCGATGGTGTTCATGGGCGACATCGGCGCGCTCGCGCTCGGCGCGGTGCTCGGCACGATGGCGGTGATCGTGCGCCAGGAACTGGTGCTGGTGATCATGGGCGGCATCTTCGTCATCGAGACGCTGTCGGTGATGATCCAGGTGGCCAGCTTCAAGCTGACCGGCAAGCGCGTGTTCCGCATGGCGCCGATCCACCATCACTTCGAGCTCAAGGGTTGGCCCGAGCCGCGGGTGATTGTCCGCTTCTGGATCATCTCGGTGATCCTGGTCCTCGTCGGTCTCGCCACGTTGAAGGTGCGCTGATGGCCCGCGTCCACGACACCGCACTCCACGAGGCCCTTGGCGCCCGCCAGGCGACCCGGCTCGATGACATCCACGGTCGGTTCGACCCGTGGCTGGTCGGCATCATGGTCGCGATCGCGACCCTGGGCGTGATCATGGTCGCGTCAAGTTCGATCGCGGTCGGCGAGGACATGGGCGTGGGGCGTTACTACTTCCTCAGCCGCCACTTCATGTTCATCGGCCTGGGGCTGGGCCTGGCGTTCGCGGTGATGCGTACCGAGCTCAAGACCATCGAGAAGTACGACCGCTTCGTGCTGTTGATGTGCGCGGGTCTGCTGCTGCTGGTGTTCGTGCCGGGACTGGGGCGTTCGGTCAACGGCGCGCACCGCTGGATCAACCTGGGCATTTCCAACTTCCAGGTCGTCGAGGCGGTCAAGGTCATCTACATCGTCTGGCTGGCCAGCTACCTGGTGCGGTTCCGTGATGAGGTCAACGCCACCTGGGGCGCGATGCTCAAGCCGATCGGCGTGGCCGTGGTGCTGGTCGGCCTGCTGCTGTTGCAGCCCGACTTCGGCTCGTCGATGCTGCTGCTGGGCGTGACCGCCGGCATGCTGGTGCTCGGCGGCGGCCATCTCAAGCGCATGATGCTGCCGGTGCTGCTGCTGCTGCCGGCGGTGGTCGCGGTCGCGATCATGGAGCCTTACCGGCTGCGCCGCATCACCTCGTTCATGAACCCCTGGGAAGACCAACTGGGCGCCGGCTACCAGCTCAGCAATGCGCTGATGGCGGTCGGTCGCGGCGAGTTCTCCGGCGTCGGCCTGGGCGCATCGGTGCAGAAGCTCTCCTACCTGCCCGAGGCGCATACCGACTTCATCTTCTCGGTGCTGGCCGAGGAACTTGGCTTCCTGGGCGTGTGCCTGGTCGTCGGCCTGTTCGTCGCGCTGGTCGGCCGCGCGCTGTGGGTGGGCCTGAAGTGCGTGGAGATGCGCCGCCACTTCGCCGGCTACTGCGCATTCGGCGTCGCGCTGATGATCGGTTTGCAGAGTCTGGTCTCGATCGGCGTAAACCTCGGCCTGCTGCCGACCAAGGGCCTGACGTTGCCGCTGGTGTCCTCGGGCGGCTCGAGCGTGATGATGACCTGCGTCGCGTTCGGCCTGTTGCTGCGCGTGTCCTACGAACTCGATCGCGCCCAGCGCCAGGTCGCCCGGCTGCGCGGCGATGCTGTCACGCCGGCACCGGCACCGGCGCCGGCCGGCCCGGTGCCCCCCACCAATCAACCACCGCTGCCCGTGCCGCCGGCGACCGCCAAGCGCGGCACCAGCCGCCTGCAGCAGCGCGTCGAGCCGAGCTTCGGCGGCAGGAGCCACGCATGATCCGTCGTCTGCACCAGACCCGCGGTCTGTCGAAGGAGGACTTCGCGAAGGTCTTCTCGCGCGTGCATTTCGTCGGCATCGGCGGCACCGGCATGAGCGGCATCGCCGAGGTGCTGGTCACGCTCGGCTACAAGGTCTCAGGCTCGGACACCGCCGACAGCGCGGCGACCCGCCGGCTCGCTCGCCTGGGCGCAACCGTGCATCGCGGACACGCGGCGGCCAACGTGCTGGGCACCGACTGCATCGTCGTGTCCAGCGCGATCCGCGCCGACAACCCGGAGCTGATGGAGGCGCGCGCCCAGCGCATCCCGATCGTGCCGCGCGCCGAAATGCTCGCCGAGTTGATGCGCTTCCGTCGCGGCATCGCGGTCGCCGGCACCCACGGCAAGACCACCACGACCTCGCTGACCGCCAGCGTGCTCGCCGAGGGCGGCCTGGACCCGACGTTCGTCGTCGGCGGGCAGTTGCTCGCTGCCGGCGCCAATGCCCGCCTGGGCAGCGGCGACTGGCTGGTTGCCGAGGCCGACGAGAGCGATGGCAGCTTCCTGCGGCTCAATCCGCTGGTCGCGATCGTCACCAACATCGATGCCGACCACCTGGAGAACTACGGCGGCGACTTCGCCCGGGTCCAGGAGGCCTTTACCGAGTTCCTGCACCGGCTGCCGTTCTACGGGCTGTCGGTGCTGTGCATCGACGATCCCGAAGTCGCCCGGCTCGCGCAAAGCGTGCCGCGGCACATGATGACCTATGGCCTGTCGGACGAGGCGGACGTGCGCGCCGAGAACGTCCGCCAGGACGGCGCGGCGATGCAGTTCACGTTGTGCCTGCCCGAAAACGTGCGCGTCGAAGCCCGGTTGGCGTTGCCCGGCCGCCACAACGTGCTCAATGCACTGGCTGCCGCTGCGGTGGGCTGGCAGCTCGGCGTCGCGCCCGAGGCGATCGTCGCCGCGCTGGGCCGCTTCGAGGGCATCGGCCGCCGCTTCAACCTGCTCGGCGAAGTGGTCACGCCGACCGGCGCCCGGGTACAACTGGTCGACGACTACGGCCACCATCCGCGCGAACTGGCCGCGGTGTTCGCCGCTGCGCGCGGCGGCTGGGGCGACCGCCGGTTGGTGGTCGCGTTCCAGCCGCACCGCTACAGCCGCACCCGTGCGCTGTTCGACGATTTCGCCGGCGTGCTGTCGGATGTCGACGCGCTGGTGCTGACCGAGGTCTATCCGGCCGGCGAGGCGCCGATCGCCGGCGCCGACGCCAAGACCCTGGCGCGTGCGATCCGTGCACGCGGCCGCATCGAGCCGGTCGTCGTCAACGCCGCCGACGACCTGATCGACGTGCTGCCCGACGTGCTGCGCGACGGCGACCTGCTGCTGATGATGGGCGCCGGCGACATCGGCGCGACCGTGCAGCGGCTGGTCCAGGACGGCTTTGCGGAGGTGACCGCATGAGCGCGATCCTGCCCGCGCCGCGCATCACCGATCCGGCCGCGTTCGGCCGGGTCGCCGTGCTGCTCGGCGGCCCCGGCTCGGAGCGTGAGGTCTCGCTGCAGTCCGGGCAGGGGGTGCTCGACGCGCTGCGCTCGCGCGGTGTCGATGCGCACGCGGTCGATGGCGTGCCCGCGCTCGCGCAGGCGATCGTCGCCGGCCGCTTCGATCGCGTCTTCAACATCCTGCATGGCGGCGATGGCGAGAACGGCGTGGTGCAGGGGCTGCTCGACGCGTTCAATGTGCCCTATACCGGCTCGCGCGTGCTCGGCTCGGCGCTGACGATGGACAAGATCCGCACCAAGCAGGTGTGGCTGAGCCTGGGGCTGCCGACGCCGCGCTATCGCCGCATCGCGGCTGGTGAGGATGTGCATGCCGCGGCGCGCGAGCTCGGCCTGCCGGTCATCGTCAAGCCGTCGAAGGAAGGGTCGAGCGTCGGCGTCAGCCGGGTCTTCGCCGATGCCGATCTCGACGCCGCGGTCGCCCTGGCCGCGCGCTACCCGGGCGAACTGCTGATGGAAGAAATGATCGAGGGCGACGAGCTCACGGTCGGCATTCTCGATGCCGGCGAGGGCCCGCGCGCGCTGCCGTCGATCCGCATCGTGCCCAAAGGCGCCTGGTACGACTACGAGGCCAAGTACGTCTCCGACGACACCCGGTATCTGTGCCCGGGTCAGGACGGCGACGACGAGGTGCGGCTCGGCGCGTTGGCGGTCGAGGCGTTCGTCGCCGCGGGCTGCAGCGGCTGGGGCCGGGTTGATGTGATGCGCGATCGCGTCACCGGCGCGCTGCATCTGCTGGAAGTGAACACCGCACCGGGCATGACCAGCCATTCGCTGGTGCCCAAGGCCGCCGCGCAGCTGGGCATGGACTATGCCGCGCTGTGCTGGTGCGTGCTCGAATCGACGCTGATGCCGGAGGCGGCCGCGCGATGAACCAGGCGCTCGCCACCACGACGCGGATCCTGGCCTGGCTGCTGGCGCTGGCGCTGGTGGCATTGCCGGTCGTCGCCGTGATGCAGGGCTGGATCGGCGCCGAGCGCTGGCCGCTGCGCGTGCTCCGGATCAACGACGGGCTCGAGCAGGTCGATGTCGCCCGCGTGCGCGAAACGGTGCTGCCGCATGCGCAGCGTGGCTTCTTCGCGGTCGATCTGGCGCAGGCGCGGCGCGACGTCGCGCGCCTGCCCTGGGTCGCCGGGGTCGAGGTGCGCAAGCACTGGCCGGACGTGCTGGAAGTGCGCATCGGCGAGCATGTCCCGTTCGCACGCTGGGGCGAGGACCGGCTGTTGTCGACCCGCGGCCGGCTGTTCTCGGCCGAAGGGGTCGAGGTGCCGGACGCGATGCCGCGCTTCGATGGCCCCGATGCGCGCGCCAACGAGGTCGTTGCGCTCTACAACGAAGCGCGCGAGCTGTTCCGGCCTTCGGGTCAGCAGATCGAAGGTGTCGTGCTCGACGCGCGCGGCAGCTGGCTGATCCACCTGTCGAGCGGCACCGAGGTGTTGGTCGGCAGCCAGGAAGCGATACCGCGCCTGGCGCGCTTCGCCCGGATGCTGCCGCGCTTGGTCGCCAATCGCGGCGAGCCGCTGGCACGCGCCGACCTGCGCTACACCAACGGCTTCGCCCTGGTCTGGGGGACGCCGAGCGCCGACACCGGGGCCGCGGGCACCGCGTCGGCACCCGCAACCGGGGGATCGCCCGCATTAGCGCTTGGCGCGGCCGGCACATCCGGTCATCACGACTCACGACTCACGACTCACGGCCTCTCATGAACCGCAAAGGCGACAAGACACTCATCGTCGGACTGGACATCGGCACCTCGAAAGTGGTGGCGCTGGTCGGCGAGTATTCGCCCGGCAACCCGATCGAGGTGATCGGGATCGGCAGCCACGAGTCGCGCGGGCTCAAGCGCGGCGTGGTCGTGGACATCGAGTCGACGGTGCAGTCGATCCAGCGCGCGGTCGAAGAGGCCGAGCTGATGGCCGGCTGCGAGATCCGCTCGGTCTACGCCTCGATCTCCGGCAACCATGTGCAGTGCCGCAATTCGCCGGGCATCGTGCCGATCCGCGACAACGAGGTGACCTGGTCGGATCTCGATCGCGTGCTCGACGCGGCCAAGGCGGTCGCCATCCCGGCCGACCAGAAGATCCTGCATGCGATCCCGCGCGAGTACGTGCTCGACGACTCGCAGGAAGGCATCCGCAATCCGGTCGGCATGACCGGCGTGCGCCTGGAGGTGCATGCGCACCTGGTGGTGTGCGCGCAGTCGGCCGCGGCCAACATCAGCAAGTGCGTGCAGCGCTGCGGTCTGCAGATCGACGACCTGATCCTGTCGTCGCTGGCCTCCAGCACCGCGGTGCTGACCTCCGATGAGCGCGAGCTGGGCGTGGTGCTGGTGGACATGGGCGCGGGCACGACCGACCTGGCGGTGTTCGTGCAGGGCGCGATCTGCCACACCGCATCGCTGCCGATCGCCGGCGACAAGGTCACCGAGGACATCGCGCATATGCTGCGCACGCCGACCCCGGAAGCCGAGCAGATCAAGGTCCGCTACGCCTGCGCGCTGGCGCAGTTGGCGACCAGCGAAGAGTCGATCCAGGTGCCCAGCGTTGGTGACCGGCCGCCGCGGCGGCTGCCGCGCCAGTCGCTGGCGCAGGCGGTGCAGGCGCGCTACGAGGAGATCTTCGAGATGGTGCAGGCCGAACTGCGCCGCTCTGGCTTCGAGCAGCACGTGCGCGCCGGCATGGTGCTCACCGGCGGCGCCGCGAAGATGGAAGGCGTCGTCGAGCTGGCCGAGGAAATGCTGCAGATGCCGGTGCGCGTGGGGATTCCCCAGCACGTCACCGGCCTGGGCGAGGTCGTCGGCAATCCGGTGCACGCCAGTGGCGTGGGCCTGCTGCTGATGGGCAGCCAGATCGAGCACCCCCGACGCCCGGTGATCTCCGCCGGTCGCGCGGGCGGGCTGCTGAAGAAACTCAAGACGTGGTTCAACGGCGAGTTCTGACGAACCCGCCATGCGCTGCGTCTTGCGCAATGGGCGTTTCAAAAAGCGACAAAGAAGGGCAAACGGCAGGGCGGCGACGAAGACAGCGTTAAGCGGTAACCAGCACATTCGACAACAACATAAATACCGGATGGCGGTGTGAGGCACGGGATTCGGCGGTTTCGAATCGCGCATCGCACATCACCAATCACGGCTCCAAACCGAGGACAACGGACATGGCACATTTCGAATTGGTCGAGAAGATGGCTCCAAACGCGGTGATCAAGGTCATCGGCGTCGGCGGCGGCGGCGGCAACGCGGTCGCGCACATGGTCAACAACAGCGTCGATGGCGTGGAATTCATCACCGCCAACACCGACGCGCAGGCAATCAAGAATTGCGGCGCCAAACTGCAGCTGCAGCTCGGCAGCAGCGTCACCAAGGGTCTGGGCGCAGGCGCCAACCCCGAAGTCGGTCGCCAGGCCGCACTCGAGGACCGCGAGATCATCATGGACGCGCTCCAGGGCGCCGACATGGTGTTCATCACCGCCGGCATGGGCGGCGGCACCGGCACCGGCGCGGCGCCGGTCGTGGCCCAGCTCGCCAAGGAAATGGGCATCCTGACGGTGGCCGTGGTCACCAAGCCGTTCCCGTTCGAGGGCCGCCGGCGCATGCAGGTCGCGCTCAAGGGCATCGAGGAGATGTCGGCGCATTGCGACTCGCTGATCACCATCCCCAATGAAAAGCTGATCACCGTGCTCGGCCGCAACGCCACGATGATCCAGGCGTTCCGTGCTGCCAACGACGTGCTGCTGGGCGCGGTGCAGGGCATCGCTGACCTGATCGTGCGTCCGGGCCTGATCAACGTCGACTTCGCCGACGTGCGCACCGTCATGGCCGAAATGGGCCTGGCGATGATGGGCACGGGCCTGGCCCGTGGCGACGATCGCGCGCAGGCCGCCGCCGAGGCCGCGATTCAGAACCCGCTGCTCGACGACGTCAACCTGGCGGGTGCCAATGGCATCCTGGTCAACATCACTGCAGGCGCCGACTTCACGATGGCCGAGTTTGACGAGGTCGGCCGCACCGTCGAGAACTTCGCCAGCGAGGACGCGACCATCGTCATCGGCACCGTCCTCGACCCGGACATGCAGGACGAAGTCCGCGTGACCGTGGTCGCCACCGGCCTCAACCGGGCGCCGGCGCGCGGCACCGGGCACGACAGCGCCGGTCGCGGCAAGCCGCAGGTGCAGCTGATCAGCAACAACCAGCGTGGCGTCCGCGACGGCACCACCGGCCTGCTGATCGACGACGGCGACGCCGTGGCCCCGTACAGCCCGGGCCACAGCATCGCGGCCTCGCTGCGCGGCAATGGCGGTGCGGCGGCGTCGACCGCTTCGCGCGGGGCCGGGCAGGGCGCGGCACGCAGCGATGCGGGCGATGCGCCGAAGGTCGCCGATTTCGGCAGCGACAGCAGCTACCTCGACATCCCGGCGTTTCTGCGTCGGCAGGCGGACTGAGCCTGTCGATGGGGTCATCGGCTGACACCGCACAGGCCGGCCCGGCCTGTCGGCGTCGGGCCGACTGACGCCAATCCTGTGCCCACGTCGCACTTGCCCGGTGCGGCGCAGCGCAGTGTGTTGTCCTCGCAAGCATCGGCGCGCTGTTGTCCGCAGCGCGCCGTTTGGGCCCGCCGGGTACGCCCGGCGGGCCGGTTTGTCGTCTGCTTCTGCGCCGGCGCGTCGCGTCGGCCCGCATGCCCGACCCCGGTCCTGCACGCGCCGCGACCGCCTTGGATCGCTTCGTTCAGGTTCAGCGGTCCCCGTGATAATCTCGCCCGGCTGCCTTCCGCGTCCGCGGCCGGCGCTTCTCTCCCCCGGACTCCCGATGCCCCGCCAACGCACTATCAAGAACGTGATCCGCGCAACGGGCGTCGGCCTGCACAGCGGCGAGAAAGTGTTCCTGACCCTGCGCCCGGCTGCCCCCGATACCGGCATCGTCTTCCGGCGCGTCGATCTCGATCCCGTGGTCGACATCCCCGCCGAGGGCGGGCTCGTCACCGAGACCACGCTGTGTACCGGGCTGAGCCTGGGGACGGCCCACGTGCAGACCGTCGAACACCTGATGTCCGCACTCGCCGGGCTCGGCGTGGACAATCTGTACGTCGAGTTGTCGGCGGCCGAGGTGCCGATCATGGACGGCTCGTCGGGTCCGTTCGTGTTCCTGCTGCAGTCGGCAGGCGTGGTCGAGCAGGCCGCGCCCAAGCGCTTCATCCGGATCCTGTCGCCGATCGAAGTGCGCGAGGGCGACAAGATCGCGCGGTTCGAGCCCTACGACGGCTTCCGTCTCGACTTCACCATCGCCTTCGACCATCCGGCCATTCCGCTGGCGCAGTCGCGTGCCGAGGTCGAGTTCTCGACCGAGGCCTACATCCGCGAGGTCAGCCGCGCCCGCACCTTCGGATTCATGCGCGACCTGGAGTACATGCGCGAGCGCAACCTGGGGCTTGGCGGCTCGATGGACAACGCCATCGTGCTCGACGAGTTCCGCGTGCTCAATGACGATGGCCTGCGCTACGCCAACGAATTCGTGCGCCACAAGATCCTCGACGCGGTCGGCGACCTCTACCTGGCCGGCCATCCGATCCTGGGCCTGTTCAAGGGGTACAAGTCCGGGCACGCGCTGAACAACAAACTCGTGCGCGCGCTGCTTGAGACCCGCTCGGCCTGGGAGACCGTCAGCTTCGCGCTGGACGATGCGGCTCCGCTCGCCTACGGCGCTCCGGTCGCTGCCTGAATCAAATCAGTCGCGCTGCGACCCCATGTCGGTTGCCGCTCCGGCCCGGCCGGTGGGCTTCGATGCGCGCCCCCGGCCGGCCCCGGATGTCGGTGGCATTGCCGGCACGCGCCGTACCGCGTGCGTTCATGTCGAGCACTATGTCTAACGATTTTTTAACTTTAGATTTCTGAAAAGTTATCTTTCAGTTAACGCCTCATGCGGCGATGCCCGGTAGCATGCCCCCCTCTCCTTCACCTGGCCTTGATGCCGATGAGGGGGCAGGCGGAGACCCACAAGACCTCACACCCCATCGTCCTTGCCGCCGTCCGGCGGTCGGAGCGAGGCCAGAACCGACCGCAGCGTGTCGCGTGCGACTGCCGAGGGGGGGGTGGCCAGCGCACCGCGGGCGTCCGGGGGGGCGGGTCGCAGGGGTTGGGTCGACGTCCTGACGACGATGTCGTCGACATCCAGTCCGATGGAGCGGGCAGCGTCGAGCAGCGTATCGGCCGACAGGCGCAGCCTGGCGTGCCAGATGGGCGAATCGACGAGGAACACCAGCCTGCGGCGATCGACATTGGCCAGCCGCGCGTGCGGCGCCAGTGCCGGGGGCAGCAGGGGAACGAGGCGGCGATCCAGCGCGTCGAGCCACATGGCCCGGCGGATCGGATCGGCCGACGTGCCATCCAGGGCCGCGTCCAGCGCGGCGGTCGGAACTCCGATGCGGGATGGCTTGGATCTGGACCGGAAATCAGACATTGGCACCATGACCGTCAAAACCTTGTTGAATGATATGCGCGGCATCGCCGCACAGGTGGCCCGCAGGGCCCGCATCCTGGCCCGTCGCCGGCCCGTTTCAATGGCGATCGTGATTGCCGCGGCCGGTATGTGCGCCGCCGGAGCGATGAATTCGGCCGAGATCGCCCGCCTGCAAGGCGTGGCCGCCGCGCACGAGCGCAGCCTGGACGAGACCCGCCGCGAGGCACAGCGCGAGGTCAACGCGCTCGCCGCCCGGCTCAGCGAACTGCAGGCCCAGGCCAACCGCCTCAACGCACTCGGCGACCGGCTCGCACGCGGTGCGGGGATGGAGGACGGGGAGTTCGACTTCGACCGGACCGTGGGCGTCGGCGGTCCCGAGCCGGCCCAGGACATGCCGGCCGGCAAGCTGCTCGGCGGCCTCGATGCGCTCGAGGGCGACCTGACCCATTCCGGCCAGCAGCTTTCGGTGCTTGAGGCGCTGCTGCTCGACCGCAAGCTCCAGCGCGACGCGCTGCCGTCGCGCTCGCCGGTGCACCGCAGCTTCATGACCTCGTCCTATGGCTACCGGGCCGACCCCTTCGGCCGTGGTGGCCAGTTCCACAAGGGCATCGACTTCGATGCGCGCACTGGCGATCCGGTGATGACCGTCGCCGATGGCGTGGTCAGCTACTCGGGCGTGCGCCGCGGCTACGGCAACGTCGTCGAGGTCGACCACGGCAATGGCTACGTCACCCGCTACGCGCACAACTCGCGCAACGTGGTGAAAGTCGGCGATCTGGTCCGCATCGGCGACGAGATCGCCAAGGCTGGTTCCACCGGCCGTTCCACCGGCGCTCATGTGCATTTCGAGGTCTGGGAGAACGGGCAGGTGCAGAACCCGCGCAAGTTCCTCGGCGCCATGGGCGTGAGCCGCCAATAACCGGTTGGGGCTCGCCCCTCCCAACCCTCCCCCGCAGGCGAGGGAGGGCTGACGCGCGGCACAGCCGCTCTGGCGCTCGTCGGCGCGCAAGCCAGTGGCTTGCAAACGCGCCTCCTCGTTCCGGCCCTCCGCGGCACAGCCGCTCCGGGCGCTCGCGGAGGCGCAAGGCATGCCTTGCAAACGCCCCCGCTCGCCCCGAGCTACAATGCGCGTTGCCATCAAAGGGCGCCTGGCGCCCTTTTCTGTTTGCGGCTTCTGGGGAATCCGCCTCGGTCCCGCGCTCCGATTCCAGACTTCGGTACTCCAATGCTCAATCGCTTGCTCACCAGTGTCTTCGGCAGTCGCAACGACCGCTTCGTCAAACAGCTCGAGAAGGTCGTCGTCAAGATCAATGCGCTCGAGCCGGAAATGGAGGCGCTGTCCGACGATGCCCTGCAGGCCAAGACCCCGGAGTTCAAGCAGCGCATCGCCAACGGCGAGACGCTCGACAAGCTGCTGCCCGAGGCCTTCGCGGTCTGCCGCGAGGCCAGCAAGCGCGTGCTGGGCATGCGTCCCTACGACGTCCAGCTGATCGGCGGCATGGTCCTGCACATGGGCAAGATCGCCGAGATGCGCACCGGCGAAGGCAAGACCCTGGTCGGGACGCTGCCGACTTACCTCAATGCACTCGAGGGCAAGGGCGTCCACGTCGTCACCGTCAACGACTACCTGGCCCGCCGCGACGCGGCGCAGATGGGCAAGCTCTACAACTGGCTGGGCCTGTCGGTCGGCGTCATCTGGCCAGGCATGCCGCACGGCGAGGCCAAGCGCGAGGCCTACCGCGCCGACATCACCTACGGCACCAATAATGAGTTCGGCTTCGACTACCTGCGCGACAACATGGCGCTATCGAAGGCCGACCGGTACCAGCGCACGCTCAACTACGCGATCATCGACGAAGTCGACTCGATCCTGATCGACGAGGCGCGCACGCCACTGATCATCTCCGGCCCCGCCGACGATTCCCCCGAGCTCTACATCAAGGTCAACCGGATCGTCCCGTCGCTGGTCCGCCAGGAGACCGAGGACGGCGAGGGCGATTTCTGGGTCGACGAGAAGGCCAAGCAGGTCCACCTGTCGGAAGAAGGCCAAGAGCACGCCGAGGCGCTGCTGCGCGGCGCCGGCATTCTCGGTGAGGACGAAAGCCTCTACGCGCCGCAGAACATCCACGTCGTGCACCACCTCAATGCGGGCCTGCGTGCGCACGCGATCTATCAGCGCGACGATCACTACATCGTCCGCGACGGCGAAGTCATCATCGTCGATGAGTTCACCGGCCGTACGCTGCCGGGCCGTCGCTGGTCCGATGGCCTGCATCAGGCGGTCGAGGCGAAGGAAGGCGTGCCGGTCCAGCGCGAGAACCAGACGCTGGCCAGCATCACCTTCCAGAACCTGTTCCGCATGTACGGCAAGCTTTCGGGCATGACCGGTACGGCCGATACCGAGGCCTTCGAGTTCGAGAGCATCTATGGTCTGGAGGTCGTGGTGATCCCGACCCACCGGCCGATGATCCGCAAGGACGCGCCGGATGCGGTGTTCCTCAACCGCGCCGGCAAGTACCGCGCTGTCGCGCGCGAGATCCAGGCCGCGCACGAACGTGGTCAGCCGGTGCTGGTCGGCACGACCTCGATCGAGGTCTCCGAACTGCTCAGCGACCACCTGCGCAAGGAAGGCATCGCGCACGAGGTGCTCAATGCCAAGCAGCACGAGCGCGAAGCGCAGATCGTCGCCCAGGCCGGTCGCCCGGGCGCGGTGACCATCGCCACCAACATGGCCGGTCGCGGCACCGACATCGTGCTCGGCGGCTCGCTTGAGACCGAGCTCGCGCTGCTCGAGGCCGAGTCCGGCGTGCCGGTCGATGACGCCACCAAGGCGCGCCTGCGCGCGGACTGGCAGCAGCGCCACGACGCGGTGGTCGCCGCCGGTGGTCTGCACATCATCGGCACCGAGCGCCACGAATCGCGGCGTATCGACAACCAGCTGCGCGGCCGCTCCGGCCGCCAGGGCGATCCGGGCTCTTCGCGCTTCTACCTGTCGCTCGAAGACAACCTGATGCGCATCTTTGCCGCCGACTGGGTGCAGAAGGTCATGGCGCGGATGGGCCTGCAGGAAGACGACATCATCGAAAGCCCGCTGGTGACCCGCCAGATCGCCAATGCGCAGCGCAAGGTCGAGGCCCACAACTTCGACATCCGCAAGAACCTCCTCGACTTCGACGACGTCAACAACGACCAGCGCAAGGTCATCTACGGCCAGCGCGATGAACTGCTCGACGCCGAGAGCGTCAAGGAGAACGTCGACGGTATCCGCGCCGATGTCGTCGCCGGCATCGTCGGCCGCTACGTACCGCCGCAGTCGATCGACGAGCAGTGGGACCTGCCGGGCCTGGAGGCCGAGATCGAACGCGAGTTCGGCCTGCGCCTGGAGCTGGTGTCGCTGGCAAAGGCGCGCAACGAGCTCGATTCCGAGCAGATCGCCGAGCACGTGCAGCAGTCGGTCGATGCGCTCTTCGCCGACAAGGAAGCGCAGCTGGGCGACGAGACCATGCGCATGCTCGAAAAGCACATCATGCTCAACGTGCTCGACCAGGGCTGGAAGGAGCACCTGGCGCGCATGGACTACCTGCGCCAGGGCATCCACCTACGCGGCTACGCGCAGAAGCAGCCCAAGCAGGAATACAAGCGCGAAGCGTTCGAGCTGTTCTCCGAGATGCTCGACAAGGTCAAGCACGAGGTCGTGACGATGCTCGCGCGCGTGCGTGTGCGCAGCGAGGACGAGATCGCCGCGCTCGAGGCCGAGGAACGCCGCCAGGTCGAGGCCAAGCTCAACCAGGCCCAGTTCCAGCACGCCGACGTCGGCGGCTACGGCGCCGACGAGGAAGCTGACGACGTGCGTGCCGCCCAGGCCGAGGCGGCCGGGCCGCAGGCGCAGATCGTCCGCGATGGCGCCAAGGTCGGCCGCAACGATCCCTGTCCCTGCGGCAGCGGCAAGAAGTACAAGCACTGTCACGGTCAGCTGAGCTGATCTGTCCGGCCCCGTCATCGCGCGGGGCCGATGCCGGAGACCGGTCCGGACGTGCAGTGCGGCGATCGGCGCGTCACTGCCGGGCGATGGCGCGGCTGCCGCGCAGGGCAGGGCAGGCGATCGCGGTGTGGACCCGTCTCCGCTCCGACGTGCCGCCGGCGATCCCCGCCGCCCGACGGCTTGGCAAGCCGCTGCCGCCTCCCTAATCTCGACCCCCTGTCCGCCGAATCCGCCAGGCATGAGCGAGCGCGTCGTCGAAGTCGTCGCCGGGGTCATCACCGACAAGCGCGGCCGCATCCTGTTGTCCCGGCGCACGCCGGGCCGCGACATGCCGGGCTTGTGGGAGTTTCCCGGCGGCAAATGCGAACCGGGCGAGACCCCGGAAGCGGCGCTGGCGCGCGAACTCGACGAAGAGCTCGGCATCCAGGTCGTTGTCGGCGCGCCGCTGATGGTGGTGCCCCAGCGCTACCCCACTAAACGCCTGCGGCTCGACGTCCGCCATGTCGCCCAATGGCACGGCAGCCCCAAGGGCCGCGAAGGCCAGGCCTTGACCTGGGTCGCGCCGGACAAGCTCGGTCGCTACTCGATGCCGCCCGCCGACCTGCCCGTCGTGGCCGCCCTGCAGGCGCCCGATCGCTACCTCGTCACCCCACCGCCCGGCGACGATGATGCCGCCTGGCTGCGCAGCCTCGACGACGCTCTGCGCAATGGCATCCGCCGTGTGCAACTGCGCCTGCCCGGCATCGCTTCGGACCGGCAGACGAGCCTGCTCACCGAGGCCGCCACACGCTGCCGCCGGCGCGGCGCCGAACTGCTGTTCAACGGCCCGCCGACGCTGGCCCAGGCCGCAGCCGTCGGCCTGCATCTCAAGGCCGCCGCGTTGCGCGACCACGCCACGCGCCCGATTGCCCCTGGCCTGCCGCTCGCCGCCTCCTGCCACGATGCCGACGACCTCGCCCACGCCGCCCGCTTGGCCTGCGACTTCGTCGTGCTGGGCCCGGTCTCCGAGACCGCCAGCCACCCCGGCCAGTCCGGCATCGGTTGGCCGGCCTTCGCCAGCCTGCGCGAACACAGCGCCCTGCCGATCTACGCCATCGGCGGCATGACTCCCGCCGATATCGAAACCGCCCGCCGCCACGGCGCCCAAGGCATCGCCGCCATCCGCAGCCTCTGGCCTGGCGCTGCGTAGTCGCGATTGCTTTCTACTGCGTGCTCCCCGCACGCGCCGCGGCGAGCGCGCGGTAGCGGATGTCGAGCTCGCCGATGCGGGCGTCCAGGTCTGCCAGGCTGCCGTCGTTGACGATGACGTCGTCGGCGATCGCCAGGCGAGCGTCGCGGGTCGCCTGGGCGGCGATCATTTCCTGGGCCAGGGTCTTGTCGATGCCGTCGCGGCGGAGCAGGCGGGCCAGTTGGGCCGCCACCGGCACGTCGATCACCAGCACGCGATCGAGCCACGGGTAGTGGGCGCGTCCGCCTTCAGCCAGTAACGGGATCGCCGCGATCGCGTACGGACCCGTGGCCGCCTCGCAAGCACTCTGCAGAGCGAGCCGGATGCGCGGATGGAGGATCGCTTCCAGGCGCTTACGGGCGTCGGAATCCGCGAAGATCCGTCGCCGCATCGCGGCGCGATCGAGGTTGCCGTCGGCGGCCAGCGCGTCGGTGCCGAAGGCCGCGACCACTTCGGCCAGGCCCTCGCTGCCGAGGGCGACCGCCGCGTGCGCGGCGAGGTCGGCATCGGCGACGACGATGCCGCGCGCCTCGAACGCCGCCGTGGCCGCGGACTTGCCCGAGGCGATGCCGCCGGTGAGACCGATGACCAGCGCGACCATCGTGGCCGTGCGCTACTGCAGCCCGGACACGCGCAGGTAGAGCGCGGTCAGGTCGTGGCCCCACATGAAGGTCACCCAGCCGGCCACCGCCAGATACGGTCCGAACGGAATCGGTGTCGCCTGATCGCGTCCGCGCACTGCAAGGATGATCGAGCCGACGATTGCGCCGGTCACCGCCGACAGCAGGATGATCGGCAGCAGCCCCGCCAAGCCACACCAGGCGCCGAGCGCGGCCAGCAGCTTGAAGTCACCGTGGCCCATGCCCTCCTTGCCGGTGGCCTGTTTGAACAGCCACCACACCGACCACAGGCTGGCGTAGCCGACCACCGCCCCCAGCAGCGCGGGTTTGGCCGGCATGTACAGGTTGTCGAGGCTGGCGATGAGGCCCAGCCACATCAGCGGCAACGTCAGCGAGTCAGGCAGCAACTGGGTGCGCGCATCGATGCCCGACAGCGCGATCAGGAAGCCGGTCAGCACCAGCGCACCGAAGCCCTGCCAGCCGAAGCCGAACCGCCATACGCAGGCCGCGAACAACAGCATTGTCAGCAGTTCGATCGCGGGGTACTGGACCGAGATCGGCGCCTTGCAGCTGCGGCAGCGTCCGCGCAGCGCCAGCCAGCTGACCACCGGGATGTTCTCGTACCACGACAACTGGTGCCCGCAATGCGGGCAGTGCGAGCGTTCGACGACGATGCCGGGAGGCGGCGGATCGTAGAGGTCGGGTTCGCCGAGGATCTCGCGGCTGTCGCGCTTCCACTGCCATTCCAGGCGCCTGGGCAGACGCAGGATCACCACATTGAGGAAGCTGCCCACCAGCAGGCCGAGGCCGGCGGCGAGGGGATAGCCCAGGGCCGGGTTGTGATCGAGAAAAGCCATGTGTCAGCCAGTCGCCGCCATCGCGAGTTTGAAGATTGGCAGGTACATCGCGATCACGATCGCGCCGACCAGGGTGCCGATGATGACCATCACGAACGGCTCGAGCAGACTCGAGATCGCGTCGACCGCATTGTTGACCTCTTCCTCGTAGAACTCGGCCACCTTGAACAGCATTGTGTCCAGCGCACCCGCCTCCTCGCCGATCGCGGTCATCTGCACCACCATGTGCGGAAACAACGCGGTCTGCCGCATCGCCATGTTGAGTTGGTAGCCCACGGCCACGTCGTCGCGCATGCGCAGCACCGCGTGCTCATAGACCGAACTGCCGGTCGCGCCGGCCACCGAGTCCAGCGCCTCGACCAGCGGCACGCCGGCCTTGAAGGTCACACCCAGCGTGCGCGCGAAGCGCGCGATCGACGAGTTGTGCAGCACGCGGCCGACCACGGGCAGGCGCAGCAGCGTGCGGTCCACCCCGTGCTGCAGCGCCGGGGAACGCTTGAACGCGAACAGGAAGCCGAACGCGGACGCGAACACCACGATCACGATCAGCCACCACCATTTCACCATCATCGCCGAGATGCCGAACACCAGCTCGGTGAACGCGGGTAGGTCGGTGCCGAAGCTCTCGAACGTCTCGCGGAACGTCGGCACGACGAACACCATCAGCACCGCGCAGACCAGGATCGCGACCGCGATGATCGCGGCCGGGTAGAACAGCGCCTTTTTGATCTTGCCCTTGATCGACTCGATGCTCTCCTTGTACGAAGCGATCGTGTCGAGCACGGTTTCCAGCGCGCCGGCCGACTCGCCCGCGCGCACCAGGTTGCGGTAGAGCTCGTCGAACTGCACCGGATACTTGCTCAGCGCCTCGAAGATCGAGGCGCCGCCCTCGATGTCGACGCGGATGCCATCGACCATCTGCTTCATGCGCGGGTTCTTCTGGCCGTTGCCGATGATTTCCAGCGCCTGCACCACCGGCACGCCGGACTTCATCATCGTCGCGGTCTGGCGGCTGAAGATCGCGATGTCGCGCGCCGAGATCGCCTTGCCGGCGCCACCGAGCAGCGGTTGGCGCTTGGGCTGCACCAGCGTCGGCTGGATGCCTTGGCGGCGCAGTTCGGCGCGCAACAGGTTCGCGCTCTTGGACTGCTGCTCGCCCTTCATCTTGATGCCGCGCTTGTCCGTGCCCTCCCAGGCGAACAGACGCAGCGTCACCCCGGCTTGCGCCGGCGTCGCGTTCGAAGCGCGGACAGTCTTGCGGGCCGCGGTACGTGAGGTCGACATGGAACGTTCCCCAGGGGTCGGCGTGTCCCTCGCCGGACGGATGGCCGCATGGTAGCGAAAACCGGCCCCTGGCGCTGGACGTCAAGCGGCCAAAGGGCGGAATCAGTCCTTGGTGACCCGGTTGATCTCGGCCAGGCTGGTCAGACCCTGGCGGGCCTTTTCCAGTGCCGATTGGCGCAGGTCCTTGACGCCGGCGCGCTGCGCGGCCTCGGCGATCTGCATCGCGTTGCCGCCCTGGAGCACGATCGTCTGAATCTGTTCGCTCATCGGCATCACCTGGTACACGCCCACGCGTCCGCGATAGCCGTTGGTGCATTCATCGCAGCCGACCGGCTCGTAGATCTCCACGCCGGCGCGGACCTGCTCCTCGGTGAAGCCCTCGGTGAGCAGCGCATGATCGGGCAGCACGACGCGCTGCTTGCAACGCGGGCACAGCCGCCGCGCCAGCCGCTGGGCGATTACCAGGGTGATCGAGCTGACGATGTTGTACGGCGCGATACCCATATTCATCAGGCGCGCGATCGTCTGCGGCGCATCGTTGGTGTGCAGTGTCGAAAGCACCATGTGGCCGGTCTGCGCGGCCTTGATGCCGATCTCCGCGGTTTCCAGGTCGCGGATCTCGCCGACCATGATCACGTCCGGGTCCTGACGCAGGAATGCCCGCAGCGCCGCGGCGAAGGTCATGCCCCGGCGCTCGTTCTGCTGCACTTGGTTCACGCCCGGCAGCCGGATCTCGACCGGGTCCTCGACCGTGGAAATGTTGCGGGTCTCGTCGTTGAGAATGCCTAGCGCGGTGTACAGCGAGACCGTCTTGCCCGAACCGGTGGGGCCGGTGACCAGCACCATGCCGTAGGGCTTGTGGATCGCATCGAGGAACAGCTTCTGCTGGTCAGGCTCGTAGCCCAACTTGTCGACGCCCAGCTTCGCGGCGCTGGCATCGAGAATGCGCAGCACCACCTTCTCGCCGAATAGCGTCGGCAGCGTGCTCACGCGGAAGTCGATCTGCCGCGTCTTGGACAGGTTCAACTTGATGCGCCCGTCCTGCGGCGCGCGCTTCTCGGCGATGTCGAGCTGCGCCATCACCTTCAGGCGTGCGGCGATGCGCTGGTTGAGCTTGACCGGCACCTTGGCCGCCAGCTTGAGCATGCCGTCCACGCGCAGCCGCACGCGGTAGTCGGTCTCGTAGGGCTCGAAATGGATGTCCGAGGCGCCGCGCTTGATCGCATCGACCAGCACCTTGTTGACGAACCGCACGATCGGCGCATCGTCCTTGCCGTCGACGACGTTTTCGATCCGGCCGCCGTCCTCGTCGCCGCCCACGTCCAGGTTGTCGAGGCCCTCGGCATCGTCCAGCGCGCCGGCCAGCGAATCCGAGCTCGATAGCCACAGTTCCAGCGTCCGGCGGATGCTGTCCTCGTCCACCAGGATCGGCTCGACCGTCAGGTTGGTCTGAAACTTGATGTCGTCCAGTGCCAGCGTGTTGGTCGGGTCGGAGATGCCCACGAACAGACGCGGGCCGCGCTGGAATAGCGGCAGCACCGAGTGCTTGTTGAGCAGTTCCTCGCTGACCAGCTTGACCGCGCTCGCCTGCGGCGCCATCGCCGCCGGGTCGAACAGCGGCATGCCGAACTCCACTGACAAGGCCGCCGCCATCTGCGCCGCGCTGACCAGCTTGTGCTCGCGCAGGTAGCCTGCGACATTCCGTCGCGCCGCCGTCGCTTTGTCCAGCGCCTCACGCGCGGCCGCCTCGTCCAGCGCACCGTCCATGACCAAGCGGCGGGCGATGCCGGTGATGCCGACGAGATTGGGGCCGGGATGGACGCTCATCTGATCGCTCTGTGGTGGACGCGGGCACTCTACTGCAACCGGTGCGGTGACGGCGCGTCGCGGCGCATTCATGCGCGCGGGCGGCGGCGCTCCACAGGCGCATGAGATCAGCGTCAGCCCGAGCGACCATCGCGCGACGAGCGGCTGGCGCGTCCGTGCAGCTTGCGACGGCACCAGCCGCCGATCGCTGATGCCAGCATGGCGGGCACTGCGAGTACGACCGCGTACACCACGCCGGCCGCCAGCAAGGGGCCGATGCCGGACACCGCGACCACGACCGGCACCTGTGCGAGCATGACCGCCGCGCCCCAGCGCCACGCCCGCATCGGGAATGCCAGGCCCAGTGCCAGCGACAGCGCGAGTGCGGCGGGGCAGGCCAGGGTCCAGTAACGACTGGCATCCCACGGTTCGCCGCCGCCCATCGACAGCGATACGGCGCTCCACAGGCCCAGGCCGGCGACTGCGGCTGTCGGCCATGCAATCCAGGAGGAGGTCATCGGCAGCTCCAGCGCATCGGGCGCAGCGAAAGGTCGCGATCATACCGGGCGAGTCGCCGTAAAGAGATGCACATGAAGCCCGGCGTTGCAGACAGACGCACTGCACGTTGGGCCTTCCCATCGGCGGCGTCGTGCGATCAATCGCGCGATCGTGCGCGGGTGCACGTTGAAGCGGCGCGCCACCTCACGGTGCGGCAGCTGCTCGCATAGCACCAGCTTGCGCGCTTTCTCGCGCTGGACAAGAAAGCGCGCATGGGCGTCCCGCATGGCGTCCACGCGCACGCGCTGCCGCCATCCTCGGCGCGCGTACGTTGGCTGACCAACGAGCACTCGAATTCAGACTAGCCCGCATCTTGAGCATGCGCGCTATGCTTATCTATACGCGCACAAGGACGGCCAGGACGCATGGAGCGACGAAATCCTCGACAGCCTGCAATCGCTACGCAGGGCTGCGAATCCCCATGGGGCCATCATCGAACGGCACGAAGCCGGCGAGGCCGCGCTATATCCCATGGACGCCAACCGGTCACTCTACCGCGGGCGGCACGGTCAATAGGGCGCGCACTACTTGCGTGCGCGCACTTGCGTGCGCGCACTTGCGTGCTGCAACGTGTGCCGGCGTGACTGTCGCGTTTTCACCAAATGGCAGACCTTTCATCACCCCGCCGTCCGGCGGTTCATTCCACTGAAAGAGGTGCGCGCCCCATGAACTTCAAACCCCTGGTCGCGGAATTCATCGGTACCTTCTGGCTGGTCCTGGGCGGCTGCGGTGCCGCGGTGTTGGCCGCGTCCTCGCCTGGCGCGGGGATCGGCACTCTCGGCGTCTCGTTCGCGTTCGGCCTGAGTGTCGTCACCATGGCCTATGCCCTGGGCTCGATCTCGGGCGGTCACTTCAACCCAGCGATCACGTTGTCGTGTTGGGTGGCCAAGCGCATCACCGCAGGCCGCGTGGTGCCTTACGTCATCGCGCAGACGCTGGGCGCGATCTGCGCGGCGGCGGTGCTGTACTACGTCGCCAGCGCCAGCCCGGTCTTCGACCCCAGCCATGGCTTCGCCACCAATGGCTACGGCGCGCATTCGCCGGCCGGCTATCCGCTGCAAGCGGCCATCGTCATCGAGTTCGTGCTGACGATGCTGTTCACCGTGATCGTGCTGGGCGTGACCGCCAAGCCGGTGACCGCGCCGTTTGCGCCGTTGGCGATCGGCCTGGCGCTGACGCTGATCCACCTGGTGAGCATTCCGGTCACCAATACCTCGGTCAACCCGGCGCGCAGCACCGGTGTGGCGCTGATCCAAGGTGGCCCGGCACTGCAGCAGTTGTGGGTGTTCTGGCTGGTGCCGCTCGTGGCTGGTGCGGCCGGCGGTGTGCTGCATCGGCTGGTGCTGGCGCCGCGTCGCGAGCTCTGAGGAGCGGCGATACCGCGCAGCGCGCGGGGCCGCGGATCGATCCGCGGCCCCGCGTTTTGACGGTGGGACAGATCAGTGCGGGCGCGGCCGCGCAGACGCGTGCGTTGCCTGCGTGGGGTGCGCCGACAGTGGCCAGCCCGGGATGGCCGCGCTGTCTTCGTCCGACGTGCTACCCACGCCGTAGGCTGCCCGCGGTTCGCGTACGCTGCCGCGCTTGGTCGGTGGCACGATCATCTGGTTTTCCACCGTGTCCATCAGCGCGCGGAGCGCGTCGGCCCCGCCCATGATCGCCTGGCCCAACGTAGGCAACGTGGCATCGGCCAAGGCGTTGTCCTCACTCGAGGCGATGACATCGCCATGCGCCGCGATCGTCTGGATGAGCTCGCCGAGCGCGTCCGCCTGATCGACGCTCATGCCGAACACCAGCCGGTCGCCACCCGGATCGACCCAATGGCCTGCCGCATCCACGGCGGCGACCTGGCCTTTGAACCCAAGCTCGGGCTCTGCCACAGTCGATGCATCGGCCGAGGCGTACACCGTGCTGGTAGCGGCGGCGTCAGCCTCGTCGTCCTCATCCGCCTCTCCGGCCATCCGCGGGAAGTCGGCGCCCCACGTCAGGTCGTTCAACACCAGTTCCGCCTGATCGGTGAAGAGTTCGAGGCAGGTGGCCAGTTCATCCATGCCGACCTCGGGCGACACCTCGCTGACCTCGTCATACGTGCGCGGACGCGCCAGCCGCGACAGGAAATCAATGTGGCTGTGCAACTGCTTCAATCGAAGCTGGCTGTCTTCCGGCAGGTAATAGCCGGTGCCCTGATCGTTCAACGTGTCATGTGACATCGCAACCTCCTCATTCCATGAAAGGCCCCGCGCACCGGGAATCGGCGACGGGAAGTCGGGAGGTTAGAAACCGCTAAGAGTCGGCGGGCGTATTTCCCCGAAGGGTGTTGTATTAGCCGCCCTCCCGACGCAGACATCGCGCCGGTCTACGACCGTCAGGATACGGACGTAAAAATCCCACCGGTTTGACGGAGGTGGGGACCGCTGTTCGAGGAGTTTCTACGCTCCTTGGGATTGAGTCAGCCGAGGCGTGCGGCGAGGGTCAAGCGCCCGAGTGTCGGGAAATCCCGCGCTCTCATGTAAGGAAAAACGCCTCTCTTGGCGAATCCTTAAAATCTGGGCATATGCAGAAGGCCCTAAACAAAGAACCCCGCCAGGGCGGGGTTCTTCGTGCGACACATAAGACTCGATATCGAGATTACAAGAGCAAGTGACTTGCTCTCTTACAACATCCGGCCTGCTTACGGGTTAGTCGCTGCAACCGTAGAGCAAGTGCCGCTGGCCATGTTGCACGATGTTGTGAGGACGCCAGGCGCCTTGGGAGTGAACACGGCGGTGCCAGTCAGCGGATCCGTGCCAGTCGTTCCAACGGTAAACCCTGCTTGACTCGTACAGGCGCCGCCAGTCGGGATGGCGGGCAGGGCCATCGAGGATTGATTGGCGGCGATATAGGCGTTCGTCCAAGCCTTGGCTTCGCCCATGCATGCATTCTCTGCCGCCTTGACGCGGTAGTTGTTGTACGCCGGCAGCGCGATCGCGGCCAGGATGGCGATGATCGCGACGACGATCATCAGTTCGATCAGGGTGAAACCTTTCTGCGTCTTCATGGAGCAACTCCCCAAGGGTGGATGGATTCACGTGCCTGGAAAGCGGCGGGTGCCGATCCGTGGGCAGCCGTGCGACATGCACGTGCACTAAGGGTGACGCATGGGTCGTGCCAATCGCGCGAAGTCGTCGGCCTGCGCCGTTTGAAGGCGTTCGGGGTGAACAAGCGTGAACGTTCTGCCTCGGGCCTGCCTGCCAAGGTCGCCTTGTGACGTTTCGCGTCAGGCGGTGGCGGGTCATCCATGTGACTGTGGTCGCAGATCGATGTGTTGGCGGCGTGCGCACCAAGCGACGAACACGGTATCGGCCGCACTTCAGTGAACTTGAGCGTGGGTTTGATCGACTGTCGTCGCAGCGCGCTGTCCCGCCCGAAGGGTGGGGCTGATCTCGCAGGTGGAGGGGCGATCCGTGTGCGGAATTAAAAGCCACGAATGTCATGCGGGTGCAGACGGCCTCAGCTCTTCTCCCCGGCCACGGGCCGCTGCCGAAGCGCCTGTCTCGACATTCGTGGCCTGCGGCTGCTACCCGTCCGCGCGGTATCGGGCGCCTGTTCTTGTCGAGGCAGGACGATGCGGAAGGCGCTGCCTTGGCCTGGCGCGCTCTCGACAGTGATGTCGCCGCCGGCCTCGCGGACGAGGTGGGCGGCGACGGCCAGGCCGAGGCCGGCGGCCTGGGCGGCGGGGCGGGTGGTGAAAAACGGTTCGAAGCAGCGCGCGCGGGTGGTGGCGTCCATGCCGCGTCCTGTGTCGCAGGCGATGATTTCGACTCGATCGAGCGCGTAGGCGGCAACGGACAGCGTGAACTGCCCGCCGTCGGGCATGGCCTGCTGGGCGTTGGCCGCCATGCCCAGCAGGATGAGTTCGAGGTGGGCGCGGTCGAAGTGGATCGCCAGGCGGGCGCTTGGGTCGAGGTCCAAACCCACGTCCACCCCGGGCAGGAAGGTACGCCGCAGGACGGGTTCGAGGTCGGCAATGGCCTCGACAGCGTCAAAGGTTTCGGGTGCCGTGTCGTCGTGGCGGCTGAAGTCGACGAGGCGGTGGCTGGTCTCGCCAGCGCGGCGCGCGGCGGACTCGGCGCTGCGCAGCGCTGCCTTCATCTCCGCCGGGTCGTCGCTGGCGAGGCCGCGTCCGGCATGGCCCATGACCAGTGCCAGCAGGTGGTTGAAGTCATGGGCGATGGTCGAGGCCAGGCGGCCGACAGCTTCCATCTTCTGGGCGTGCAGCAGCTGGGTCTGCTGGCGCTCGCGCTGCTCGATCTCCAGCAGCAGCCGGTCGCGGGCGCGTGCGAGATCGGCGCCCCTCTGACGGGCGAGATCCAGACTCTGGTGCAGGGCGATCAGGGCCTGATCGACAACGAAAGCGACGAGCGTGAGGCCGACCAGCGATGCGCCCACGTCGAGCGAGACGCGCCAAACGTGGTCGGGGGTGACCAGCAGGGGGCGCGTATCGGTCCAGGCGCCGAAAATGAACAGGCCGCCCAGCCACGCGGTGGCGGCCCACAACGTGCGGCGCCCCACCAGCACGCCTGCGATCAGGATCGGCAGCAGGTGCAGCATCTGCTGCGGGCCCAGGGCCGCCAAGCCCCAGCGCGGGTAGGCGATCGACAGCACGACGAGGCTGCCGAACACAAACGCATGGGTGGCCTGGCGCCAGAAACCGAGGCGTGCCGCAACGAAGCCACCCCAGATCACTGCGATGTGGACGAATGCCAATCCTAGAGTGACCGGATCTGTGGGGCCGCCGAGGCGTTCCCAGCCCAGTGCGGTCGCCATGGGGTAGTACACGCCGTAAACAGCAAGCACGCCCTGAAGCATGGCCGCATTGCGGTGGACGACCGGATCGGGCGGTGACCCATGGCCGCGCATCGGTCGTGCGGCATCGGATCGTGGCGATACGGTCCCAGTTGTTGGTGTGAAGCTCGGCTTGCCCGCCATCATGTGGTCTCCCTGGTAGCGAGTATATTGGCTGGCGGCCCGCCTCTCCTCTCCAGCGCGGTGGCGCTGCCGTTCCCCGAGGTCCCTGATGCCCCATCGTTCCGTTCGTCTCGCCCGCGCGGTGCTGTTGCTTGCGTCCGCGCTGCCATGCGCGTCCGTGCTGGCCCAGAACGCACCCGCCACCCCACCGCACGTGGAACGGATTCGGCATTGTCACCACCTGGCGGTGATCGAGCCTGCACAGGGCCTGGTCGCGGCGCAGGCGTTGCTGGCCGACCGCGGGCTGCCTGTCGATGCCCGGGCAATGGCAACCATTTGTCTAGGCGTGGCGCAATTGTCGTCGGGGCAGGGTGAGGCGGCTGGACAGACTGCGACGCAAGCACTTGCGTTGTTGGACGATACCAAGGTGCCTGCCGAAGTGCGGACAAGTGGGCATAACCGGATCGCGCCCCTGGTCGCCCGGACCGGACGGCCGGATCTGGCGCTCCAGTTGGTGCAGGCATCGCTCTCCGAAGCGCTGCGCACCAAGAACGCGCCCGAGCAGCTCAACGCGCTGATCACGATTGCCCATCTGCGGGCGAACGATTTCGACGATCCAAAAGGTGCGCTGCCGTTCTTCCAGCAGGCGTATGCGCTTGATCGCAAACTGGGCCGGCCCGACGCGCCGCAGAACATCATGCTGCGCCACGACCTGGCATTGACGCTAGCGCAGACCGGCAGGCTCGAGGAAGCTTCGGCACTGTTCGACGAGGTCGACGCAGCAGCCGCCAAGTTCCCCGACATGCAGGGTGTTCGCAACAGGATTGGGATCTACCGCGCCGAAGCAGTTCGTGAGAGAGGAGATCTGCAGCAAGCGGAGGCGATGTTCCGCGCGGTGATTGCGCGGGCACGCGAGATTGGGGATGCCGGCGCCGAGGCAGGCGCCACTGATGGCTTGGCCCGGGTGCTGCTCGCCCAGGGGCAGGCAGAGGCCGCCAAGCCCTATGCCGAACGTGTGTTGGCACTCGCTGAAGCCGCGAGGATGCCGTCGGGGCATCGCAGCTCGCTGTACCTGATGGCCGATGTCGCCACTGCGCTGGGCGACACAAACGCGGCGGCAGGATATGCGAGTCGCGCGCGCGAACTCGACCGTGCGAATAGCCGGGGACAGACGGCTCGACAACTGGCGCGGCTACAGGCTGAAGCCGAACGAGATCTACAGCCCGAGCAGGTCGTCGCGCGCCAGGCCGCGGCACGCAATCGTATGCTGCGTGACCTCGGACTGGGGGCGTTGGCGATCATTGCTCTGGTCTCGCTGGTGTTGCTGCTCCGGACCCGACGGCAAAAACAGCGTCTGACCGAGTTGAGCACGACCGATCCGCTGACCGGGCTGATGAATCGCCGCGCCGCTGACGGCGCGCTGCAGGCGTTGGCGGCCGATGGCCGGCGCGCGGCGCTGGTGCTTCTGGACGTGGATGCGTTCAAGTCGATCAACGATCAGTTTGGGCATGATATCGGCGACGCGGCCCTGTTGCAGATTGCGCGTTGCCTGCGCGAGACCTGCGATACGGGCGATGTGGTGGCGCGCTGGGGCGGTGAGGAGTTTCTGGTGGCGCGCGGCGACACATCCCGCATGGCCGCATTTGCGCTGGCCGAGCATCTGCGCCGGCAAGTCGAGCGGCTTCGCGTGGACGACGGCCGCGGCGGCATGCTGCCGCTGACGGTCTCGAGCGGGGTGTCATCGTTGCCGGTGTTCCCGGGCGACGCACCGCGCTGGCAGGACGCGATCCGTGTCGCGGATCGCGCGCTGTACGTGGCCAAGCGGGCCGGTCGCAACGCCTGGGCGGGCGTCTGGGGCCTGGACGCCGGCAATGGCGTCGATGTCTACAGTGTGCTGGACAATCCCAACCATGCGCTGCAGCAGGGCTGGATCGAGATCGGCGGCAATCGGCCGATGGATTGGTCGCAGGTGCGGCCCAAGGCGACGGGAGGCACGCGAGGCGGCGGTGGACCGATGCGACAGGAGACGGCCAGCCGGCCTTGATCTGTCGCCAGAAGCTAAAACCGGGGTCAGAGTGCAATTTCAAGGAAATTGCACTCTGACCCCGGTTTTGCGTTGCCTCGTTCTAGTCGATGCCGAGTTTCTTGAGCTTGTAGCGCAGGGCGCGGAAGGTGATGCCGAGCACGGCCGCGGTCTTGGTCTTGTTGTAGCGGTTTTCCTGCAGCGCTTGCTGGATCGCGGCGCGCTCGATGTCCTCGATGTAGGAGGGCAGGGCCGTGCCGGCGGTCTCGTAGGGACTGAGTGTGCGCGGGTCGGGCGGCAGCCGGGTCCCCGCCTGGGCTGCAGCGGCGGGGCTGCCGGCCATGCCGGGCTGGGCCGTCGGCAGGTGCAAGTCGGCAGCGGTGATGCGGTCGCCGTCGGCCATCGCCAGGGCGCGTTCGAGGATGTTTTCCAGTTCGCGGATATTGCCGGGGAAGGCATGCGCCTCAAGGGCGGCGATCGCGTCCTGCGCAAGCACCGGCGCCGGACGGCGCATGGCCTGGGCGAGCCGGCGCAAAATAGCGTCCGACAGCAGCGGCAGGTCGCCGGCACGCTCGCGCAGTGGCGGCACGGTCAAGCCGATGACGTTGATGCGGTAGTAGAGGTCGTGGCGGAAGCGGCCTTCGTCGACCAGCGTTGCCAGGTCCTTGTGGGTGGCCGACAGGATGCGCACGTCGACCTGCACTTCGGTCGAGGCGCCGACCGGGCGCACCGATTTTTCCTGGATCGCGCGCAGCAGCTTGACCTGCATCGGCAGCGGCAGTTCGGCCACTTCGTCGAGGAACAGCGTGCCGCCTTCGGCCGCCTGGAATAGGCCAGGCTTGTCGCTGTGTGCGCCGGTGAAGCTGCCCTTGCGATGTCCGAAGAACTCGCTTTCCATCAGTTCGTTGGGAATCGCGCCGCAGTTGACCGGCACGAACGGACCGCCGGCGCGTGCGCTCTGCGCATGCAGCATGCGCGCGACGAGCTCCTTGCCGGTGCCCGATTCGCCGTTAATGCAGACCGGTGCCTGGCTGCGCGCGACCTTGGCCAGCGTGTTGCGCAGCGTGACCATGGCCTCGGACTTGCCGAGCAGGCGACCACCGGCCGCGTCGTCGCTGTGGCGGCCGCGTTCGCCCAGTTCCAGTGCCTGGCGTACGAGACCGCGCAGCACGTTGATGTCGACCGGCTTGCTGACGAAATCAAACGCGCCGGCCTTCAATGCATCGACTGCGGCCTCGACGTTGCCGTAGGCGGTGATCACCGCGACCGGAGTGCCAGGAAAGCGCGTGTTGATCTCCCCGACCAGGTCCAGACCCGAGCCGTCGGGCAGGCGCATGTCGGTCAGGCACAGGTCGTAGTGGCCGTTGGCCAGCAACTCGCGGGCGGCCGCGAGGTTGGGCGCGGTGTCGGTACGCAGGCTCATGCGGCCCAGCGTGAGGACCAGCAGTTCGCGGATGTCGTGTTCGTCGTCGACGATCAGGGCGCTGCGGTGCTCGCTCATCGAAATCTGGCTGGGCGCTTGGCTTTTGCGGAGTGACCCATAGTGACAGCTTTTGCCAATAGTGACGAGGGTCACACTGGTGACGTCGGTCACAGCGAACGCGGCCGGGCGCCCTGTTTTCGTGAGGGTTCGTGCGTTTTCATCGTCGTCCACGGCGTGTCCGCCGCGCCGGCTGTGGTTCACCCGCGCCGCGTACTGCGCCGTACTGACAGGGCGATCCGAAAGCATGCGCCGCCGTCCGGTGCGGGGACATAGTCGAGCCGTGCTTCGTTGGCGCGGCACAGTTCGTGCGCGATGTAGAGCCCCAGGCCCGTGCCGCTTTCGGAGGTGGTGAAGAAGGGGCGGAACAACTGACCCAGGGCGGTGTCTTCGACGCCGGGCCCGTGATCGCACACGCTGATGCAGGGTCGCTCGCCATCCTCGATGCGCAAGGTGATGCGCGCCGGCTCACCCGGTTGGCGGCCGTAGCGCACGGCGTTGTTGACCAGTGCAGTGAGCACCTGGTGCAAGTGGCGCGGGTCGACCACCGCGCGCACGCAGGCGGTGTCGCAGTCCACGTCCAGGATGGCGTTGTCGTCGGCGACGATCAGCCGGTAGTCCTGCACGAAGGCGTGCACGGCGGCCACCAGCTCGACGGGCTCGGGCCGTGCGCGCTCGCGACGTGCCAGGCCGAGCACGCTCTCGACGATGCCGTTGGTGCGCACGCATTGCTGGTGGACGATCTGCAGCAGGCGGCGATCGCCGTCCTGGATGGCGTCCGATTCTTCGAGCAATTGCGTCGCGTAGCTGATCGCCGCCAGCGGGTTGCGGATCTCGTGGGCGAGGCTGGCGGAGAACCGGCCCATCGTGGCGAGGGTCAGCGATTCGGCGCGGCGGGTGACCAGCGAGGTGTCGTCGAGGAAGACGAGTGTATTGTCGCCGTCGGCGAGCAGGCGCACGAACCGCGGCATGACATCGACATGCTCGCGCAGTGCGAGCGGGGCATCGTCGCTGCTGCCGCTGCGCAGCCAACTGGCCAGTCGCAACGCCAGCGGCGGCGACAGGCGCGACAGCGGGCGGCCGTGCGGGTCGCCGTCGGCGTCGAGCAGGGCGAGCGCGGCCTCGTTGGCCCGGCGCACATGGCCGGCGCCGTCGACGAGCAGCACGCCGGTCTGCATGCGGCGGATGATCAGCTCGTTGATCTCGGCCAGGCTCTCGGCCTCGGCCTCGTGGTGGTCGGCCAGCGCCTGGCTCTCGCGGATCTGCTTGCCGAGCAGGCGGGTCAGCGATGCGGCCGCGAACAGGCCGAGTGCGAACATCAGCGGCTCGGCGATCGGGCGCGTTGGCGCGCGCGCGCTGGTCAGGCCGGCGAGCGGCCCGATCAGCAGCGAGGCTGCCGCGACCACGCAGATCAGCAGGCTGACGCGCAGGTTCACGAACAGCGAAGCCGCCGCAACGTTGAACAGCAGCAGCATCGCCACGCCGGGCGCGACATCGGGGACGGCATGACTGGTCAGCGCCGCGACCAGGATGTCGACGCCGATGCCGACTGTCGCGTGGGCGGCGTAGTCGGGGTTGGGCGCGCGGGCATGGATCAACAAGCCGACCGAGGCAACCAGGTAGCCCAGGCTCACCGGGACCGCGATCGCAGCGATCTCCACGCCGCCCAGCGCCTCGCCCCAGGGGCTGAAGACGACCAGCGCCAGCAGCGCGGCCTCGAGCACTCGGGACAGCGAGAACAGGGCCAGTTCGCGCTGCATCAGCGACCGGGACATCGCGGGGGCGAGCAGCGGCACGGGGGCTCCAGGGGGCGGTCCGGCGCCAGTATAGGCAGGCGCCGACGGTCCCGGCCGACCCGGCGATTTTGCCCGGCGGGCGCGCATGCGCGAGAATGGCGGACCCCGTCGGCCCGCCGCGCCTTGTGCGCCCGCCGGCGGTCGGCGACATTTCCTTCCCGTACGGACCCCACATGAACTTCCACGAATACCAGGCGAAGCAGTTGTTTGCCGATTACGGCATCCCCGTGCCGGCCGGGCGCGTCGCGTCCTCCGCCGACGAAGCAGTCGAAGCAGCCAAGTCCCTGGGCGATGGCCCCTGGATGGTCAAGGCCCAGATCCACGCCGGTGGCCGCGGCAAGGCCGGTGGCGTGAAGTTCTGCAAGACCCATGATGATGTGAAGGCCGCCGCCGAGAAGATGCTCGGCACGAACATGGCGACCTACCAGTCGGCGGGCGTCGCCCTGCCGGTGAACCTGGTGCTGGTGACCGAGGCCGGCGAGATCGCCAAGGAACTGTACCTGTCGGTGCTGGTGGACCGCGGCACGCAGTCGATCACCTACATCGTCTCGAGCGAGGGTGGCGTGGACATCGAGCAGGTCGCTGCCGAGACCCCCGAGAAGATCGAGACCCTCAACGTCGGCTTCGTCGAAGGCTTCCAGGCCTACCAGGGCCGCGACATCGGCTTCAAGATCGGCCTGAACGCCAAGCAGGCCAACCAGCTGGCCAAGATCATGGGCGGCCTGTACCGGCTGTTCAACGAGAAGGACCTGGCGCTGGTGGAACTCAACCCGCTGGCGATCCTCGACAGCGGCGACCTGTACGCGCTCGACGGCAAGGTCAACAGCGACGACAACGCGACCTTCCGCCACAAGGATCTGGCCGCGATGCGCGACACGACCCAGGAAGATGAGGCCGAGGTGCGTGCCAGCGAGTACGACCTCAACTACGTGACGATGGACGGCAACATCGGCTGCATGGTCAACGGCGCCGGTCTGGCGATGGCGACGATGGACGTGATCGCGCTCAACGGCGGTTCGCCGGCCAACTTCCTCGACGTCGGCGGCGGCGCGACCAAGGAGCGCGTGACCGAGGCGTTCAAGCTCATCCTGTCCTCGGACAAGGTCAAGGCGATCTTCGTCAACATCTTCGGCGGCATCGTGCGTTGCGACATGATCGCCGAGGGCATCATCGCCGCGGTCAAGGAAGTGGACGTCAAGGTCCCGGTCGTGGTCCGTCTGGAAGGTACCAACGTGGAAGCGGGTAAGAAGCTGTTGGCCGAATCCGGCCTGGCCATCACCCCGGCCGACGACATCAACGACGGCGCCAAGAAGGCCGTCGCGGCCGTTGCCGCCTGACCCCACGCGACCAGGAAACTCATTCAATGTCTGTTCTGATCAACAAGAATACGAAGGTCATCGTGCAGGGCTTCACCGGCCAGCAGGGCACCTTCCACGCGACCCAGATGGTCGAGTACGGCACCCAGGTCGTCGGCGGCGTGACCCCCGGCAAGGGCGGCACCACCCACATCAACCTGCCGGTGTTCAACACCGTGCGCGAAGCGGTCGAAGCCACTGGCGCCGACGCGTCGGTGATCTACGTGCCGCCGCCGTTCGCGGCCGACGCGATCCTCGAGGCCGCAGCTGCCGGCATCAAGGTCATCGTGTGCATCACCGAGGGCATCCCGGTGCTCGACATGCTGCGCGTGAAGAACGTGCTCAAGTCGCACCCCGATGTCACGCTGGTCGGCCCAAACTGCCCCGGTGTGATCACTCCGGGCGAGTGCAAGATCGGCATCATGCCGGGTCATATCCACCAGCCGGGCAAGATCGGCATCGTCTCGCGTTCGGGCACGCTGACCTATGAAGCCGTCAAGCAGACCACCGCGGCGGGCCTGGGCCAGTCGACGGTCATCGGCATCGGCGGCGACCCGATCAACGGCCTGAACTTCGTCGACTGCCTGAAGCTGTTCAACGAAGACCCGCAGACCGAGGGCATCATCATGGTCGGCGAGATCGGCGGCGACGCCGAGGAAGCGGGCGCCGAGTACATCAAGGCGCACGTCAAGAAGCCGGTCGTAGGCTTCATCGCCGGCGCCTCGGCCCCTCCGGGCAAGCGCATGGGCCACGCCGGCGCGATCGCGTCGGGCGGCTCGGGCACGGCCGAAGGCAAGTTCAAGGCGATGGAAGCGGCCGGTGTGAAGACCGTCCGTTCGCCGGGCGACCTGGGTGCGGCGATCGCCGAGCTGGTCAAGTAAACGATCCGGATCACCGGTGTTTCTTAAAAAGGCCGCCTTCGGGTGGCCTTTTTTTGTGGTCTCGCCGCAGTGCGTGGACTTCTGCGAACTGATGACCACTTGCTTGCAAACCGGGGTGCAAAGCCGGGGTCAGAGTGCGATTTAGCCGCGCGAAAATTGCACTCTGACCCCGGCTTCTCTGCGTGGTCGCGCCGGTCGGGACGGCCGTTCGGCCGCGCGGTTGACATGCTATGGTTGAATGCGCATGCTTCATGCGCATCGAGAAGGGGCACGACATGCGCATCCGCGAAGACTACGCCGGCTACGGCAAGCGCGCGACCAATGTCAGCGTCAACCAGGGATTGCTCGAACAGGCGCGTGCACTCGACATCAACCTGTCGGCGACGCTGGAAAAGGCGTTGGAAGCCGAGGTGCGCGCCCGCAGGCGCGCGCAGTGGCGGGAGGAGAACCGTGAGGCGATGGCCGCGTACAACGCGCGCATCGCCCGCGACGGGCTCGCCAGCGACCGGGTTCGCGCCTTCAAGGCATCGCGGAAGGACCCGGCGGGGGCATGAGCCAGTTCTGCGTCTATGCCAATGCCGATCCGGCCTCGCGTCACGCGGTGCCCTGCTGGTTGAACGTGCAGAGCGATCTGATCGATACCGTGGAGTCGCGCGTCGTCGTGCCGCTGATTCCACCCGAGCAGGCCGGTCCGCTGCTCACCCGTCTGATGCCGACGCTGCCGGTCGCCGCAACAACGATGGTGATGGACACTGCGCAGATCACCAGCGTGCCCATGCAGATGCTCGGTCCACAGGTCGCGAACTTGTCGGGCGAGCGACTGCGCATCATCGAAGCCCTGGATTTCCTGACGTATGGCATCTGACCCCGCCCGCCCCCTGCGCATCGCCCTGGCTCAGTTCGACTTCCCGGTCGGCGACGTGGGGCGCAACGCCGAACGCATCGCCGCGATGATCGAGGAGGCAAAGATCGAGTTCGGCGCCGACATCGTCGTCTTCCCCGAACTTGCGATCAGCGGCTACCCGCCCGAAGACCTGCTGATGCGACCGGGGTTTCTGATCGACTGCGAGGCGGCATTGATGCAGGTCGCCAAGGATGTGCACGGCATCGTCGCGGTCGTGGGCTGGCCCGAATCGGCCGGCAGCGTGCTCTACAACTCGGCCAGCGTGCTGCGCGACGGCAAGGTCGAGCGGACCTACCGCAAGCGCGAGTTGCCCAATTACAACGTCTTCGACGAGCGGCGCTATTTCCACGTCGACCCCGATGGCGGCTCGTGCGTGATCGACGTGCGCGGCGTGCCAGTCGGCGTGCTGGTGTGCGAGGACCTGTGGTTCCCCGAGCCGCTGGACGACACCGTGCGCGCCGGCGCCGAACTGGTCGTGGTGCCCAACGCCTCGCCCTACGAGCGCGGCAAGCATCGCCAGCGTGACGCCTTGCTGGCCGAGCGCACGCGCGATGCGGGCGTGGCGTTGGCCTATGTCAACGTGGTCGGCGGCCAGGACGCGCTGGTGTTCGATGGCGCCTCGGTCGTCGCCGATGCCGATGGCACCGTGCATCCAGCGGCGGTCGCGTTCGACGACCAATGGCTGGTGGTCGATTACGACCGGCAGCGCCGTGGCTTCACCCCGGTGCTCTGGGTCGACGACGGCGACGAGAGCATCGACGCACTGGCCTGGCGCGCGGTGGTGCGGGGGCTGCGCGATTACTGCGGCAAGAATGGGTTCTCGAAAGTGTGGCTGGGATTGTCGGGTGGTATCGACTCGTCGGTGGTGCTGGCGATGGCGGTCGACGCGCTCGGCGCCGACAACGTCACCGCGGTGCGACTGCCGTCGCGCTACACCGCCGGCCTGAGCAACGACCTGGCCGCCGAGCAGTGCGCGCATCTGGGCGTGCGCATGCTCACCATTCCGATCGAGCCGCCATTCCAGGGTTTCCTCGACACGCTGTCCGAGGCCTTCGGCGATGCAGCGCCCGACGTGACCGAGGAGAACCTGCAGTCGCGCACGCGCGGCGCGATCCTGATGGCGCTGTCCAACAAGCACGGCGGGCTGTTGCTGACCACCGGCAACAAGAGCGAGTACGCGGTCGGCTACGCAACGATCTACGGCGACATGTGCGGTGGCTACGCGCCGCTGAAGGATCTCTACAAGACCGAGGTCTTCGGGCTGGCGAAGTGGCGCAATACCGTTGCCGGAAGCCCGGTGATTCCGCCGGCGGTCATCGACCGGCCGCCGTCTGCCGAACTTCGCGCCGACCAGCTCGACCAGGACTCGCTGCCGCCCTACGACGTGCTCGACGCGATCCTGCGCCGCTTCGTCGATCAGGAAGAGTCGCGCGACGAGATCGTCGCCGCCGGCTTCGACGCGACGACCGTCGACCGGATGCTCCGGCTGGTGCGCACCAGCGAGTGGAAGCGGCACCAGGCGGCGCCGGGCCCGAAGATCTCGCGCCGTGCCTTCGGCCGCGAGCGCCGCTATCCGATCAGCAACCGGTACTCGGGCTAATGGCCACAGCTTCGCTCCGCTACCTGCTTGGGGAAGGCTGGTGTGAGGCCGGTGCTTCGTCTCTTTCCCTGCATTCAGGGGAGGGCCGGGATGAGTGCCGTGCTTCGCCCCTTCCCCTGCGGGCGGGGGAAGGCTGGGATGGGGGCGCCGTGTCGGCGCGCGCGCTCGGCCGGCCCAGGCGGCCAGCCCTGGGGGCGTCATGCTCGCGCTGATCCAGCGGGTCAGCGAGGCGGCGGTGCGGGTCGACGGCGAGGTCGTGGGCCGGATCGGGCCGGGGCTGCTGGCGTTGGTCGGGATCGAGCCCGGTGACGACGAGGCGCAAACCGAGCGGATGGCCGAACGGCTGCTGGCCTACCGGGTATTCGCCGACGAGGCCGGGCGCATGAACCGGTCGCTGACCCAGACCGGCGGCGGGCTGCTGCTGGTCAGCCAATTCACGCTGGCCGCCGACACCCGCTCAGGCAATCGGCCCGGCTTCAGCACCGCCGCGCCGCCCGAGGAGGCTGAACGGACCTTCGGTCGCCTGGTCGCGGTCTGCCGCGCCCGGCACGGGGGGGTGGAAACGGGGCGGTTCGGCGCCCATATGGAGGTCAGCCTGGTCAACGACGGCCCGGTCACCTTCCTGCTGCGGGCATGACCCCGGCCCTGCAGGTGGTATAATTACGGGTTCACTTTGACAACGGTGCGCCACATGGCGAATGAACGTCCCGCCCAGCAGTCCGATATCAAGCTCCTGATCAGCAAGGGCTTGGAGCAGGGTTACCTGACCTACGCCGAGGTCAACGACCACCTGCCCGACGACATGGTCGATCCGGAGCAGATCGAAGACATCATCGGCATGATCAACGGCATGGGCATCGATGTCCATGAGGTCGCACCCGACGCTGAGACGCTGCTGCTGGCGGGCGAATCGAGCGGCAACCGTGAGGTCGACGAGACCGCGGCCGAGGAAGCTGCCGCAGCGCTGACCTCGCTCGATACCGAAGGCGGTCGCACCACCGACCCGGTGCGCATGTACATGCGCGAGATGGGCACGGTCGAGCTGCTGACCCGCGAGGGCGAGATCGCCATCGCCAAGCGCATCGAGGAAGGCCTGAACCAGATGATGGCCTCGGTGGCCAGCTTTCCGTGGTCGGTCCAGCTGCTGCTTGAGGAATATGAGCTGCACAAGGCCGGCAAGAAGCGCCTGGCCGAAGTCGTGGTCGGCTTCAACGACCAGTTGCTCGAAGAACTCGCCGCCGAGGAAGAGGCCGCCGCCGGCAACGCGCCTGCGCCGGTTGCCGCCGATGCGGACGACGCCGACAGCGACGACGATGATGCCGACGACGACAGCGGCGACGAGGAAGAGAGCAGCGGTCCCAGTGGTCCGGACCCGGCCGAAGTCGCGCGTCGCATGGAGGTGCTGGCCGACCTGTTCAACAAGTTCCAGAAGGCCTACGCCAAGAACGGCGCGTCGGCCAAGCCGGTGGTCAAGCTGCGCGGCGAGATGGCCGACCAGTTCATGACCTTCAAGCTGCCGCTGCCGCTCAGCGACCTGCTGGTGCGCAAGCTGCGCGACGTCGTCGGCGAACTCAAGGACCACGAGCGTCGCATCCTCGACCTGTCCACGCGCGTCGCCAAGATGCCGCGCAAGGACTTCATCCGCGCCTGGGACGGCAACCAGACCAATACCGGCTGGGCGGACGAGATGATCAAGCGCAAGCAGAAGTGGTCGTCCGGCCTGAAGGACGTGCGCGACCAGATCGTCGCCGAGCAGGAAGCCACGCTGGCGATCGAGAAGGCCATGGGCGTGACCCTGGGGGATCTGAAGGAGATCAACCGGGCGATGGCCTACGGCGAGGCCAAGGCCCGCAAGGCCAAGAAGGAGATGGTCGAGGCCAACCTGCGCCTGGTGATCTCGATCGCGAAGAAGTACACCAACCGCGGCCTGCAGTTCCTGGATCTGATCCAGGAGGGCAACATCGGCCTGATGAAGGCGGTCGACAAGTTCGAACACCGCCGCGGCTTCAAGTTCTCGACCTACGCCACGTGGTGGATCCGTCAGGCCATCACCCGTTCGATCGCCGATCAGGCGCGCACCATCCGAATTCCGGTGCACATGATCGAGACGATCAACAAGTTGAACCGCATTTCCCGCCAGATGCTCCAGCAGTACGGCCGCGAGGCCACGCCGGAGGAGCTGGCCAAGGAAATGGACATGCCCGAGGACAAGATCCGCAAGGTGATGAAAATCGCCAAGGAGCCGATCTCGATGGAGACCCCGATCGGCGACGACGAGGACTCGCATCTGGGCGACTTCATCGAGGACACCAATGTGGAGTCCCCGATCGACGCGACCACCAACACCAACCTGATGGAGACGGTGCGCGACGTGCTCGCGGGCCTGACCCCGCGGGAGGCGAAGGTGCTGCGGATGCGCTTCGGCATCGACATGAACACCGACCACACCCTCGAGGAAGTCGGCAAGCAGTTCGATGTGACCCGCGAGCGGATCCGTCAGATCGAGGCCAAGGCGCTGCGCAAGCTGCGTCATCCCTCGCGCAGCGAGCAGCTGCGGAGCTTCCTCGACGTCGAGTGATCTCCTGCTGTCGATCTGCGAAAAGCCCGCCGAAAGGCGGGCTTTTTTGTGGTCGATCGCCGAAGTGCGGGAGGAGCCTGCGTTGGGGCAGGCGCTGCCCGTCCGAAGCGAACACCCGCTGCTGCCCGGTAAAGGCGCTTTTGGTGGGGGTGTGGCCGAGGACGTCAGAGCACCGTCGGCGTCGCGGTGCCGACGATGACGACGTCGGCCTTGCGACGCGCGAACAGACCGACGCTGACCACGCCCGGGATCTGGTTGAGCTGCGCTTCCAGGGCCACTGGGTCGGCGATCGACAGGCCGTGGATATCGAGTACCCAGTTGCCGTTGTCGGTACGCACCCCCTCGCGCCAGACCGGCTGGCCGCCAGTGGTCGCCAGAATCTCGCGAGCGACGAGGCTGCGGGCCATCGGAATGACCTCGATCGGCAGCGGGAACGTGCCCAGCACCGGCACCTGCTTGGCCGGGTCGATGATGCAGACGAAGCGCTCGCTGGCCTCGGCGATGATCTTCTCGCGCGTCAGCGCGGCGCCACCGCCCTTGATCAGGTGCTTGTCCGGATCGCACTCGTCGGCGCCGTCCACGTACAACGACAGTGGGCCGGTGGCATTGAGGTCCAGCACCTCGATGCCGTGCTGGCGCAGGCGCTCGGTGCTTTGGTCCGAGCTCGACACCGCGCCGTCGATGCGGTGTTTGATCTTCGCCAGCGCGTCGATGAAGAACGCCACCGTCGAGCCGGTACCGACGCCGACGATCATGCCGTCCTCGACGTACTCGATCGCCTTTTCGCCGGCCAGCCGCTTGCCTTCGCTCATCGCTTCTTCTCCAGGGACGACAACAACTTCCATTGCGCGGCCGTGACCGGCAGCACGGACAGGCGCGCGCCCTTGCGGATCAGCGCGAACTCCTCGCCCAGCGCGTCCGCGTGTTCGCGGATCTCGCTCAGGGTGATGGGGTGGGCGAGCGTGCGCACATAGCGCACATCGACGAGAAACCAGCGCGGGGCTTCCTGGCTCGCCTTCTCGTCGTAGTACTTCGACGATGCGTCGAACTGCGTCGGATCGGGGTATGCGGTGCTGGCGACCTCGGCGATGCCGTAGATGCCGGGCACGGCCGCGTTGGAGTGATAGAAGAACACCCCATCGCCGATCCGCATGCCGTCGCGCATGAAGTTGCGCGCTTGGTAGTTGCGAACGCCGGTCCAGGGTTCGGTGCCGACGCGGGCGAGGTCGTCGATCGAGAAGTCTTCGGGCTCGGACTTCATCAGCCAATAGCGCTTGCGGGTGCTCATCGCGTCTCGTCAGGCGGCGGGGGCGGGGGCGAGGATGGAAACAGGGTCGCCGATTCGGTGCAGACCGCGTCGAGCGGCACGTCCCAGTCGGCGGCATCGAGTGCGTCGACCTGCTGCGAGGCGAAGGCGGCGCCGACCAGCATGGGCGGCGCGCCCTGCGCCCGGCGGAATGCGAAGCTGCGGTCGTACCAGCCGCCGCCCATGCCGAGGCGATGCCCCTGCGCGTCGAAACCGACCAGCGGTGCGACGACCAGCGCCATCTCCCGCGCATCGAGCGCCGAGGCCGGCTCGACATTCGGTTCCGGAATGCCGTAGCGGTTGGTCACCAGCGCATCGCCGGCGCGCCAGGGCGCGAAGCGCAGCATGTCGCCATGCAGCACCGGCAGGCAGTACACCAGGCCGGGCGGCAGGCGGAGTTGGAAGACGTGCAGACCGATCTCGCCGTCGCTGGCCCAGTAGCCGGCGACGTAGCCGGTGGCGGGCAGCGTGGGCAGCGCGAGCAACTGCGCCGCCAGGCCTTCGGCGGCGGCGATCCGCACTGCGGCCGGCAGCGCGCGGCGCTGGTCGCGCAGGCGGCGGCGGAGGGCAGGGCGGTCGGTCATGCGGCCGGACTCGTCGTCGAAGAAGCGCCGGCGACGCGGCAGGCGAAAAGAAATACGTTCTCCGCACATGTCGATGCACGCGAAACGACCTTGAACCCGGGGTTCAAGTGGGAACGCCGGAATTCCTTTGGGCTTTCCGCTCGAGGGCGGATATGCACTCCCGGTTTTCCTGCATCCCCGGTGTCGTTATTAAGGGACAAGGCGAATGTTTTGCACGCTGTCGGACACGGCAGAGAACGCAGGCGCAGTATAGCGCCGCGACGCCGAAGCGCGCAGCCGTTCGTCGGCGAGCGGCGTCCTGCGATGGAACAAGTTCAGCCGCGTGGCGGCAATGCGAAGAAGGCGGGCGTCGCGAATGCGCGGCGGTCGCGATCGGGCGCCGCGCGCCTGCGATCAGAGCTCGGCTTCGAACGCGTCGAGCCGGCGATGCAGCGCCGCGATGGCCTCGGCGATCGCGCGGCCATCGCTGCCGCCGGTCTGGCGCAGTTGCAGCAGTTCGTGCGCGAAATTCAGCGCGGCGAGCACGGCGATGCGGTCGACGGCGGCCATGCGGTTGGCGCCGCGGATCTCGCGCATCTGGGTGTCGACCAGGCGCGCGGCCGCCGTCAGGCCGTCATGCTCGCCCGGCGCCACGCCCACGGTGTACTCGCGGTCCAGCACGCGGACACTGACCGCTTCGCTGGCGCCGCTCACGTGTGCTGCTCCAGGGATTTGAGGCGCGCGATCATCGCTTCCACGCGCGAGCGCGCCTGTTCGTTCTTCGACACCAACTGGGCACGTTCGACGACGATGCTTTCCTGTTGCTGACGCAGGCTGCGGTTCTCGTCGCGCAGCAGACGGGCGCGCTCAATCAACGTCTCCACCCGCGCGGTCAGGCGGGCGAGTTGGGTGATGACGTCGGGCGTGTCCATGTCGGCACGATAGGCAGCCCCCCCGTGCCGGTCAAGGCGGGCGCCTTAGCCGTGGCTGTCTGCCAACGGGGCGGCGCCAGCGGGATGGGCGCGGACGAAGGCCAGGCACTGGGCCGGGGGCAGGGGCCGCGAGATCCAGTAGCCCTGCAGTTCATCGCAGTGGCGGTCGGTCAGGAAGCGTAGTTGGGCCTCCGTCTCCACACCCTCTGCGACGACCCGCAGCCCCAGCGCATGCGCCAGCGAGATGACCGTGGCGGTGATCGCGGCGTCCTCACGGTCGTCCGGCAGCCCGGCGACGAAGGCCTTGTCGATCTTGATCGTGGTGATCGGCAGCCGCTTGAGATAAGCCAGCGACGAGTAGCCAGTGCCGAAATCGTCGATTGCCAGCGACACCCCCATCGTGCGCAGGGCCTGCAAGCGCGCGGCGGCGTGCTCGGCGTCGGCCATCAGCACGCTTTCGGTCAGTTCCAGCTCCAACCCCTCGGGCGGGAAGCCGACCTCCTCCAGCACACGCCGCACGACGCCGGGGAAATCGCCGCGCAGCAGTTGCAGCAGCGAGACGTTGACCGAGACCGCGATGTCGGCCAGCCCCTGGCGGCGCCACTCCAGCACGGTGCGGCAGGCCTCGCGCAGCACCCATTCACCGATTTCGTGGATCAGGCCGCTTTCTTCGGCGATCGGGATGAATTCGCTCGGTGGAATCTCGCCCAGCGTGGGGCTGTTCCAGCGCAGCAGCGCCTCGACGCAGGCAATGCCGCCCAGGGCCCTGGCGTGCCGCGGCTGCATGACCAGGCGCAGTTCGCCGCGGTCGAGCACCTCGCGCAGCGCGCCGGTCAGCGTGGTGCGCCGCCGGGCCGCGATGTCCATCGCATCGTCGTAGCGCTTGAAGGTCCGCCGCCCAGCGGCCTTGGCCTGGTACATCGCGATGTCGGCCTGCTTGAGCAGTTCGATCGCGCCGCGCGCATGGTCGGGATAGACGCTGATGCCCAGCGACGGCGAGATCGTGATCTGCCGGCGATCGTCGATGCGCAGCGGTGCCTCGAAGGCATGGATGATCTCGCGCGCCATGCGGTCGGCGGCCTGCACCTCGTCGAGGTTCTCGATGACGATGGTGAACTCGTCGCCGCCCAGACGCGCCACGGTGTGGTGCATGCCGACCGTCTGCTGCACCCGGGTGGCGGCCGCGCACAGGATGCGGTCGCCGGCGGCGTGACCCAGCGAGTCGTTGATGTCCTTGAAGCGATCCAGGTCGAGAAACAGCACCGCGATGCGGTGGCCGTTGTCGCGAGCGCGCGCGATCGCGCGCGACAGGCGCTCCGACAGCAGCGAGCGGTTGGGCAGGCTGGTGAGAGTGTCGAAGTTGGCCAGGTAACGCAGCTCCTGCTCGGCGCGCTTCTGGTGGGTGATGTCGTTGAGCACGAACACGTGCAGGGGCTGGCCCATGTCGGCGTCGTAGACGGTCCGGCACTCGACGGCGGCGAGGAACTGCTCGCCGTCCTTGCGCCGCTGCCGCAACTCGCCGCTCCAGTGCCCGTGGCGCGCGGCCTCTTCGCGCAGGTGGCGGGACACATCCTCGCCATCGGGGTTGTCGTCGAGCAGCCGGGCGTCCTGGCCGAGCACTTCGCTCTCGGTATAGCCGGTCATGCGCAGGAAGGCGGGGTTGACCGAGACGTAGCGGAAGCCGGCATCGATGACCGCGACCGCTTCGCGCATGCTGCGCAGCACTTCGGCGGCGATTCGGTGTTCGCGCTCGGCCGCGCGGGTGCCGGTGATATCAAGTGCGGTGCCAGCGATGCGCAAGATTGCGCCGTCGCGGCCACGGGCGACCGCGCGGCCGCGCACGCGGACCCAGCGCCAGTCGCCGCCGTCGATCACGACGCGCAACTGAAGTTGCAACTGGCCTTCGCCATCGCCCGCGATGTAGCGCGCCAGCGCCTCGCGGGCGAGTGGGCGGTCCTCGGGGTGCAGCAGCGCATCGATCGGCATCACGTGTTCAACCGCGGCCTCGCCATGCGGGTCGGTCTCGCACACGGTGTGCCGGACCTCGCCGGACACCATGTCGTAGTCCCAGTCGCGCTCGCCTGTGGCCCACAGCGCCAGGTTCAGACGCGCCGCCCGCTCGTCCCGGGGGTAGGAGCGGGCCCGCCGGCGCTGCCGTCCGAGCGCCAGCACCGCGCACAGCACCAGCAATGCGGTCAGCAATGCAGTGACCGGAACGTGCAACGAACTGGGGACGATCACGCGGACTCCGCGCCGGAGGGGCGGCGTCGAGTTTAGGCATCGCGCGGCCGGGACAACAAGCGCGGCGATGAGGGGACGACGGCGCGGTTGCTACACTGCGCTGTCCGTCGCCGCCCTACGTGAGTCCCGTGTCCGAACACCTGCCCAGTCCCGCCGAGATCGACGCCGAGACCGGCCGTCTGCAGCTGGCCATCGGCGCCAGCGAACTGCATGGAAGTCTCTGTGGATGGCTGGCGGGGGGCGGGGCATCGCGGGCCGATTGGCTGGCGCCGGTGCTCGCCGACGACACCCTGCCTGCCCCGGTGGCCGGTAGCGCGCTCGACCGGCTGCGCGAGGTCAGCGCGGCGCAACTGGAGGATCGCAGCTTCGGGTTCGCGCTCGTGCTGCCCGACGAGGATGCGCCGCTGTCGGTGCGCAGCGCGGCGCTGTTCGATTGGTGCCGCGGTTTTCTCGGCGGCTTCGGCCTGGCTGCGGGCGCGGCCCCGGGCCTGTCGGAGGAGGGGACCGAGGCTTTGGCCGATCTCGCGCGGCTCGCGGCGGCCGACGCGCAGGCCGATGCCGAGGACGACGATGCCGAAGAGGATGCGTTCGCCGAGATCGAGGAATTCGTCCGCGTGGCGGTGCTATTGCTGCACGGGGATGCGGCGCTGGGCCGGCGTCATCGCAACCGGTTGAACTGACGTGGCCGACGCGATGTCCGTGGCCGCCTGCCAGAAGCGGCGGCGCCAGTTGATGCGGATGGCCGGCAACGACGCGATCGTGGTGGTGCCGTCGGCGCCCGAGCGCATCCGCAGCCGCGATACCCACTTTCCGTATCGTCAGGATTCCGATCTGTGGTATCTGACCGGGTTCGCCGAACCCGATGCGGTGCTGGTGCTGGTGCCCGGCCGCGTGCATGGCGAGGCGCTGCTGTTCTGCCGTGAGCGCGATACCGAGCGCGAAGCCTGGGATGGGCCGCGGGTCGGTCCCGAAGGCGCGGTGGATGCGCTGGGCGTGGATGATGCCTATCCGATCGACGATCTCGACGAGATCCTGCCCGGGCTGCTCGAGGGCAGGACCCGGGTGTACTACCACTTCGGGCGCGACACCGAATTCGATCTGCAGCTCATCGGCTGGCTCAACCGCGTGCGCGCGCAGGTCCGGCTGGGCGCGCAGCCGCCGCATGAGTTCCTCGAGCTCGGCCACCTGCTCGATGAGATGCGGCTGATCAAGACCGCCGACGAACTGAAGCTGATGCGCCGGGCGGCGAAGATCAGCGTCCAGGCGCATGCCGCGGCGATGCGTGCGGCGCGGCCGGGCGTGCGCGAGTACGAGCTTCAGGCGGAGTTGGAGTACACGTTCCGCCGCCACGACGCGGTGCCGGCCTACGAGAGCATCGTCGGTGCGGGCGCCAACGCTTGCGTGCTGCACTACCGGGCCAATGCGGCGCAGGCGCGCGACGGCGATCTGGTGCTGATCGATGCGGGGGCGGAGTACCGCGGCTACGCCGCCGACATCACCCGAACGTTCCCGGTCAACGGTCGTTTCACCGCGGCGCAGCGCGCGCTGCACGAGGTCGTGGAGGCGGCGCAGCAGGCCGCGCTGAGCAAGGCGCAGCCCGGCCGGCCTTACGAGGCCGGGCACCACGCCGCGGTTGAGGCGCTGACCGAAGGCCTGCTGCGGCTGGGGCTGCTCAAGGGCCGCCTGGAGGCGTGCATCGCCGATGGCAGCTACAAGCGCTACTACCCGCACAAGACCGGGCATTGGTTGGGCCTGGATGTGCACGATGTCGGCGACTACCGCATCGAGGGCGAGTCGCGCCTGCTCGAGCCGGGCATGGTCTACACGATCGAGCCGGGGCTTTATGTGCCGGCCGACGACACGTCGGTCGATGTGAAGTGGCGCGGCATCGGCATCCGCACCGAGGACGACGTGCTGATCACCCGCGCCGGGCACGAGGTGCTCACTGCGGGCCTGGCCCGCACGGCCGACGAGATCGAGGCCTTCATGGCGCAGGCGCGTTAGACCTGCAAAGCCCTCCGCCGCACGTCGGGGGTGAGGGCGATCCGCTTGCGCGGCACTGCTGTGCGGGTCGACCGAACGCCCGGCGCGCTGCGCCGGGTCGGACGGGTTGGGTGGGGGCGCTTACTTGGCCGACGCGTCCCACGCGTCGCGCGTGAGGTTGATCGGGGCATCGTCGGTGCACACCACGTTGTCCTCGATCCGGATGCCGCCATAGGGGCGGAACGCCTCGACCCGGTCCCAGTCGACCGCATCGCCCTTGCCCGCGGCCTTGAGGTCCTCGAGCAGCATGTCGACGAAGTACACACCCGGTTCGATCGTGACCACCATGCCCGGCGCCAGCGTGCGGGTCAGGCGCAGGTAGGGATGGCCGTCGGGCTTGGCGATGGTGCCGCCGGTCTCCGAGGCCGCAAAGCCGGCGACGTCGTGCACCTGCAGGCCGATGCCGTGGCCGATGCCGTGCGGGAAGAAGGCGGCGCTGACGCCGGTCTCCAGCGCTTCCTCGGGCGAGACGCGCAGCACGCCGAAGTCGCGCAGCACCCCCGACAGCGCCAGGTGCGCGTCCAGGTGCAACTGCTTGTAGTCGAAGCCGCTGCGGACCTGCGCGCACGTCGCGCGCTGCGCGCGGTCGACCGCGTCGATCATCGCCTGGAACTCGCTACCGGTGTCGTGCGCGTAGCTGCGGGTGATGTCGGCCGCGTAGCCGGCGTGGCTGGCGCCGGCGTCGATCAGGAAGCTGTGCACCGGGTCGGGCGCCAGCCGGCCCAACTCGGTGTAGTGCAGCACTGCGGCGTGCGTGTTGAGCGCGACGATGTTGTTGTACGGCAGCTCGTTGGCATCCTGGCCGGCGGCCTGACAGTAGGCCAAGTGGATACCGAACTCGCTGGCGCCGGCGCGGAATGCGCGCTCGGCGGCCTGGTGGGCGCCGACGGCGATGCGCGTGGCTTCGCGCAGCATCGCGATCTCGTAGGGCGTCTTGAACGCGCGGTGGTAGTCGAGATGGTCGATCACCGCCTGCGGGTTGTTCGGACGGTAGGCGCCGTACTGGCCCAGCGCGCTCTGCGGCTCGCCGAGGATCGCGCAACGCGCGGCATTCTTGGGCAGGTGCTGCTGGGCGTCTTCCGGCTTGCGGATGACGACGATATCGAAGTGCGCCACCCAATAGCCCGAGGGCGCTTCGGGCACGACGTGCCAGTAGTCGCGCGGCTGCAGATAGATCAGCTTCGGCTTCGCGCCGGGCGTCACCACCAGCCAACTGCCCGGATTGCGGGTCAACGGCACCCACGCCTTGAACTGCGGATTGACCGCGTACGGGTAGTCGCGGTCGTCGAAAACCTGGTAGTGCAGCGTGCCGCTGGGGATCACCAGGTGGTCGAGGCCGGCGCGCTCGAGCGCGGTGCGCGTGCGATCGGACAGCGTCGCGAGGTGGTCTGCGTAGAGGTCGGCAGCGGACAGCGCGGAAGTGGTGGACATCTCGATCCTGCGGGAAAAGCGTGAACGCCTATTCTGCCGCAAGCGGCCCGGGGCCTGGGGCGGGCGGGTCAGCCTTCCAGGATCAGTCTTCCAGGAACAGCGACACCACGTCGTTGGCGAAGCGGTGGCCGAGCGCGGTCGGCACGATGCGGGTGCCGTCGTCATGCAGCCAGCCGGCCTCGAATGCGGCCTGCAGCGGGGCGGCGATCGCCGACGGCGGCAGGCCGGTGCAGGCCTCGAAGTCGTGCAGCGTGAAACCCTCGACCAGGCGCAGCGCGTTGAGCATGTACTCGAACGGCCGGCGCACCTCGGCAATGCGCTCGTCGCCGCCGATCGAGGCCGGCGTGCCGGCGGTCGCCAGCCAGGCGGTGGGGTGCTTGTGCTTCCAGCGGCGCGCGATCGCCTGCTCGCTGCCCAGCGTGAGCTTGCCGTGGGCCCCAGCGCCGATGCCCAGGTAGTCGCCGAAGCGCCAGTAATTGAGGTTGTGGGCGCATTGCCGGCCGGGCCGCGCATAGGCCGAGATCTCGTACTGCGCGTAGCCCGCGTCGGCGAGCCGCGCCTGGCAGCGTTCCTGCATGTCCCATGCCAGGTCTTCGTCGGGCAGGTCCTGCGGCGGGCGTGCGGCGTAGACGGTGTTGGGTTCAAGCGTGAGCTGGTAGTGCGAGATGTGCGCCGGCGCCAGTGCAATCGCGCGCGCGATGTCGTCCTCGGCCATCGCCAGCGTCTGGCCCGGCAGCGCATACATCAGGTCCAGATTGACGTTGTCGAACCCCGCCTCGCGCGCCAGCGCGATCGCCGCCAGCGCCTGGGCGCTGTCGTGGATGCGGCCCAGGCGGTGCAGGCAGCCATCGTCGAAGCTCTGGATGCCGAAGCTGATCCGGTTCACACCGGCGCGGCGGTAGTCCTCGAAGCGGCCGTGCTCTGCGGTGCCGGGATTGGTCTCCAGGGTGATTTCCGCGCCCGGAGCGAAGCGCAGTCGCGACGAGGCGCCCTGCAGCAACCGGTCGATCGCGTCAGCCGGGAACAGGCTCGGCGTGCCGCCGCCGAAGAACACGCTGTGTACCGTGCGACCCCAGACCAGCGGCAGGTCCTGGTCGAGATCGGCCAGTAGCGCGTCGACGTAGGCATCGAACGGCAGCGCGCCACGTTGCTCGTGCGAGTTGAAGTCGCAGTACGGGCATTTGCGCACGCACCAGGGCAGGTGCACGTACAACGACAGGGGCGGGGGGATCAGCATCGGCCGGAAGCGTGGAGGGGCCGGACGGCCCGGCACCAGGGGCGGGCAGGCCCGCCAGGAAGGATCAAGATGCCAGACCGGTCAGGCGCTGGCGCAGTGCCTGGAGCGCCCGGGCCCGGTGGCTGAGGCGGTTCTTGAGCTCGGGTGCCATCTCCGCGGCGGTCAGGCCGTGCTCGGGGTCGAGAAACACGGGGTTGTAGCCGAAACCGTGGTGGCCGCGCGCGCTGTCCAGGATGCGGCCTTCCCAGGCACCTTCTGCGATCAGCGGCTGCGGGTCGTCGGCATGGCGTAGCACCACGATCACCGCGTAGAAGCGTGCCGTGCGCCGGTCCTCGGGCACGTCGCGTAGCGCCTCGAGGAGCTTGGCGTTGTTGGCGGCGTCGTCGGTCGGCGTGCCGGCGTAGCGGGCGCTGTAGAGGCCGGGCGCGCCGCCGAGCGCATCGACGATCAGGCCCGAGTCGTCGGCCAGCGCGGGCAAGCCGGTGACGGCGCTGGCGTGGCGGGCCTTGATCAGCGCGTTCTCGACGAACGTGGTGCCGGTCTCGGGCACGTCGTCCACGCCCAGCGCGCGCTGGGCCACGATCTCCAACGGCAGGTCGGCGAGCATCGCCTGCAGTTCGGTCAGTTTGCCGGCATTGCCGCTGGCCAACACCAGGCGCGTGCGCGTGGACGCGTCCACGTCAGCCTGCCAGCGCCGCGCGCTGCAGCGCGACCAGTTCGGCCACGCCGGCCTCGGCCAGACCCAGCATCGCGTCCATCTCGGCGCGGCGGAACGCGTGGCCTTCGGCCGTGCCCTGGATCTCGATGAAGCCGCCACCATCGTTCATCACGACGTTCATGTCGGTGTCGCAGTCGCTGTCCTCGGCGTAATCGAGGTCGAGCACCGGCACGCCACGATAGACGCCGACCGAGACCGCGGCGATCGCGCCGTGGACCGGGTCGCGGCTGAGCTCGCGGCGCGCCTGCAGCACGCGGATCGCATCGACCAGCGCGACATAGGCGCCGGTGATCGCAGCGGTGCGGGTGCCGCCGTCGGCTTGCAGCACGTCGCAGTCGAGGGTGATCGTGCGTTCGCCCAGCGCGCGGCGATCGACACAGGCGCGCAGGCTGCGGCCGATCAGCCGCTGGATCTCCAGGGTCCGCCCACCTTGCTTGCCGCGCGCGGCTTCGCGGTCGTTGCGGGTGTTGGTGGCGCGCGGGAGCATGCCGTACTCGGCGGTGACCCAGCCCTCGCCCTTGCCGCGCAGGAACGCGGGCACGCGGTTCTCGACGCTGGCGGTGCACAGCACACGCGTGTCGCCGAAGCTCACCAGCACCGACCCCTCGGCATGGCGGGTGAAGCCGCGCTCGAAGCGCACCTCGCGCAGTTGGTCGGGCGCGCGGCCGCTCGGGCGGGAAGAATCGGACATGTCGGGTCGCTGCAGGAAAACGGGGGGCGATTCTAGCAGCCGGCCCGTCAACCCCGGCCCGCGCCGGCTCGGCGCCAGCGGCCTTCAGGCATACTGCCGCGCTCCATCGCGCTTGATTTCGGGACCGCCATGATCCGCAGCATGACCGCCTTCGCCTCGGGCGAACGCACCACGCCCTGGGGCACGCTGAGCTGCGAGTTGCGCGCGGTCAACCACCGGTTCCTGGAACTGGGCACGCGGATGCCCGAAGAACTGCGGGCGCTGGAGCCGGTGCTGCGCGAGCGCATCGCCGCGCGCGTGTCGCGCGGCAAGCTGGATCTGGGCCTGCGCCTGCGCCCGGTCGAGGGCGGCGGCGAACTGCAGCTCAATCGCGCACTGCTCGACCAACTCGGGCAACTGGCGCAGGATCTGCGCGCCGGCTTTCCCGAACTGCGCGCCAGCCTGACCGAACTGCTGCAGTTCCCCGGCGTGCTGCAGTCGCGCGGTGTGGACCCGGCGGCATTGCAGGTCGAGGTCGTGGCCCTGCTCGACGAGGTGCTCGAGGGCTTCATCGCCGCGCGCGAGCGCGAGGGTGCCAAGCTCGTCGCCGCGACACTGGAGCGGGTCGACGGCATCGCCGCGATCGCCGCCCAGGTGCGCACGCTGATGCCGGCCATCCGTGAAGGCCAGCGCGCCAAGCTGCAGGCGCGGCTCGACGACCTGGCCCAGCCGGTCGATCCGGGGCGGATGGAACAGGAACTGGCGCTGTGGCTGCAGAAGCTCGACGTCGACGAAGAGCTCGACCGCCTCGACAGCCATGTCGACGAGATCCGCCGCGTGTTCGCGCAGCGCGAGCCCGTCGGCCGACGGCTGGATTTCCTGTTGCAGGAGTTCAACCGCGAAGCCAACACGCTCGGCTCAAAGTCGGTCGACAAGCGCAGCTCGCAGGCCGCGATCGAGTTGAAAGTGCTGATCGATCAGATCCGCGAGCAGGTGCAGAACATCGAGTAGCGTTGCGGGAAGGTGTCATGCCGTCCCAAAGAGACCTATGAATCCCTGTTCAACGTGTTTCTGCGGGCTGGAAAGCGCAGAGCTGCATATCGAGCGCGTCGCCGCTCGCGTGGCGGCGGGTGGCCACCATATCGCCGAGGGCAAGATCCGCGGTCGTTACGATTCGTCCAGGGCAAACCTGATCGCGCTGATGCCCTATCTGGCAACGCTGCGCGTTTACGACAACGGTCGACCGCCGGATGCCGACGGCTGCGTTGAACCGCTGCTCGTTTTGGACATGGGCCGCGAGGGCATTGGCTACCCAGTGACGCCCGAGGATCTGGCGCAAACCCCACAATGGGCGAAGGCGATCGTCATGGCCGCCTTGGACGTACATTCGCCTGTCTGAGCGGATAGGCATTCACTCGGATGATGCCTTGCAGGGTGTCGTCTGTGGGGATAGCAAGGCGTGGGGCCGATCGTCGGGAAGTGGCCGGGCATGTGGGTCAACGTCGCCAGATTTGGCCGGCCTTCCATCCGATCGCTGGGGTTGCGATTGCGCCCGGTTCACACCGCGCCATGCCTCAGAACCGCAGGCGCGCGCCGACCGAGTAGTAGCGCCCCAGCACGTCGTAGTAGGCCGAGAACGCCGATGAGGCGGGCGGGCCCTTGTCGAGCAGGTTGTTGATGTTGGCGTAGAGCTCCAGGTCCGAGTCGGCAAAGGCCGCAGTCCGCATGCTCATGCCCAGATCGAAGTAGGTGACGCTGCCGATGTGGTTGTTGACGATGTCGACGGCCGAGTTGTAGTTGCCCGACGAGATGTAGCGGGCCCGCAGGTTGGCACCGAAGGTATCGCCGCGATAGGCGAGGGTGTTGGTCACGCGCAGCCGCGGGATGCCGGGGCCGGAGAACGCCGAGCCCTGGGAGCCGACGTAACTCAGCTTGACCTCGCCATCGTCGGTGGTCAGCTCATTGATCCAGGTCGCCAGCGCGCGCCACTGCACCCGCCCACCGGCCGAGGGCACAAGCCGCGCAGCCGGAAACGTGTAGAGGATCTCGGCGTCGATGCCGTGGGTCTTGTACTGGGCGAGGTTGACCGGCGTGGAGCGGATCAGCTCGATGCTGCCGTTCGCATCCCGGGTGATGCGGCCGCACAGCACCTGATTGCCGCGGGCGCAGCGGTTGACCACTTCCTGCACGCCCAGCGACATGATCACGTCGTTGATGGTGATGTCGAAGTAGTCGATCGAGATATCCAGGCCTTCGGTGAACTGCGGCGTCCAGGCGATGCCGAAGGTCGTGGTGTCGGCCTCTTCCGGCGTCAGGCCAGGATTGCCGCCGCTGATGACCTGGGCCTGCACGGTCTGCCCGGTGATGGGATCGGCAACGTTGTTCCAGCCGGTCAGCGCGGTGGTGAACAGCTCGGTGAGGTTGGCCGAGCGGATGTCGCGTGAGCGCGTGGCGCGTGCACGCAGACCCGGCAGGAACTCGTTGGTCGCGCCGGCCTTCCAGGACCAGATCGAACCGGTGGTGTCATAGTCGCTGATCCGCGCGGCGGCATTGAATTCAAGCTTGTTGAAACCGGGCACGTCGCGCACGAGCGGCACCAGGATTTCGCCGAAGGCTTCTTTCACGCGGAAGGCGCCGAACATCGAGGCATGGCTGAACGAGCGGAACGCGCCGGCCGTGTCGAGCGCGCCCGCGGTGCTCCGCTGCCATTCCCGACGCGCTTCCACGCCGAGCGCGACCGAGACATCGCCTGCGGGCAGGGTCCACGGGTCGCCCTGCAGGCTCAGGCCGCCGGCATCGAGCTTGATCAGCGTTTCCTGCGTGGGCGCGCCGGTGACGTAGGCGATGGCCTCGGCCGACGGCGAACCGCTGCCGAACAGGTTGATCGGCACGCAGTCGGTGGTCGGATCGGTCAGGGCCACGCGGCAGATCGGCTGGCCGGTCGTGGGGTCGAGAACCGAATCGACCGCACGCGCGTAGTTGTCGCGCAGCAGGAAGCCGGGATTGCGCATGTCCTGGCGGTACTCGCCGTGCGTGTAGTACGAGCGCCACGTCCAGCCGGCACCGAGCGCGCCGTCGATCGCCAGCGTGGCTTCGGTGGTCTTGCGCTGGAAATCGATCGTCGCGTACGCGAAATCGGAATTGAACCGCCCCATCTGGAACGACGACTCGCCGGCCGCGGCCAGCGCATCGCGTACCGGTGTGGGCAGGAACGCGTTGTCGGCAGAGATCCGCAGGCGCGTGCTGCCGCGGTTGTGGTCGCCGAACCAAGGGTAATCGTTGTACATCCGCGAATGCCGGACATCGAGCGTGAGCCGGGTGTCGCCGGTCAGGTCGAAGTACGCGGTGCCCATCGTGCTGTAGCGCCGCTGCGGGGTGACCAGCGGGCTGAAGTGGTCCGCGCTCGGGCCATTGCCGCCGACCATCTGCGTGCCGCCGACCTCGAATGGACGCAACGACCCGTCCGGTTCGAAGGCCTGACCGGCGAGCGCGCCCGACAGGATCAGGCCGCCATAGGCAGCGTCGGCGATCGACACGCCATGGGTGAGCACGAAACGGCCGTTGCCGTCAGGCAACGTCGCCCAGCCTGCGACGCCCGGCCGGCGCGATCTGGGCACCAGGCCATCGTTGTCGAGGAATTCGGCGCCCAGGACCAGGTGGCCGCGGCCACCGAAGAGCTCGCGACCGAAGGCCGCTTCGAAGCGCCGCTCGTTGGCGTCGCCGCGATCGGAGATACCGAACTGCGTGCCGAGCTTGGTGCCGACGAAGGTCCGGTCGATGGCGATGTTGACCACGCCGCTGACCGCGCCCGAGCCCCACGCAGCCGAGGCGCCGCCGGTGACGATGTCCGCGCCCTGCACCATGACCGAAGGAATGGTGTTGAGGTCGTTGGTGCTGGAGAAGCGGCGGCCGTCGATCAGCACCAGGGTGCGGTTGACGCCAAGCGCGCGCAGGTCGACCGGCGCCGAACCGGCGTCGGTGTTGGTGCCGGTGGTTTGCGGCGAAACACCGGCGCGGAACTGCGGCAGATCGTTCAGCGCCGCGGCGATATTGGGCCGTCCGCCGACAGCCAGGTCCTGCGCGCTCAAGCTCGTGGTCGGCGTGGGCGCGTCGAAACCGGGGCGGTCTAGCCGCGACGACGAGGCCCGGACCTGCACCGCGTCGAGATTGGTCGCCGGATTACCGGAGGTGGCACTGACGGCCGCGCCGGGCGCCCCGGCGCTGTCCTCGGGCAGACGGATCAGGATCGAGCCCGCCTCTTCGGTGACGTCCAGCGACGTGCCGTCGAGCAAGGCCTCGAATGCAGCGCGCGGCTCGAGCAGGCCGCTGACGCCTTCGGTACGCAGGCCCCGGACCTGGCGCGCCGGGTAGATCGCATTGACGTCGAACTGCCTGGCGAGCGCATCCAGCGCGTCGGCCAGATCGCCGGCGGCGACCTCCACCTGGCGGGGTTCGGCCGCGATCGCGATCGGGGCCGACAAGACCGACAGCGCGGCGAGGACGGCAGCGTGGATGAGGCTGGATCGCAGGCGGTTCGAACGTGGCATGGCCGTCCTCGGGTTCGGCTCGAAGGTGGAGCCGCTGATTGGAATGTCGAGCGAGCGCGCGCTTTCCAGCAACGCGCGTGCGGGCCCGATTCCGGGCCCAGCGATGAAGGTCAGGCGTCGGTGTTCAGTGCCGATGGGCGCCGTGCGGCGATCCACGGCGAGGCCTGTTCGTAGGCATGCGCGACCTGCAGCACGGCCAGGTCGGCATGCGTGGGCCCGATGATCTGCAGGCCAAGTGGCAGGTCGTCGGGTCCGCCGAACCCGGCCGGTACCGCCAGCGCCGGCACGCCAGCCATCGTCGCCGGCAGCGTCACCTCCATCCAGCGGTGATAGCTGTCCATCGGCGTGCCGGCGATCTCGCGCGGCCAGTGCTGCTCGACATCGAACGGGAACACCTGCGCGGTCGGCAGCACCAGGAAGTCGAATTGCTCGAACGCCTTGCGGAAGGCCTCGTAGATCCGCGTGCGTCCGGCCTGCGCATCGGCGATGCGTTCGGGCGTCAGCTGTTGGAAGCCCTCGACCTCCCACAGCGCCTCGGGTTTCATCAACGCGCGCTTGGCCGGGTCGGCGGCGTAGGCACGCAGGTCGTCGCCCACCGACAGGTGGCGCAGGGTCACGGCGGTGCGCCACATCGCCTCGGCCGGTTCGTCGAGCGTGGCCGCGTCCACGCGCATGCCGATGGTGCGGAACGCCGAGAGCGCGCGTTCGCAGGCCTCGAGCAGACCGGCCTCCATCGGCAGCGCGCCGCCCAGGTCGCCGAGCCAGCCGATCCGCCGGCCGCTCCAGTCGCGGGCCAGCGGTTGGGTGAAGACCGCCGGGTCGTCCTTGAGCGAGAACGGTGCGCGGGGATCGGCGCCGGCCTGCACCGAGAGCATCAGCGCGAGGTCGGCCACGGTCCGCGCCATCGGCCCGGCGGTGGCGTAAGTCTGGCTGAAGACATCGCTCGATGGAGCGGACGGTACACGCCCGAACGACGGCCGGAAGCCGAACACGTTGTTCCAGCCAGCCGGATTGCGCAGCGAACCGCCGAAATCGCTGCCGTCGCCCAACGGCGTCATCCGCAGCGCGAGCGCCACAGCGCTGCCGCCCGAACTGCCGCCCGCCGATTTGCGCGGGTCGTAGGCGTTGCGGGTCACGCCGAATATCGGGTTGTAGCTGTGCGAGCCGAGCGCGAATTCCGGTACGTTGGTCTTGCCGGTGAAGATCGCGCCGGCGTTGCGCATCCGCGACACCACCAGCGAATCGGCCGCAGGCACGTTGTCGCGCAGCAGCGGCGAGCCTTGCGTGCTGCGCATGCCGCGCACTGGCGCGGTGTCCTTCACCGCGTGCGGAAACCCGTGCAACGGCCCGTGGAAGCGGCCCTTCGCAGCGTCCTCGTCCTGCGCCGCGGCCTGGCGCAGCAGCAGCTCGGGATCGACCGACGAGACGATGGCGTTGAAGCGCGGATTGAGCGCCGACAGCCGTGCGAGGTAGGCGGTCATCGTCTCGCGCGCGGACACGCTGCGCTTGCGGATCGCTGCCGCAAGGTCCACGGCGGACAGGTCCAGCACGTCCTCGCTCGGTTGCGCGAACACCGCGCCGACGCCGCCCGCCGCATACGCCGCCGCGGCGGCGGCCCCCATCTTCAATGCCGTGCGCCGAGTCATCGGCATGCAAGCCGCCCCTGGTTCATGTGCGTCCCCGTGCCCGGCCCGGAAGGGGCCGTTGGCTGTGGAGTCGAACGAGCGTGCGCTTTCCGGCTATCGATCTGCGTGCGGGTGCATCGAGGCGGTGGTCGCGTTACAGATGGCGCTCGAGCCAGCCCAGCACGCGTTCGAGCACGTCGCGTTCCTGCTCGCGCGCCTCGAACCAGTGCGGGCCGCGCGGATAGCGCACCATCTCCACCGGCGTGCCGTTGACCTGCAGCGCGCGATGGAACTGTTCGCCCTGCGAGATCGGCACGCGCCGGTCGTCTTCGCCATGCAGCACCAGCACTGGCACTGCGACGTTTTGCGCGCTGCGGATCGGCGAGTTGCGGTCGTAGAGGTCGCGCTGCTCGAGCACGTTGCCGAAGTAGCCAGGCAGATACTCGTAGGGCACGTCGGTGGTCAGCGCCATCACGGCGGTGTCGATGACCGCCGCGCCGACGATCGCGGTGCGGAAGCGGTCGCTGTGACCGACCGCCCAGGCCGACAGGTAGCCGCCGTAGCTCCAGCCGCCGATCGCCACGCGTTCCGGATCGGCGATGCCCTCGGCCTCGAGCGCGTCCAGCCCGTCGAGCACGTCCTGGAATGGGCCATCGCCCCAGTCGCCGCGCGCCAGCGAGGTGAAGTCGTCGCCTTGCCCGTAGGAGCCGCGCGGATTGGGCAGCAGCACCGCGTAGCCACGCATGGCAAGCGATTGCGCCCAGTCGTGCCAGGAGCCCAGCCAGCCCGACAGCCAGGCGTCGGCCGGCCCGCCGTGGGCCTGCACCAGGGTCGGCAGCAGCGTGCCCGGTCGCCAGTCGGGCGGCAGCACGAGCACGCCATGGATCGGCCGGCCATCGCGCGAGCTTGTCCAGACGCGGTCGCGAACCTGGCCCAGCGGCCAGGCGTGGACCTGCGGATTGGTGTCGGTCAGCCAGGTCACGCGGCCGCCGCCCAGGACCTCGGCCTTCGACAACGTGCCGACCTCGGGTGGCTGCTCGGCACGGCCATGGGCCAGCGCGACCCGGCCGTTGCGCGCCAGGCTCAGGCCGCGGACGGGCCCCTGCAGTTCGACCAGTTCCACGACCGCGCCGTCGCCCGGATCGACGGCCAGCAGATGCGGCCGCACGCCGCGCAGGCCGATCCCGACCAGCGTGCCGTCGTCGCGCCACTGCAATGTGCGCAGCGTGCCGGGCCATGCCGTTGCGAGCGCGACGTGGGTGTCGCTGGCCGGGGCATAGACCCTGCGTGTGGCGGTGTGCCCGTGCGGGCCGAGCTGTCCGTACAGCAGCCGCGTGCCGTCGGGCGACCACGCCAGCGGCCCACCGGAGGCACGCGTGGTGACCGTGCCCAGCATGCCGCCGTCCTCGGCCGAGACCAGCACGACGCTCGAGCGGTACCACATGGCGCCGAGGCCGACCTCGTCGGAGACCCGCAGTGCGAAGCTGCGGCCGTCCGGCGACCAGGCCAGGTCCTGGACCTGCAGGTCCGACGGGGTCAGGGCCCGGGCATCGCGGCCGTTCGCATCGCTGACCCACAGCCGCGTGAACTGCGCATCGCGCCCGACCTCGACCGCATCGTCCTTGCGTGCGATCCGAGCAGCGCGTTCGGGCGAGGGCGGGTCGATCGCCAGATAGGCCAGGCGCGTGCCGTCGGCCGACCATGCGAAGGCGGTGACGTCGCCGGCCGAGGTGGTCAGGGGACGCGGTATCGCGCCGTCGGCGGTCGTGGTCCAGACCTGGCTCGATGCCCGCGGGGCCGTCGTGTCCTCGTCCGGCGCGGGGCGCGTGGACAGAAAGCTCAGGTGCGTGCCGTCGGGCGACCAGCGCGGCATCCGGTCGGCGGCGGTGTCTGGCGCGGCGAGTTCCACTGGCGCGCTGCGGCCGTCGCTGGCCACGCGCCAGATGCGGCGCAGGTTCGAATCGCCCGCCGGGCGCGGCGTCTCCACCGTGTAGGCGATGGTGGCCCCGTCAGGACTGATCTGCGGATCGCCGACTTCCTTGAGGTCGACGACCTGCGCCGCGGATGGCACGCCATCGCGTGCCTGCAGCGGCAGCGCGCAGGCCATCGCGATGCAGGCGCCAGCCGAGGTGCGCAACACCAGCGCGCGCAGCAGCGATCGGGCGCCCCGCGTCGTGCGGCGCTGCTGGGTAATGGCGGCGCGCATGGCCCTGCGCCCGCCGCAGCGTGGTTCGAGTGTCGGCATGGAATGTCCCCGTGTCAGGCCCGGACCGGGGCCGCCAGCTGATGAGGTCGAACGATCGCGGGGATTCCGGTAAGTGGGGTCATGTCGGTCGCGCGCGTCACTGGCGCGTGGTCAGCACGATACGGTCGTCTTCGGCCCGGGCCTGGACCGGGAAGCCCTGCTGGATCAGGCTCACGAATGCATCGAGTTCGGTGGCGCGGAAGATGCCGCCCACGCGCAGCGCGCCGACCGCCGGATCCTCGACGACCAGCTTGCGGGTGTTGTAGCGGTTGAACTCGGCGATCGCCTCGGCCATCGGCGTGTCGCGGAACACCAACTGACCGGTGCGCCAGCTCAGATCCTGGGCAAGCTCCACCGGCGAGCGCGCCCGCACCAGCACCGCGTCGCCCTGCGTGCGCGCCGCCATGCCTGCCTCCAGCAGCGGGGCCTGCAGCACTTTGTCGGGGCCGCCTGCGGTCTCGATCCGCACCCGGCCTTCGGTGACCACCACCTGCACGTCGTCGCCATCGCGCCGCACCGAGAACGCGGTGCCGACGGCGATGATCCGCGTGTCGCCCGCTTCGACGACGAACGGCCGGGCCGGATCCTTGGCAACCTCGAAGAAGGCTTCGCCCTGGCGCAGGCGCACGCGTCGGTCGTCGCCGGCCATGTCGACGCGCAGGCGGCTGTCGGTGTTGAGCGTCAGCCGCGAGCCGTCCGGCAGCGCCACCGCCTCCAGTGCGCCGATACGGGTGGCGTAGACGTCGTCGCGCGACCAGGACAACTGCACCAGCGCGGCCAGGCCGACAGCGCAGACCACGCCGGCCGCGACCGCCAGGCCGGGCAGGCGCCAGCGCCGCGCGCGCGCCGGGAGATCCGGCGACGGCGCGGCGCGCACCGGTTCCGGCGCGGCGCCTGCTGGCCCCAGCAGCGCCTGCAGCCGGCCCACTTCCTGCCAGGCGCCCTTGAAGCGGTAATAAGCCGCCCGATGGCCGACCGACTGTGCCAGCCAGGCCTCGAGCTCGGCGGCGTCGCGCTCGCTCCAGGGGCCGTTGTCCTGCCGCAGCAGCCAGGCCGCGGCGGCCTGTTCGTCGCGTTCCCTATCGCCCATGACCCGTTGCCATCCTTGTCCACGTCTCCTCAGTGTCACGATGTTCGCCCGACTTGCCGTACAGCGCATCGGCCAGCAAGGCGATGCCGCGCATGAGGTGTTTTTCCACAGTCGCTTCGGCGATCCCCAAGCGGCGGGCGATCTCCTTTTGCGGAAGATCCTCGATCCGGCGCATCCACACGACCTGGCGACAGCGCGGCGGCAGGCGCCGGAACAGGGTCGAGAGGCGGTGCATCTGTTCGCGACCGGCGGCGCGCCGCTCCGGCGACAGTTCGTCGATGAGGACGTTCAGGCTGTCCACGTCGGCCAGCAGGTCGAAGGCCACGATGCGCTCGCGGCGCACGCGGTCCACCAGCAGCTTGCGCGCCACATCGAACAGGAACGCCTTGGGCGAATGCGGACGTTGGCGCTCGGCGGCCAGCAGGACGCGGATGTAGATGTCGTGCCGGATGTCCTGCACTTCGTTGGGGTGCACCCATTTGCGCGCCAGGAAGCGGACGAGCGCGGCCTCGTGAGGCAGGATCTCGCGCTGGAACCAGGTCTCCAATGCAGTGTCCATCGCGCCGCCGGTCCACGCTCCCCGCGCGGTTCGTCTCCGACGCTATCCCATGCGCCGGGCAAAATCGATTGGAGGAACCCGCCCGCTCGTTCGACTCCGGCTCGAATGGCCGACCGGCGGGCGATGGGCGCGCCCTGGCCTGCGCCACGCGACGGGCCTGCGCGTAAAGCGGTACGATGCGCGGCCTTCCGGGCGCCGGAGCCAGGCGTGACCCATCGCGAACCCGCACCCCAGACCGCTGCCACGCCCATGCGCGGCACGCTGTTCATCGTCGCGGCGCCGTCGGGCGCCGGCAAGTCGAGCATCGTCAACGCCTGCCTGTCGCGCGATCCGGACATTGCATTGTCGATCTCGTTCACCTCGCGCGCGCCACGGCCGGGCGAGCGTCATGCCGAGCACTACCACTTCGTCGGCAAGGACACCTTCCAGCAAATGATCGAGGCGGGCGAGTTCTTCGAACACGCGCTGGTGCACGGCGACTGGAAGGGCACCGCCCGTCAGTCGGTGGAGCCGCAACTGGCTGCCGGCAAGGACGTGCTGCTGGAGATCGACTGGCAGGGCGCGCGGCAGGTCCGGGCGCTGGTGCCCGAGGCGGTCAGCGTCTTCATCCTGCCGCCCTCGCGCGAGGCGCTCGATCAGCGCATGCGCAAGCGCGGCCAGGACAGCGAGGCGGTGATGGCCCAGCGCCTGGCGGCCGCGCAGGAGGAGATGTCACACTACGACGAGTTCGACTACCTGGTGGTCAACGAGGACTTCGACCGTGCGGTCGCCGAGATGTGCGCGATCTTCAGCGCCAGCCGCCTGCGCCGGGAGCGCCAGGCCGAGCGCCATGCCGGGCTGATCGCAAGGCTGCTGTCGGGGCATTGATTGGCCGGTTTTACCGGCGCCGCGTGGCGCAAGTGATTGATTCGTTGAGGCGCGACTTGCGTGGCGGGCCACCCGGCCGTATCATGCTCGGCCCTTTTCCCCGAATTCGCGCGACCCGTGCCGGTCGCCGGGAGCCCGCATGGCCCGCATCACCGTAGAAGATTGCCTGGAAGTCGTCGACAACCGCTTCGAGCTGGTCATGATGGCCGCCAAGCGTGCGCGTCAGCTCGCCAATGGCGTCGACGCCCAGCTCGACAACAGCGAGAACGACGACAAGCCGACCGTCCTGGCGCTGCGCGAGATCGCCGCGCGCCGGATCGACCAGCCGTTCATCGACGCCGTCGACAAGTCCGAGCGCGAGCGCAAGGAGCGCGAGGCGCTGGAGTGGGCGGCTGCCGAAGTCGTCGCCGACGAAGACATGGCCAAGGGCGACGATCTGTGATCGAGCCGCGCTGACGCGTTCCGCGTCGTGCAATGGTGAGTCGACGGCCCCGCTTTCGAGCGGGGCCGTTGCGTTTCGGCAGTCCCTTGCCGGTTCACGGTGAAGGGGCCCGCCCGCGGCGAGGCCCGGTTCACAAACGCCGACCTTGCCCGTAGGCTTCGAGGATGACGCCCGCCCCTCCCGCCAGCCTCGTCACGCCGGATGTGTCCGGCGACGACGCGCTGCCCGATTACGTCCGCGACCTCGACCGCGCCGCGCTCTATCTGCCCGATGAGCAGCGCGCGCTGTTGCGCCGTGCATGGGAGGTCGGCGCGGCGGCGCACGCCGGGCAGATGCGCAAGTCCGGCGAGCCCTACATCACCCATCCGGTCGCAGTTGCCCGGGTGCTGGCCGAGCAGAAGGTCGACGTCGAGACCCTGGTCGCGGCGATCCTGCACGACACCATCGAGGACACGCCGCTCACGCGCGAGCAACTGGCCGAACAGTTCGGCGAGCCGGTGGCCGAACTCGTCGATGGCGTGACCAAGCTCGACAAGCTCAACTTCAGCAGCCGGCAGGAAGCCGATGCCGAGAGCTTCCGCAAGATGATGCTGGCGATGGCGCGCGACCTGCGCGTGATCCTGATCAAGCTCGCCGACCGCCTGCACAACATGCGCACGCTCGGCGCGCAGCCAGGGCCGTCGCGCGAGCGTATCGCGCGCGAAACCCTGGAGGTCTACGCGCCGATCGCCCAGCGGCTGGGCATGAACCGGATCAAGGCCGAATTGCAGGACCTGGGGTTCCATGCGCTGCATCCGATCCGCCACATGGTGCTCGAAAAGCGCATCCGCAATCAGCCGCTGGTGCGGCGCGAGGCGCTGGCGAGCATCGAGGCGCAACTGGCGCAGCGGCTGACCAGCGCCGGCCTGCAGTACCGGCTGGTGGGCCGGGTGAAGTCGCCCTGGAGCATCTACAACAAGATGCAGGCCGAGGGGAAAACCTTCACCCAGGTCATGGACGTGTTCGGCTACCGGATCATCGTCGGCAACGCCGCCGACTGTTACCACGCGCTGGGCATCGCGCACGCCGTGTTCAAGCCGCTGGACGGACGCTTCCGCGATTTCATCGCGATCCCCAAGGCCAACGGCTACCAGTCGCTGCACACCGTGCTGTTCGGGCCGTACGGCGCGCCGATCGAGGTGCAGATCCGGACCGAGGAGATGGACCTGATCGCCGAGCGCGGCATTGCCGCGCACTGGGCCTACAAGCACGGCGGCGAAGGCCCCAACAGCGCCCAGTCGCGCGCGCATTCGTGGATCGCCGGCCTGCTGGAATCCCAACGCACGACCGGCTCGTCGCTGGAATTCCTGGAAAACGTCAAGGTCGATCTGTTTCCCGACGAGGTCTACCTGTTCACGCCCAAGGGCGACATCATGTCGCTGCCGCGCAACTCGACCGCGCTCGACTTCGCCTACTCGGTGCACACCGACATCGGCAATCAGGCGGTCGCCGCGCGTGTGGACGGCAAGCTGGTGCCGCTGCGCACGCAGCTCGCCAGTGGTCAGCGCGTGGAGATCGTCACCGCCAAGTCCTCGATGCCGCGGCCGCAGTGGCTGGAGTTCGTGGCCACCGGCAAGGCCCGGACCGCGATCCGCGCTCAGCTCAAGCAACTGCAGCACGAGGACGCGGTGCAACTGGGCCACCGGATGCTCGACCGCGCGCTGGAGGGGCTGGGGACCTCGCTCGATCGGCTGCCGCAGGAGCGGCTCGACACGTACCTGTCCGAGGCGCGCTATCCGCGGCTCGAGGAACTGATGGCCGACATCGCGCTGGGCAACTGGATGCCCGCGCAGGTGGCGTCGGCCCTGGCGCAACACGATGCCGACGCCGAAGGCGATCGACCGACGGCGCGGGCCGGCGAGACGATCCGGATCCGCGGCGACGAGCGCGGGGTCATCGCATTCGCCAACTGCTGCATGCCGATTCCCGGCGACGACATCATGGGCTACCACACCACCGGGCGCGGCATCGTCGTGCATCGGCTCGACTGCCCCAACGTCGCCGAATTCCGCAAGTCGCCCGAGCGCTGGGTCGCGATCGACTGGGACCGCGAGGTCGTCGGCGACTACAACGTTGCGCTGCGCATCGAGGTCGAGAACCACCCCGGCGTGCTGGCGCAGGTGGCCGCGGCGATCGCGCGCGCGCATTCCAATATCGACGGCGTCGAATACCTCGAGCGCGACAGCACGGTCGCCGCGATCCGGTTTTCGATCGAGGTCAAGCACCGCAAGCACCTGGCCGACGTCATCCGTCGCACCCGCCGCCTGCCGGTCGTCCACGGCGTGCAGCGGATGTAGGCCGCGGCCGCCGCTGGGCGACCGCGCGCGGGCATCGCCCTACAATGGCAGGCTCTTCCACCGGAGTTTTCGCCATGCCCCGCACGCCCATCAGCACCCAGGACGCGCCCGCCGCGATCGGCCCGTACTCCCAGGCCGTCCGCGCCGGCGACACCGTGTACTTCTCGGGGCAGATCCCGCTCGATCCGGCGACCGGCGAGATCGTCGAGGGCGACATCTCGGCGCAAGCGCGTCGCGCATTTGACAACCTCAAGGCCGTGGCCGAAGCGGCCGGCGGCAGCATGGCCGACATCGTGCGCGTGGGCCTGTACGTCACCGATCTGGGCGAGTTCGCACAGGTCAATGCGGTGATGGCCGATTACTTCGACGCGCCGTATCCCGCGCGCTCGACAATCGAAGTGCCGGCGCTGCCCAAGGGCGCGCGCTTCGAGGTCGACGCGGTGATGGTGCTCGCCTGATCCCAGGCGTGCCGCGCAGATGAGCAGGCCGGCGCTCGCCGCCGCCGGCGCCGCCTCGGTGTCGACGCTGCCCGGCGTCGGCCCGAAGGTCGCCGACAAGCTGGCCGCGCGCGGGTTGGCCACGGTTGGCGACCTGTGGCTGCACCTGCCGCGCCAGTACGAGGACCGGACCCGGGTCGTGCCGATCCGTTCACTGCGGAGCGGCGTGCCTGCCCAGGTGCAGGGCCAGGTCGAGGCGGTGGATCGCGCATTCCGCCGTCGTCCGATGCTCCGTGTCGCGATCGGCGACGGATCGGGGGCGACGCTGGTGCTGCGGTTTTTCCATTTCCGCGCCGCCCAACTGGCGCAGTTCGCGGTTGGCACGCAACTGTGCGTCTACGGCACCCCGCGACCGGGGCAGCACGGCCTGGAAATCGTCCATCCCAGCTACCGGGTCGTCGGCGACGCCGCCGATCCGGTGGTCGAGGACGCGCTCGATCCGGTCTATCCGGCCATCGAGGGCATCGGACCGGCGACGCTGCGCCGCATGATCGGGCATGCGCTTGACCGCTTGCCCGACGGCGACGCGTTGGAACTGGTGCCGGCCGACCTGCTCGCCGGGCTCGCGTTGCCGACGTTGCACGAGGCGCTGCTGACGGTGCATCGCCCGCCGCCGGATGTGGACCTGGGCGCCTTGTTGTCCGGACGTCATCCGGCGCAGCGGCGGCTGGCGTTGGAGGAGATGCTGGCCCATCACCTGAGCCTGCGGCGGCAGCGGATTGCGCTGCAGGCGCATCGCGCGCCGGTGTTGCGACCCGGGCCGCTCGCGGCGGCGATGGAGGCCAGCCTGCCGTTCGCGCTGACCGGCGCGCAGCGCCGCGTGCATGCCGAGATCGTGCGCGATCTCGCACAGCCGCGTCCGATGCTGCGCCTGGTGCAGGGCGATGTGGGTAGCGGCAAGACCGTCGTCGCGGCGTTGGCCGCGCTTGCGGCGATCGACTCGGGCCGCCAGGCGGCGCTGATGGCGCCGACCGAGCTGCTGGCCGAGCAGCATTTCCGCAACCTGTCGACCTGGCTCACGCCGCTGGGCGTCCGCGTCGTCTGGCTGGCCGGCAAGGTCACCGGACGCGCGCGCGCGGCCGCCGCTGCGGACATCGCCGCCGGCGTCGCGCAACTGGTGGTCGGCACCCATGCGCTGATGCAGCAGGCGGTCGAGTTCCACGACCTGGCGCTGGCGATCATCGACGAGCAGCACCGCTTCGGCGTGCACCAGCGCCTGGCGCTGCGCGACAAGGGCGCGCAGGCGGGCAGCGTGCCGCATCAACTGGTGATGACCGCCACGCCGATTCCACGCACATTGGCGATGGCGGCCTACGCCGATCTCGACGTCTCGGCGATCGACGAACTCCCGCCCGGGCGCACGCCGGTGAAGACCGTGGTGCTCGGCGCCGGGCGACGCGCCGAATTGATCGACCGCGTGCGCGCCGCATGCGCGCAGGGCCGGCAGGCGTACTGGGTCTGCACGCTGATCGACGAATCCGACGAAGTCGTCGCACAGGCCGCGCAGACGACGTTCGAGCAACTGTCCGCGGCATTGCCGGACCTGCGGATCGGCTTCGTGCACGGACGCCTGCGGGCCGCGGAGAAGCAGGCCGCGATGCGCGCATTCAAGGACGGCCACAGCGACCTGCTGGTCGCCACAACCGTGATCGAGGTCGGCGTGGACGTGCCCAATGCGTCGTTGATGGTGATCGAGAACGCCGAGCGCCTGGGGCTGGCGCAGTTGCATCAGTTGCGTGGACGCGTCGGGCGCGGCAGCGCGGCGTCGAGCTGCGTGCTGCTGTATCAACCACCGCTCTCGCGCACTGCGCGCGAACGGCTCGACACGATGCGCACGACCGGCGACGGCTTCGTGATCGCCGAGAAAGACCTGGCATTGCGCGGGCCCGGCGAACTGCTGGGCACCCGCCAGACCGGCCTGGCCGAGTTCCGGCTCGCCGACCTGGCACGCGACGCGGATCTGCTGCCGGTCGTCCATCGCCTCGGCGAGGCGATGCTGCGGACCGATCCGCATCGAGCGGACCGATTGGTCGCGCGCTGGATCGGCGGCGCGGCGCGCTATGCGGCGGCATGACGCCCGATCTATGACGTGTGTCTCATTTTCCTATCGCAGTCAGCTGCATGAATAGCGCATCTTCATCCGGTCACCACTTCGCTGCGCAGTAGGGTGCCCACGTACGCGGGGACTCAGCGTCGTAGATGGGGGGCTAGGGAATGGCACTGTCGAAGGAATCGATCCGGGTTTATGCGGCCGACGAGCGGCCGATCGTGCTGGCCGGTATGCGCGCGGTGGTGCAGGCGCCCGATTCGGGTATGCAGCTGACCGGCGAGGCGACCAGTGGCCACACGTTGCTGTGGATGTTGCAGACGCGGTTCGACTGCGATGTCGTGGTCACCGATTTCTCGATGCAGGGGACCGATCCCTGCGCTGGAGACGGGCTTCGCTTGCTGGGACAGCTGAGGACGCACTTTCCTGGAATCGGCGTAGCGGTGTTCACCGAAGTCCGCAATCCGCCGCTGCTGCGTGCGATGCTCGAGTTGGGTGTACACGCAATCGTCGACAAATCCGGTGCGCTCGATGAGCTGCCGGCCGCGATCCGGTGCGCGGCAAGCGGGCGCCGCTATTTGAGCCGGGCCATCCAGCGGCTGCTCGACGCGGCGACCGGATGCGGACGCGGTGCGCCGCTGTCGCGGCAGGAAGCGGAAGTCGTGCGCCTGTTCGCGAGCGGCAAGTCGGTCAGCGAGATCGCGCTGTCGTTCTCGCGCAGCGTCAAGACCGTCAGCAGACAGAAGAGCGACGCGATGCGCAAGCTCGGGCTCGAGAATCACAGTCAGTTGTACGCCTACGCACTGTCCGGCGGGTTGACGCGCTGAGCGAACGCACCGTGAATCGAGCCGGACACGCGGCTCGGGGGTGCTGATCATGCTGAAGCGTTCTCGACAAGGCGCACCCGCACGCAGGTGGGCGTCGCGATCGAGCGTGGGTGATCACGCGCCTGGAGCCGTGCTTGTTCGTCTGCGTCGCCGCGGCGATGGTGCCGAATTTTTAGGAATCGTCTGATTCCAAACGTCAACGCGGCGCTGTTCCCTTGTGCCCTCACGAACGAGAGGGGAAGCGGGATGAACAAGGTCTTCTGCAGGATCTGGAACCGTGCGCTGGGTGCCTATGTCGTCGCCTCCGAGCTGGCTGACCGGCGCGTTCGCGACGGGCGCCGCGTGCGCGCCGTCGTCCTGGCGATCGCCTGTGTGCCGGCGATCGCGAGTGCAGCCACCCAGGAGCGGACGGTCGCGCCGTCAGCGGCGGATCCGGAGAAGATCGCCGAACTCGTCGAGCGTCACCTCAATGAGAACGAACGCGTGCTGGCAGGCGGTGCGTTGCCCGTCTGGTCGAACGCCGCGACAATCGGCCAGTCACGGGCGGTTTCCGGCGGCGTCTCGCCGATGGGCGTGATCGATCCGGGCGGCCTGACCGGCGGCACGTTGCCGGGGCTGGCGCAGCACCTGACCAACTTCTTGTTGCCGACCAACGACGGGTATCGCGCCTGCGGTCTGCTGGGCAATGGCACGCTGCTGCCTGACGAATGCCTGTCCATCGCGCGCGAGAACTTCAGCTACGCGTTCCGATCGTTCTCGGTACTCGGCGTCGACCTGCTGGTGGTCCCGGATGTGCTCGATCTCAACGGCAACCGGCCGGCCGACCACACCACGATCATCGGCCGCGCCAGCTCGGGCAGCTACATCAACGTGCCGAATAGCAACTACGCCGGCCAGAACAACGATGCCGACTGTCTGCTTTGCGTACCGGGCGTGGGCGGCACCTATGTCTGGGACACCTTGCCCGCGCAGGATTACCAGATCATCGTCGGTGACGGCGCCGGGGCGAACGGCTCCAACACGGTGGTGATGGGCACCAATGCCAGCCATACGCTGCCGCCGGTGTCGGCCAGTGATCTCGGCTGGAGCGGCGGTCCGGACGGCAACTATGCCGCGCGCCTCGGCAATGCGGTGGTCATCGGCCATAACGCGGCAGGCACTGCGGACCGGCAGACGATCCTCGGCGCGAATGCCAGCTCTGTGCACGCCAACAGTGTGGCGCTGGGCGCCGATTCGGTGACCGTACGCGGCGCGCAGACCGGCTACATCGCACCGGGCCTTGCGGCAGCGCAGAATTCGGCGGGCGAGGTGTCGATCGGCACAGCGACTGCGGCCCGGCAACTGACCAATGTCGCGGCGGGCAGCGCGGCGACCGATGCGGTCAACGTCGCCCAGTTGCAGGGTGCGCTGGCCGATGTCGACGGCGTCGGCGAGTTCGCGGTCCGCTACGACGACGATGGCACCGGCGCACCCAACTTCGGCAGAGTCACCCTGGATGGCGCGGGCGGCACCGCGATCGGCAATGTCGCGGCGGGCGTCGCGGCCGATGAAGCGGTCAATGTCGGCCAACTGACGCCGGTGGTCGCGGCGCTTGGCGGCGGCGCCGGGATCGATCCGACGACCGGTGCGGTCACCGGCCCGGTGTACACGCTCGACGACGGCAGTGACACCGGCACAACGGTTGACTTCGGTGATGTGGGCTCGGCGCTGGACAATCTCGACGGGCGGACCGCGAGCAGTACCACGACGATCAACAACCTGCTCGACGGCACCGAAGGTCTGGTGCGGCAGGACCCCGCCACGCTAGTGGTGACGGTCGGCGGACAGACCGGCGGCGACGAAGTGAGCTTTGCGAACGCCGGCGGCGATGCGCGACGGCTGAGCGGGGTGGCCGCCGGCGTCGAGACGACGGATGCGGTGAACGTCGGGCAGTTGAGCGAGGTGACCGATCTGGTCGGCGATCTCGATGCGCTGGCGGTGCAGTACGACACCGACGCCGACGGCAATCCGGACTACAGCCGGGTGACCCTGGCCGGCACCGGCGGCACAGCGATCGGCAATGTCGCGGCGGGCGAGGTCAGCGCGACGAGCACCGAGGCGATCAACGGTGCGCAGTTGTTCGGCGTCGCGGGGTCGGTCGCCGACCACTTGGGCGGCGGCGCGGGTGTCAACGCCGACGGCACGATCTCCGCACCGACCTACGTGATCCGCGGCGGCAACTACACCAATGTCGGTGATGCATTCGATGCAGTGGACGGCGCGTTCGACGACCTGGTCAACGATGTCGGCGACCTGGGGGCGACCGCGGTGCGCTACGACACTGATGCCGACGGCAATCCGGACTACAGCCGGGTCACGCTGGCCGGCACCGGTGGTACCGCGATCGGCAACGTCGCGGCGGGCGTCGCGGCCGACGAGGCGGTCAACGTCGGCCAGTTGACGCCAGTGGTGGCCGCCTTGGGTGGCGGCGCCGGGATCGACCCGACGACCGGTGCAGTGACCGGTCCGGTATACACGCTCGACGACGGCAGTAACACGGGCACGACGACTGACTTCGGCGACGTCGGCTCGGCACTCGACAATCTCGACGGCCGGACCGCGAGCAACACCACGACGATCAACAACCTGCTCGACGGCACCGAAGGTCTGGTGCGGCAGGACCCCAGCACGCTGGTGATGACGGTCGGCGGCCAGACCGGCGGTGACGAGGTGAGCTTTGCGAATGTCGACGGCGGTGCGCGCCGGCTCAGTGGGGTGGCCGCCGGTGTCGAGGCGACGGACGCGGTGAACGTGAGCCAATTGAGCGATGTCGTCGGCGATATCGACGATCTGGGCGCATCTGCGGTGCGCTACGACACCGATGCCGACGGCAATCCGGACTACAGCCGGGTGACCCTGGCTGGCACCGGCGGCACCGCGATCGGCAATGTTGCGGCGGGCGAGGTCAGTGCGACCAGCAGCGAGGCGATCAATGGCGCGCAACTGTTCGGCGTCGCAGGGTCGGTCGCCGACCACCTGGGCGGCGGCGCGGGTGTCAATGCCGATGGCACGATCTCCGCACCGACCTATGTGATCCGTGGCGGCAACTACACTAACGTCGGCGACGCGTTCGATGCAGTGGATGGTGCGTTCGATGATCTGGTCGTCGATGTCGGCGACCTGGGGGCAACCGCGGTGCGCTACGACACCGACGCCGACGGCAATCCGGACTACAGCCGGGTCACGCTGGCCGGCACCGGTGGTACCGCGATCGGCAACGTCGCCGCAGGCGTCGCGGCCGACGAGGCGGTCAACGTCGGCCAATTGACGCCAGTGGTGGCCGCCTTGGGCGGCGGCGCCGGGATCGATCCGACGACCGGTGCGGTGACCGGCCCGGTGTACACGCTCGACGACGGCAGCAACACCGGCACCACCGCCGACTTCGGCGATGTCGGCTCGGCACTCGACAATCTCGACGGCCGGACTGCGAGCAACACCACGACGATCAACAATCTGCTCGACGGCACCGAAGGTCTGGTGCGGCAGGATCCGGACACGCTGGTGATGACGGTCGGCGGACAGACCGGCGGCGACGAGGTGAGCTTTGCGAATGTCGACGGCGATGCGCGGCGGCTCAGCGGCGTCGACGACGGCATCGACGATACCGATGCGGCGAATGTCCGCCAGTTGCGTGCGGTGGAAGGCCAGATTGGCGACCTGGACACGTTCGCGGTGCGCTACGACGCCGCGGACAGGGCGCAGATCACGCTGGGCGGAAGCGGCGGCACTGTGATCGACAACCTCGCGGCCGGGCAGGTCGCGGCCGGCAGCCTGCAGGCCATCAACGGCGGGCAGATGTTCGCGAGCATGTCGAGCATGGCGGCGATCTTCGGCGGCGGCGCCTCGGTCGATCCGTTCGGTGGCCTGGTCGCACCGGACTACATGATCCAGGGCACGTTCTACAACTCGGTGGGCGCTGCGCTGGCCGCGCTGGACACCGGCCTGACCCAGGTCAACACGCGCATCGATAACCTGCCGCCCGGCACCGGCGGAGGCGATCCGCTGGTGGTTGTGGATGGCGTGCGCGACGGAAGCGACGACGCAGCCGTGGATGGCCAACGTGGGGTCGCGATCGGCAGCAATGCGTCCGCTGGCGGAGACTACGGTGTGGCCATCGGCGGCGACAGCTACGCGGCGGGCGGCAACGACACTGCGATCGGCGGCAATGCCAAGGTCTATGCCGACAACAGCACGGCGGTCGGTGCCAATGCCACGGTGCAGGCGACGGCGAGCGAAGCGGTCGCAGTGGGCGAGGGGACGTCGGTCGCGGCGACCGGTGGCACCGCGATCGGCCAGGGCGCGAGCGTGACCGATACCGCCCAGGGCGCGGTCGCGTTGGGCCAGGGCTCGGTTGCCGATCGTGCCGGCACGGTCTCGGTCGGCACTGCCGGCGGTGAGCGGCAGGTGGTCAATGTCGCGGCCGGCACCCAGGACACCGACGCGGTCAATGTGTCGCAGCTGCGCGCGTCCGAGCAGGGCACCGTGCGCTACGACACCAACCCCGACGGTAGCGCCAACCCGACCCAGATCACCCTCAATCGTGGCGGTGGCGAAGTGATGGTGCGCAATGTGCGGGCCGGCACCGCCGGTACCGACGCGGTTAACGTCAATCAGCTCAACGCGGGGATCGGCCGCGCGATCGGGGAGGCGAATGCCTACACCGACATGCGGGTCGGGCAGATGCAGTCCGACATCTGGAAAATCGATCGCGGGTATCGCGCCGGCGTGGCAGCCGCCATGGCGGTCGCGGGCCTGCCGCAGGCCTATATGCCCGGCAAGAGCATGGTCGCAGCGGCAGTGAGCGGCTACGAGAGCGAGGCCGGACTCGCGGTCGGCATCACCACGATCTCGGAGGACGGTCGCCGGGTCTACAAGTTCAGCGGCACGACCAATACCGTCAACGATGTCGGCTTCACGATGGGTGCCGGCCTGCAGTGGTGATCGCAAGGGCCCCGTCCACGGACGGGGCCCTGTCCGGACAGGGGGACTACAAGCAGGAGACTTGCGCCCCCCGGTCGCGGCGAGGGGTGTCGACGAACGCATCGCGCTGTTGTCGGCGGAGACCACGTTCGCGTTCTCCAGTGCGGAATTGACGCCGCTGGGCCTGCACACGCTCGATGCGCGCATCGCGCGTGTCGGTGCCTTGGACGGTATTGAGGCGATCGAGATCGTGGGCGATGCCGATCCCGGTCGACGGCCGCGGGAGTCGCGAACCGATCTTTGCCTGTGACGGGCAGCGAGGGGCGGATGAGATCGCGTGCCTGGCCCCCGATCGGCGGGTCGAGATCCTGCTGCGGCAGCGCCGGCCCACCGCTGCGATCCCGTCGGCCGCGACGTCGTGGCTGGCCGTGCGCGGCTACGATGGGGATAATGCGGCATGGATGCCCGTATCCCTTTGCTGATCGATACCGACCCCGGGGTCGACGATGCCCTGGCCCTGCTGCTCGCGTTCAACGATCGCGCGCACGAGGTGGTCGGATTGACGATCGCGGCCGGCAACGTCGGCCTGCACCACACCACGGCCAATGCGTTGAAGCTGTGCGAGCTGGTCGGGCGCCCGGACGTGCCGGTCTATGCCGGCAGCGCCTCGCCGCTGCTGCACCCCGCGCCGGACGCGGCCTATGTGCACGGCAATGACGGCTTCGGCGACATCGGCTATGCGCCGGCATCGCACGGTCTGCAGGACGAGCATGCCGCCCTGGCGATCCTCCGGCTCTCGCATGTGCACGCCGGCAGCCTGGTGCTGGTGGCGTTGGGGCCGCTGACCAATATCGCGCTCGCGCTCAAGCTCGATCCGACGCTGCCCTCGCGGGTGGCGCGTTTCGTGACGATGGCCGGTGCGGTCACCGGACACGGCAACATCACCCCGAGCGCGGAGTTCAACGTCTACTTCGACCCCGAGGCGGCGAAGATCGTGTTCGACGCGTTCCCGGCGTTCGAACTTTCGGACTGGGAGGCCACGGTGGCCCACGGCCTCCCGCACGACGACGTGTTGGCGTGGATGCAAGCGGGCGGCACGCGCGCGGACTTCTATGAGGCCATCTCGCGCAAGACGCGCGAGTGGTCGGCCGACCGTCGCGGCGACGAGTGGCACAGCGCGGATGCGCTGGCGATGGCCTGGGTGCTTGCGCCGGACGGCGTGCTGGAGACCGTCACTCGACCGGTGGACGTGGTGCTCGACCATGGGCCCGCCCGCGGGGCGACGATCGTCGACTGGCAGCGCCAGCTCGGACGGCCGGACAATGCCACGATCCTGATGCGCTACGACCGCATGCGCTTCCACGCCCTGGTCCGCGAGGCGCTGCAGGCGGCTTGAGCCTGCCCTGGCGCCCGCCGACGGGTGCCCTTGCCGGGCGGGCCGGGCGCCGGCTATAATGCCGCTCTTTCCCTGCGCAAACTGGTGCCGCCATGAAGGCCGACATCCATCCGGATTACCGTGAAGTCGTGTTTCAGGACGTGACTTCGGATTTCAAGTTCCTCACCCGCTCGACCCTCGCGGCCACCGCGAAGGAATCGATTCAGTGGGACGACGGCAACGAATACCCGCTGGTCAAGATCGACGTGTCCTCGGCCACGCATCCGTTCTACACCGGCCAGAACAAGATCATCGACACCAGCGGTCGGGTCGATAAGTTCCGCAAGCGCTACGCGAAGCAGTAACCGGATCGCGCGTCGCTCGTGCGACGCGCCCGGTGTGCGCAGGCGGCCGCCAGCTGGCGGCCGTCGCCGTTTGTGCACGACGCCCATTGCATCTCCGGTGCGGTGGGCGTCGTCGTGTTCGATGTTCCCGCAACCCAGTGACCGCGTGTCGCGGGGGGCTATGCGATAATTGACGCGTTGCGGCACGCGCCGCGCCCGCCCCACCGGAGCCTTTCGCCGCTCCGGGAAACGAGGAGTCTTCTTCAGTGTCCGATACCAATTCCAAGCTCGAACAGGTCACGCTCGATGCCGCCGGCAAGTCGGTGACGCTGCCCGTCCTGCATGGCACGCTCGGCAATCCCTGCATCGACATCTCGAAGCTGCCGAAGGAAACGGGCTGCTTCACCTACGATTCCGGTTTCACCGCCACCGCCAGCTGCAAGTCCGCGATCACCTACATCGACGGCGACCAGGGCGTGCTGCTGTATCGCGGCTACCCGATCGAACAGCTCGCCGAACATTCCAGCTTCCTGGAAGTGGCCTATCTGCTGATGAACGGCGAACTGCCGTCCAAGGACGAGTTCGGACGCTTCGAGCACGAGGTCACGCATCACACGATGATGCACGAGTCGCTCAAGTGCTTCCTGCAGGGCTTCCGCCACGATGCGCATCCGATGGCGATGCTGGCCGCGTCGGTGGCCTCGATGTCGGCGTTCTACCACGACACGCTGGACCTGCAGGATCCCGAGCAGCGTCGCCTCGCCGCGATCCGCCTGCTGGCCAAGATGCCGACGCTGGCCGCCGCTGCCTACCGCTATTCGATCGGCTGGCCGATCCGTTACCCGCGCAATAGCCTGGGCTACGTCGATCGCTTCCTGCACATGATGTTCGAGGTGCCGAGCGAGCCGCTCGAGCTCAATCCCGTCGTCGCCAAGGCGATGGACCTGCTGTTCATCCTCCACGCCGACCACGAGCAGAACGCGTCGACCTCGACCGTGCGTCTGGTCGGCTCCACCGGCGCCAACCCCTACGCCTCGGTCGCGGCCGGTATCACCGCGCTCTGGGGTCCGGCGCACGGCGGCGCCAATGAAGCGGTGCTCAAGCAGCTGGCCGAGATCGGCGATGCGAAGAATGTCGAGAAGGCAGTCCTGCGCGCCAAGGACAAGAACGACCCGTTCCGTCTGATGGGCTTCGGCCACCGTGTCTACAAGAACTTCGATCCGCGCGCGAAGATCATCCGCGAGATGACCCACAAGGTGCTCGGTGAGCTGGGCATCGACGATCCGTTGCTGGAAGTGGCGATGAAGCTGGAAGAGGCCGCGCTCAAGGACGAGTACTTCGTCGAGCGCAAGCTCTACCCGAACGTCGATTTCTACAGCGGCATCATCTACAAGGCGCTGAAGATCCCGACCGAGATGTTCACGGTGATGTTCGCCATCGGCCGCACCGCCGGCTGGGTGGCGCACTGGCTCGAGCAGCAGGTCGATCCGGAGGCCAAGATCGGTCGTCCGCGCCAGATCTACACCGGCTACGACGTGCGCGACTACCGCAAGGACTGACGCGTCGCCGAACTGTGTTCAAAGAAGCCGCGGTCTCCCGCGGCTTCTTTTTGGCTCGTCTCCCAGCTCGACTTCGGATAGGCAGCAGACTGCCAACCGGAGGCCGCTTTCCCCTCGGCAAGGCCGCTTCGCGGTCCGGCCACGCGAAGCATGCGTGCTCGCTCGGTTTTAACTCCCTTTGCGAACATGCAAGCAGAGCAGACGCACCCATGGCGCACTAGACGCGGCCATCGGCTGCTGCGATCGGGTTGCTTGTAAAGCGACGCGCTAGATAGCGTCGTCGTGCCCGGCCGAGCCGACGGCGAGCAATTGGCGCAGTTGCGCCCCGGACACCCGGCGTATCGGCCGGTCGTCCTCGGCCCGGAGCGGCGCTTGGCGCAGCGCGTTGAGCGGCAGCACGGTCAGCTCGAAGGCCACGTCGCCGGCGTGGAAGGTCCAGCTTGGGCAATCCTCCCGGCGCGTGCGGTCGAGCCGGACGCGACGACTGCGCGCCTGCGCCGGAATGCGCTGGTCGACCAGGAAGCGTTGCACCGCATCGGCATCGTCGCTGTGCAGGTGCAGTTGCACCGGCGCCTGGGCATCGGCAGTGCCGTCGAGCACGCTGCCATGCAGGCGGGGCTGGAACGGCGCGAAGAACGTGAGCGCCTCCAGCGCGGCCTCGCGGCTGCGCCGCAGCGCGTCGGCATGCGCGGTGGGCGAGAACAGGCGGCGATACTCGCCCAGTGCCTGCTCGATCTCCTGGTCCTGCGGCAGTGACGCGTCGTCGTGGATGCCCAGTCGGCCGGCCGCCTTCAACCGGGCCTGGTGGATGTCGTGGATGCCGCCTTCGGCCATGAGCCGGGCGGCCTCGTGCGCCAGGCGATAGCGACGTTCGCGGGTACGGGCCCCGGCATGCTGGCGTGCGCGATGCATGCATGTTCCCCCGTGTCGATCGACGTCCCGACTCTACGCCTCCCCCCTCGACGGTCAAGCCATCACGCCAGGGGGTGGCGCGATGGGTTCAGGCGTTGCAGGCCATTTCGATCAGAAGATGTCGAACGCTTCCTCGGCCGGCACGTCGTCGATCCGCACATCGACCTCAGACGCCATCCGTTCCAGGTCCTCGGCCTTCACGTACTCGACGATGCCGCCGCCTTCGGCGCCTACCGGCATCAACCGCCCGCTGGCGGTGACCGAGACGCGCACCATGCCTTCCGGCGGGTCGTTGGGGGCCTCGGGTACGCCGTTCAGGGCCACCCGCATGAAGTCGATCCAGATCGGCAGCGCGGCGCGCCCGCCGTACTCGCGGTAGCCCAGCGAGCGGTTGTCGTCGCGCCCGACCCAGACCGAGGTCACCAGGTTACCGCCAAAGCCGGAGAACCAGGCATCGCGATGGTCGTTGGTCGAGCCGGTCTTGCCGCCCACGTCTTCGCGTTCGAGTACCCGCGCGGCGGTGCCGGTGCCGCGGCGCACGACATCGCGCATCATCGAAACCATCTGGTAGGCCACGCGCTCATCGATTGCGCGCTCGGCCATGACCGGCGCCTGGCCGTCGGCGCGAACCTCGGGCTCGGGCGCGGCTTGCGCTGGTTCCGGCGCCTCGGTGACGGTGCGCTGGGCCGACGCGGGCCCGAGGTCGAAACCATCGATGACGTGCGAGGGCGCGGCGGGCTGGCCGGGGCGGCCGCCGTCGCCGCAGCCGCGGCACGCCAGCGCCGGATTCTCCTTGAACACCAGCGTGCCTTCGCGGTCGCGGACTTCGTCGATGAACCACGGGTTGACCCGGAAGCCGCCATTGGCGAATACCGCGTAGCCGCGAGTGACATCGAGCGGCGTCAACGACGGCGTGCCGAGCGCGATCGACAGGTTGGGCGGCAGTTGCGATTCGTCGAAGCCGAAGTGGCTGATGTAGCGGCGCGCGTAATCCACGCCGATCATGTCGAGCAGGCGCACGGCGACCAGGTTGCGCGACTGTACCAGCGCCTCGCGCAGGCGCATCGGCCCGCGGAACTTGCCGTCTGAGTTCTGCGGGCGCCAGTCTTGCCCGCGGCGCATCCTGAACAGCACCGGCGCGTCGGGCACGATCGAGGCGGGGTTGAAACCCTTCTCGAACGCCGCGGCGAAGATGAACGGCTTGAAGCTCGACCCGGGCTGGCGGCGCGACTGGGTGGTCCGGTTGAAGTTGCTGCCAGCGAAGCTGAACCCGCCGATCAGCGCGCGGATGGCGCCATTGTCGGGCTCCAGCGACACCAGCGTGGCCTGGCCGCGCGGCAACTGGTCGAGCTGCCAGCTCACCGTGGGCGGCGGCACCGGCGCTTCGGGATCGGCATTGGCGGCCACCTTGGCTGGGGTCTCGATCCGGCGCACCCGGGTGAGGTCGCCGCGCGTGAGCAGAGCGGACGGCGTACGCCCGGTCCAGCGGCTGCTGGCCGCGTCCAGCGTGACGGTGCTGCCGTCGGCAAGGACCACGTCGGCGGTGCCGTCGCCGCTGCGCAGCACCAGGGCCGGCAGCAGGCCGCCCTGCGGGGCGATGCCGCGCAGCCGGCGCGCGGCGGTCGCCGCGTCTTCGTCGGCCGCCAGTTCGAAGGTCTCGGCCGGCTTCACCCAGCCGTGGCGGTGGTCGTAGGTCATCAGCCCGTTGCGCACCGCCAGCTCAGCGGCGGCCTGCATCGTTGGGTCGATCGTCGTGGTGACGTGGTAGCCGCGAGTGAGCACGTCGCCGCCGTAGCGGGCGACCATCTCCAGGCGCACCATCTCGGCCACATAGGGCGCGTAGGCCTCGATCGGCCGCTCGTGGGGGCTGGCATGCATCTCGACCGCGCGCGCGGCCGCCGATTCGGCCGGCGTGATGTAGCCCAGCTCCTGCATGCGCGCCAGCACGTAGACGTCGCGGCGCTCGCGCGCGCGCTCGGGGTTGCTGATCGGGTTGCCACTGGAGGGGAATTTGGGGATCGCGGCCAGCGAAGCCATTTCGTCCAGATCGAGCTCGGCCAGCGACTTGCCGTAATAGAACTCGGCCGCCGCGGCCACGCCGTAGGCGCGGTTGCCGAAGAAGCTCTTGTTCAGGTACAACTCGAAGATCTCGTCCTTGGTGAGATTCTGCTCCATCTTGCGCGCCAGCAGCATCTCGGCGAACTTGCGGGTGAAGCTGTACTCCGAGCTCAGGAAGAACTGCCGGGCGACCTGCTGGGTGATTGTCGAGCCGCCGGGGACACGGCGGTCGTCGGTGGTCGCCAGCAGCCACAGCGCGCGGGCCACGCCGCGGTAGTCGATGCCGCCGTGCTGGTAGAAGCGCGCGTCCTCGGTGGCCAGGAATGCCTGCTTCAGGCGCTCGGGCACCTGGTCGATCTTGACCGGGTAGCGCCGCGTCTCGCCGAACAGCGCGATCAGCTTGCCGTCCCGGGAGTAGACGTACATCGGCTCCTGCATCTCGATGTCGCGCAGGGTCTCCACATCGGGCAGCTTGGAGGCCACGGCCGTGTACAGGATGCCGGCGGCCACGGTGGCCAGGAGGGCCAACACCAGGCCCAGGATCAGGACCCAGCGCAGCAGGCGGCGGAAACGGGAGGCGCGGGGGCGGGGGGGCGACGCGGGATCGGGTCTCATCCGCGCAGTATAGGACGCCATCGCCGGCCGGTCTCTGAGCGGCCGTGGCGGCCTTCGGTGGCCGCTCACCAAGCGCCTGCGCAGTGCGCCCGACCGCGCTGCGCTGTTGCCATCGCAGGGAAAGTCCGTTATCTAATGCCCCGGGACACGCGGCGTGCGGATGCGCCCGTGGCGAAGGGGAGCAATCTGTGGGGCTCATCGCAAAAAGCCACGTGCCGCTGGTCGGCATCGACATCAGTTCGACCGCGGTCAAGTTGCTCCAGCTGTCCAGGCAGGGCAACCGGTATCGCGTCGAGCACTATGCCGTCGAGCCGTTGCCGCCCAATGCCGTGGTCGAAAAAGCCATCGTCGAGGCCGAGGCCGTTGGCGATGCGATCCGGCGGGCTGTCGCCCGCTCGGGCACCCGTGCCAAGCACGCGGCCGCGGCCGTCGCCGGCTCGGCGGTGATTACCAAGACCATCCCGATGCCCGCCGATCTGGACGAGGACGAGCTCGAGTCCCAGATCGAACTGGAGGCGGTCAACTACATTCCTTACCCGATCGAGGAAGTGAACCTCGATTTCGCGGTGCTCGGTCCCTCGCCCGGCAACCCGGACAGCGTGCAGGTGCTGTTGGCCGCTTCGCGCTCGGAGAACGTCGAGCTGCGCGCCTCGGCGCTGGAACTCGGCGGCCTCGTCGCCCGGGTGATCGATGTCGAGGCCTTCGCGATCGAAAGCGCGTTCGCGCTGGTCGCCGACACCCTCGATATCGCGGAAGATGGTCTCGTGGCGCTGGTCGATGTTGGCGCGACGATGACCACGCTCAACGTGCTGCGCAAAGGACGCAGTCTCTATTCGCGTGAGCAGGTGTTCGGCGGCAAGCAACTCACCGACGAGGTCATGCGCCGCTACGGGCTGAGCTACGAGGAGGCGGGCCTGGCCAAGCGCCAGGGCGGGCTGCCGGAAAGCTACGAGGTCGAGGTGCTCGAGCCCTTCAAGGAGGCGATGGTCCAGCAGATCAGCCGCCTGCTGCAGTTCTTCTATGCCGGCAGCGACTTCAACCAGGTCGATCGGATCGTGCTGGCCGGTGGCTGCGCGTCGATCCCGGGCGCGGCGGCGATGGTCGAGGAGCAACTCGGCGTGCCGAGCGTGCTGGCCAACCCCCTGGCGCAGATGACGCTCGGGCCGCGCGTGCAGGCGCAGGCGCTCGCCCAGGACGCGCCGGCGCTGATGATCGCCTGCGGCCTGGCCCTGCGGAGTTTCGACTGATGGCGCGGATCAACCTGCTGCCCTGGCGTGCCGAGCGGCGCCGGCAACGACAGAAGGAATTCATGGCGATGGCCGTGCTGGCGGCTGTGGCCGGCATCGTGCTGTGGCTGCTGGTGAACATGTACTACAACGCGCAGCTCGACGGGCAGCACGCGCGCAACGCGTTCCTGCAACAGCAGATCGCCGAGCTCGATCGCGAGATCGTCGAGATCGACGGCCTCGACCGCCAGCGCACGCGATTGCTCGCGCGCAAGGCAGTGATCGAGGAGCTGCAGGGCAACCGTTCGCAGATGGTGCACCTGTTCGACCAGTTGGTGCGGACCATTCCTGACGGCGTGCTGCTGACCTCGCTCAAGCAGGAAGGGCAGCTGTTGACGCTGGAGGGGCGCTCGCAGTCGAACGCGCGCGTGAGCACCTACATGCGTGCGCTCGAGGGCTCGGGCTGGATGACCAACCCGCAGTTGGCGGTCATCGAGGCCCGCGACGGCGTGCCGGGTCTCCCATACGCGTTCACGCTCAACGTCCAGCTCTCGACGCCAGCCGCCAAGGAGGCCGGCACAGCGACGCCTGCGCCCGCCGCATCCGCCCAGGAGGTTGCCCCGTGAGCCGCAAGAAGGTGTCGCTGCGCGAGCTCGACCTCAACAACGTCGGCGCCTGGCCACGCGAGTACCGCATCGGGACCTGCGTGGTCGTGGGCCTGCTGATCTTCGCACTGCTGTGGTGGGGGGTCACCCGCGACAAGGGCAACGACCTGCGCACGCTGGAAGAACAGGAAGCCACACTGCGCAGCGACTTCGAGACCAAGCAGGGCAAGGCCGCCAACCTTGAACCGCTCAAGCAGCAGCTCGCGCAGATGGAGCAGCAACTGCAGCAGATGCTGCGCCAGTTGCCGAGCAAGACCGAGATGCCGGACCTGATCACCGACATCTCGCAGACCGCGATCGCCACCGGCATCCAGAACGACCTGTTCCGGCCCGGCACCGAGGTGCCGCGCGAGTTCTACGCCGAGCAGCCGATCGCGCTGCGCATGGTCGGCACCTATCACCAGTTCGGCGCGTTCGTCAGCGGGGTCGCGTCCTTGCCGCGCGTGGTCATCATGACGATGCACGACATCTCGCTCAAACCCCGCGGCGACGACACTGGCGGACTGGCCGCCATCGGCCCCAACTCGGTGCTCGAACTCTCCGGCACGGTGAAGACCTACCGCTACCTCGACGAAGAGGAGACCGCGGCGCAGGAGCAGGCGGCCGCCGCCGCGACCGGGGAGACGCCCTGATGGCCGCGATCGCCAAATCGATGTCCCGATTCGCGCTGGTGGCTGTGCTGGCCGTGCTCGCGGTCGGCTGTGGGCGCGACATCACCAGCGAGCCCGGCGGCGCGCCCAATCTCGAGGTCTGGGTCGACGAGGTCAAGCAGCGGCCCGCGCCGCCGCTCGAGCCGCTGCCGGTGATGCAGCAGTTCGAGACCTTCGAATACTCCGCCCAGGGCATCCGCGACCCCTTCAGCAACGCGTTCACCGACGTCGACAGCGGCAGCGGGTTGCGGCCGGACTCTAACCGTCGCAAAGAGATTACCGAGCAGTTCCCGCTCGACAGCATGTCGATGGTCGGCACCATGAACACCGGGGCCCGCATGCTCGGGCTGGTGCTGGCGCCCGACAAAGTGACCTACCGCATCGCGCCGGGAAACTACCTGGGGCAGAACGATGGCCGTGTCACATCGGTCTCCGAGAATCGTATCGAGCTCGTCGAGCTGGTGCCCGACGGTGCCGGCGGCTGGCTCGAACGCCCGGCCTCGCTCGCGCTGAATGAAAAATGATGAGGAAAGCAAGATGACCGTGAGCAAAGCGGGAAGCCCGCGGGCCGCAGGGACGTCGGCGCTCCACGCCGGCGCATTCGGCCTGGCAATTGGCATGTTGGCGGCGTTCGGCGGCGTGCACGCCGCGCAGCCGGCCGTACCGGGATCGCTGCTGCCTGCGCTGCAGGCGTCGGCGGGGGCGGCGCATACCGGCGTTTCGGTGACCGATCTCGATTTCAAGCGTGGAGACGGCGGCTCGGGCAAGCTGATTCTGCGCTTCGACGGCGAGGGCGCTGCCCCCGACCTGCGCACGCAGGATGGCAATGTCGTCATCAACCTGGGGAGCACCACGTTGCCGGCGCAATTGCAGCGCCCGCTCAACGTCGTCGACTTCGCCACCCCGGTACAACGCATCGACGCGCGCCAGAGTGGCAACGGCGCGCAGGTCGTGCTCAGTGCCCGCGGTGACTTCGAGCCGATGGCCTACCAGAGCGGCCGCGACTACATCGTCGAGATCGTGCCGCGCGCAGCCTCGAGCGATCGCGCGGTCGGTGCGTCCACCGCCGCCGCGGCCATGGGCCAGGCCGCGACGACCGTCGCCGATGCGCGGGCCTACAGTGGCCGGCCGGTGACGTTCAACTTCCAGGACGTGCCGGTGCGCACGGTGCTGCAGCTGATCGCCGACGAGTCCGACCTCAACATCGTTGCCAGCGACAGCGTCGCCGGCAACGTGACCCTGCGCTTGCAGAACGTGCCGTGGGACCAGGCGCTGGATATCGTGCTGCAGGCCAAGTCGCTCGACAAGCGCCGCAGCGGCAATGTGGTCTGGGTCGCCCCGCAGAGCGAGATCGCCGCGTTCGAGCAGGCCAAGGAAGACGCGCGCCTGGCGATCGAAGAGCGTGCGGAGATGACCACCGAGTACATCCCGATCAGCTACGGCAATGCCGAGGACATCGCCAAGCTGCTGACCGAGGAAAGCAAGAACGGCATGGGCGCCAACGTCAACAACACCGGCGCCGGGACGTCGCAGCAGCGCGGCTTCCTGTCGGCGCGCGGCAGCCTGAGCTTCGACCGCCGCACCAACACGCTGCTGGTGATCGACATCCCCGCCCGCGTCAACGAGATCCGGCGCCTGGTGACTCTGCTCGACAAACCGGTCGACCAGGTGGTGATCGAGGCGCGTATCGTGATTGCGAACGAGTCGTTCGCGCGCGATCTCGGCGCCCGATTCGGCGTGTCCACGCGCAATCGCATCGACGATCGGGTCGATGTCGGCGGCACGCTACCTATTGCGCAGGATGGCTCTGTCGGTGTCCCGGGGGGCTTGAACGTGAACCTGCCGGTGACCGGTGGTGCGCCGTCGCTGGCGTTCACGATCCTGGGCAATACGATCAATTGGGCGGTCGAACTGCAGGCCCTGCAGACCGAGCAGCGCGGCGAGGTGATCTCCAATCCCCGCGTCGTCACCAGCAACCAGCGCGAGGCCACGATCAGCCAGGGCCAGGAGATCGGCTACCTCACCGTGACCGGCGGACAGAGCAACAATGTGCCGACCGTGCAGTTCAAGGACGTGCTGCTGGAGCTGAAGGTCACGCCGACGATCACCAACGACGGCCGCGTGTTCCTGGCGATGGATATCAAGAAGGACGAGGTGATTGATACCGTCAGTTATCCAAATGTTGGAGAGGTGCCGCTGATCAGCAAGCGCAACGTGACCACGGCGGTGCTGATCGATGATGGCCAGACGGTCGCGATCGGCGGCGTCTACGAGTTCGCCGACCGCGCTTCCTTGTCGAAGGTGCCATTCCTGGGCGACCTGCCGATCCTGGGTAACCTGTTCAAGAGCCGCGGCCGCACCAAGGAAAAGGCCGAGTTGCTGATCTTCGTGACCCCGAAGGTCATGCGCGTCGCACAGCGCCCGATCGGCTGATCGCCGACGCCTGGCGTGACGTCACGGGGCCCGCGAGGGCCCCGTTTTCATGTCCGCCGGCTGACGCTCACCGAGACGCGGGTTGAACCCGGCCCCCCGGTTCGGGTCACACTGTCGAGCGGCGCAACGGGCGTCGGACACAGAGAACCCGATGGAGCATGCGGTCGAACACCCGGGACATCTGCAGGCGCGGTTTGTCGCGCTGCGCGAGGCCCTGAGCGAGGAGATCGTCGGCCAGCCCGCGCTGGTCGACCGGTTGCTGGTGGCCTTGCTGGCCGATGGTCACCTGCTGGTGGAGGGCGCGCCGGGCCTGGCCAAGACCAGTGCGATCCGGGCGCTCGCGGCGCGGCTGGACGCCGATTTCGCACGGCTGCAGTTCACGCCCGACCTGCTGCCCGCCGACCTGACCGGGACCGAGATTTGGCGTCCGCAGGATGGCCGGTTCGAGTTCCAGGCCGGCCCGATCTTCCATCCGCTGCTGCTCGCCGACGAGATCAACCGCGCGCCGGCGAAGGTCCAGTCCGCGCTGCTCGAGGCGATGGGCGAGCGCCAGGTGACGGTCGGTGGCCGGACCTACCCACTGCCCGATCCGTTCCTGGTCATGGCCACGCAGAATCCGATCGAGCAGGAGGGCACGTTCCCGTTGCCCGAGGCGCAACTCGACCGGTTCCTGATGCATGTGCGCGTGGGCTATCCCGATGCGGGGGCCGAGGCGCGCATCCTGCAACTGGCGCGGGAGCGGGCGCTGGCCCAACTCGATGCGCGACCCGAGGCGGTCGAACGGATGCCGCTCGCGGCGCTGTTCGAAGCGCGTCGGGCGGTGCTCGCGCTGCATATGGCGCCGCCGGTGGAGCGCTATCTGGTCGAGTTGGTCCTGGCCTCGCGCGATGCCGCGCGCTACGACGCCGCGCTTGCGGCGCGCATCGCCTGGGGCGCCAGTCCCCGCGGTTCGATTGCACTCGAGCGCTGCGCGCGGGCCGTGGCCTGGCTCGCCGGCCGCGACTTCGTCACGCCCGACGACGTCCGCGCAGTGGCCCCGGACGTGCTGCGGCATCGCATCCTGCCCAGCTACGAGGCGACCGCCGAGGGCTGGGACGGCGAACGCCTGGTGCAGGCCTTGCTCGACCGCGTCCCGTTGCCCTGACGGTCGGGAGCGGACGGTTGTGATCGGGCAGTCGGCAACGCGGGACGCGGGCAGGGCGGCGGACACGGAGGCGGGCGTGCGCCCGGCGCTGGCCGAGCTCATCGCACTGCGCGCGAGCGCCACGCGGCAGGGCGCAGCCCGGCGCGCGCATGCGGGCGTGCGCCAGCAGGCGCCATCGCCGCTGCGCGGCCAGGGCATGGAATACGCCGAGTCGCGCGAGTACGTGGCCGGCGACGATGCGCGCCACATCGATTGGCGCGTCACCGCGCGCACCGGCCGGCCGCATACCAAGGCCTTTCAGACCGAGCGCGAGCGGCTGACCCTGCTCGTGGCCGACACCGCGCCGACGCTGTACGTGGGCAGCCGGGTGCGATTCAAGTCGGTCCAGGCGGCGCGTGCGGCGGCGGTCGCCGCCTGGGCGGCCGTCGCTGATGGCGATCGCATCGCGGCCCTGCGCGGCACGCATGACGAGGCGCCGGTGCCGCCGGCGTCCGGCAGTCGCGGCGCGCTGCGCGTGCTGCATGCGCTCGCGCGCTGGTATGCCGCGCCGCCTGCCGGGGATGCCGGGCTGGCGGTCGCACTCGACCACGCCGGGCGGCTGCTGCGGCCTGGCGCGCGGCTGCTGGTGCTGGCCGACGCCGCCAGCATCGCGACGGTGCCGGCGCAGCGCTGGCCGGCGCTGGCCGCGCACAATCAGGTGCTGGTGCTGATACTGACCGATCCGCTGGAGCAGGCACCGCCCCGCGCGCGGCTGCGCTTCTCCGCCGCGTCGGGACGGGTGGAGCTCGACCTGCGCGATGAGGCCCAGCATGCCCGCTGGCAAGCGGCGTTCACCGAGCCGGTCGCCCGCGCACAGGCGACGCTGCGTGCGGCGCGCGTGCGTTGCGCGGTGCTCTCGAGCGAGATGCCGAGCGACGTGTGGTTACCGGCGTTCGGCCGGGCGAAGGTGACCTGACATGGCGATGCCCGACCTGGTCCTGCGCGACATCCATGTGACCGCCGCCCCGGGCTGGTGGCCGCCGGCCCCAGGCTGGTGGTGGCTCGCCGCGGCGGTTGTGGCCGTGCTCGCCGGGGTGGCCGGCCTGCGCTGGCGGCGTGCACGCCGGCGCCGCGCTTGGGCGCGGCTGTTCGATGCCCAGATCGAGGCGGCAATCGATGCCCCGGCACGGATCGCCGCGATGTCGGCGCTGCTGCGCCGCGCGGCGCGGCGCGTGCGCGCGGATGCCGACCGGCTGCAGGGCGACGCCTGGCTGGCGTTCCTGGACGAAGGCGGTGACCCCCCTGTCTTCGTCGACGGCGTGGGCCGGCTGCTGCATGACGGCGGCTTCCGGCGGCACGTCGATGGCGACGCGCTCGATGCACTGCAGGCCGCCGCCCGCGCGCGTTTTCTGTCGTTGATGGCGGCGGGGCAATGAGTACCCCTGCGGCCATGGCGGGACTACTGTCGGCGTTCGCTTGGCCGTGGATGTTGCTGGCCGTGCCGTTGCCCTGGGCGCTGCGGCGCTGGTGGCCGCCGGTTCGCAGCGACGGCGATGCGCTGCGGGTGCCGTATGCCGGCCTCGAGTCGATCGCCACGTCGGCCGCGGGCCGCGGCAGCGCACGGGCGTCGTGGCTGTTGTGGTCGGCCTGGGCGTTGTTGTGCATCGCGGCGGCGCGCCCGCAGGGCGTCGGCCCTCCCGAGCATCCGCCGCGGACGGCGCGCGATCTGATGTTGGCGGTCGACCTGTCGGGCAGCATGAGCGAGGAGGACATGGTGATCGGGCGGCGCGCGGTCGACCGGCTCACGGCGGCCAAGGCGGTGATCGCCGACTTTCTGGAGCGGCGGGCTGGCGACCGGATCGGGCTGATCGTGTTCGGGCAGCGCGCCTACGCGGTCACGCCGATGACGTTCGATCGCGACAGCGTGCGTCAGCAGTTGGACCGGACCGTGGTCGGGCTGGCCGGGCGCGAGACTGCGATCGGCGATGCGATCGCGCTGGCGGTGCGCCGGCTGCAGGACGGCGAAGGCGAACGCGTACTGGTGCTGCTGACCGACGGCGTCAGCAACGCCGGCGCGCTGCGCCCGCAGAAGGCAGCCGAACTGGCGCGCGACGCCGGATTGCGCGTGCACACCATCGCCTTCGGCAGCGACGAGGACGGCTTGCAGATGCTGGGCTTCCGCCTGCCCGATGGCGGCGAGCCGGCGATCGACGAGGCGGCGCTGCAGGCAATCGCCGATACGACCGGCGGCCGTGCCTTCCGGGCCCGCGACACCGAATCACTGGCCGGGATCTATGCCGAGATTGACCGGCTCGAGCCGGTCGAGACGCCGGGACCGGCGCTGCGTGCGCGGGTGGAACGGTATCCGTGGCCGCTGGCCGCCGGCTGCGTGTTCCTGCTGCTGGCGCTGGTGCCGCGCGCTTGGCGGCTGCCGATGTGGGGGGCGCGATGAGCGGTGGCTGGCCCGACGTGGTCTTCACCCGGCCGGCCTGGCTGTGGGCCTTGCTGGTGCTGCCAGTGCTGGCCGGTGTCTGGTGGGCGCGTCGGCGGGGCGAGGATGCCTGGCGACAGGCGGTCGATCCACATCTGCTGCCGCACCTGCTCGAGCGCCGCCCCGGTGGGCGCGGGCTGCTGGCGCTGGCTGCGTGGCTGTGCGCGGGCCTGCTCGCGGTGTTGGCGCTGGCCGGCCCGGGCTGGCGCCAGGTCGACGTGCCGTTGGCGTCCGTCGCGGCGACGCCGCTGGTCGTCGCCCTGGACCTGTCGTCAGCGACGACGGCGACCGACCTGCCGCCGTCGCGGCTGTTGCAGGCGCGGGCCAAACTCGCGCGCCTGCTCGCGCTGCGTCAGGGGCCGGTGGCGCTGCTGGCCTATGCTGACGACGCCTACACGGTGGCGCCGCTGACCGACGATGCCGCAAATGTCGCGTTGTATCTCGATGCATTAGCGCCCGACATCATGCCGGTCGACGGCCAGCGCGCGGATCGCGCGATCGAGCAGGCGACGCGGTTGTTGCGCCAGGGCGATGCGCTGCGCGGCGAGATCGTGCTGCTGACCGACGGCGCCAACCGGGCCGCGGTGCGCGAGGCCGCCGCCGCGGCGCGGATGGGCTATCGGGTCTCGGTGCTGGGCCTGGGCAGCGCGGACGGCGCGGCCTATCGCGATCGCGACGGCGCGCTGCGCCACGCCCGCCTGGATGCCGCCGCGCTGCAGGCCTTGGCGACCGCCGGTGGCGGGCGCTGGCATCGTTTGACCGCCGACGACGGCGATCTCGACGCGCTCGGGCTGCGCGAGGCCCACGCGGACGGGACCGGCGCTGCGGCCGACGGCGACGTGCGGACCCGGCGCATCGCCGATCAGGGTTACTGGCTGTTGCTGCCGTTGCTGGCGCTGGTCTTGCTGGCGTTCCGGCGTGGGGCCGCGGTCGCGGTGCTGGCGGTGGTGCTGGTCTGGCCGATCCTGCCGGCGCAGGCCGCGCAGCCGCCCGTTGGCACAGCCTGGCGGCGCGCCGACCAGATCGCCCACGCACAACTCGAGCAGGGCGCGGCGGCGTATCGCGACGGGCGCCACGAGGACGCATTGCGCGACTGGACCGGGCTGCCGGGCGCCGACGCCGCCTACAACCGCGGCAATGCGCTGGCGCGCCTGGGGCGGTTCGACGAGGCGATCGCCGCCTACGACGACGCGCTGCGGTTGCAGCCGGATATGGCCGATGCGCAGGCCAATCGCGCCGCGGTCGATGCGGCGCGCCGCCGTCAGCCGCCGCCTGGTCCACGCGACGATCCGCGCGCGCCGCCGCGCGACCAGCAGCGCCAGTCCGGACGACCGGATCCGGGTGAAGGCCGGACGGGCGACCGCGGCGCGCCGCAGCCTGCGCCCTCGTCCGACGGCGCGCCGCGCCCCGATGCGCCGCCTTCGCCCCCGGAGGCCGCCCCGCCCGCCGACGAGGCCGCCCAGCAGCGCACCGACCAGGCCATGCGCGAGCGCATGCAGCAGGCACTCGAAGACGCGGGCGAGGGCAGCCAGGCGCCCGGCGACGCCACGCCTGCCGACCGGCAAGACGCCGACGCGCACCGTGAGCGCGAGCAGGCCAACCAGGCCTGGCTGCGGCGGGTGCCCGACGATCCGGGCGGGCTGCTGCGGGCGCAGTTCCGGATCGAACATGAGCGGCGCCACGGCGCGGAGGCACGGCGATGAGGACCGGACTGCGGATATGGCGTGGCGCCACGGTGCTGGTGGGGGTGCTGCTCGCCTGCATGGCCGGAAGCCTGCAGGCGGAGACCCGCGCCTGGCTGGACCGGGACTCGATCGCGCTGGGCGAGACCACCACGCTCAATGTCGAAACCGACGAAGCCGTCGCCGTGCCCGACTGGAGCGGGCTGGCTCGCGATTTCGAACTCAGCGGGCACACCAGCCGGCGCCAGGTCGAGATTCGCAATGGGCGCCAGATCGAGCGCGCGCTGTTCGGCGTGGCGCTGCGTCCGCGGCGCGAGGGCCAGTTGACCGTCCCACCCTTGCGGGTGGGTGGCGCGCGCACCGACGCCTTGTCGCTGACCGTCGGCCCTGCGCCGGTCCGATCGGCTCGCGACGGCGCGGCCGCGTTCGTCGAGGCCGAACTCGAGACTGACACGCCCTACGTGCAGCAGGCGGTCGGCTACACCCTGCGGCTGCACTACGCCGTGCCGCTGGTCTCGGGCCAGCTCGAGCAGCCCGAGCCTGAGGGGGCGTCGCTGCAGCGGATCGGCAACGACATCACCTACAGCCGCGAGTTCGAGGGCCGCCGTTACAACGTGGTCGAACGGCGCTTTCTGCTCGTGCCCGAGCGCAGCGGGCCGCTGACGATTCCCGGCGCGCGCTTCGAGGGGCGCGGCGCTGGCGGCGGCTTCTTCGACGATCTGTTCGATCGTGGACCGCGCCAACTGTCGGCCAACGGCCCGGTGACCGCGCTGTCGGTGCGCGCGATGCCCGGCAACGCGCCGCAGCCCTGGCTGCCGTTGCGGAACCTGGACCTGCGCTGGCTCGAGCAGCCCGAGCGCGGCCGCGCCGGGGCTGCGACCACGCTGACGCTGGAGGCGACCTTCGATGGCGCGGTCGGCACGCAGTTGCCCGACATTACCTTGCCGACGCCCGACGGCGCGCAGGTACTGGCCGAACCGCCGCAGTACGACGAAAGCTTCGACGAGGGCCGTCCGCGGGTGCGCATGACCCGCCGCTTTTCGATCGTGCCGCGGGCTGCTGGTCCCTTGCAGGTGGCCGGCCCCCGCGTGGGATGGTGGGATGTCCGCGCAGGCGCCGCTCGGACCAGCGCGGCGCCGGATCTGCGTCTGGTGGTGGATCCGGGCGATGGCGACGCCGCCAATGCCGACGCCGACGCGCAGGCGGTGGCGACCACGTCGGGCGTGTCGGCCGTCGCTGGGGCGGATGGAGACGGCAGTCGCCTCTGGCCGTGGCTGGCGGCGCTGTTCGCGCTGCTGTGGCTGGCGACCAGCGTCGTGGCCTGGCATGGGCTGCGACGCGCGCGCGCCGGAGCGCGGGGGCTGGTCGCCGCGGTGCCGGGCGCCGCGCCGGTGCCGAGGGCGCGGATCGGCGGGCCGTCGCTGGCGACCGTGTTGCAGACCGGGGACCCGGCTGAGGTGGACGCGGCGCTGCGCGCGCTGATCAATCCGCCGGTGGCGGACCTGGAGGCCTTGCGGCGTGCGCTCGGCGATGCCGGCCAGCGCGACGCGCTCGCGCAGTGGCAGCGGGCGCGCTGGGGGGACGGCGATCTGGTGGCCGCGCGCGCCGCGCTGCGCCAGGCCTTCCGCGCCGGCGCGATCCGGGCCGGCGCGGCGCCCTCCGATGATGAGGCCGTGTTGCCGCCGCTCTATCCGCGACGCTGAGGCGCGCTTCCTGCTAGCCTCCGCTGCTTTCCCGCAGCGATCACGCCATGCCCCGTCCGCTCGCATCCTCCCGCGCTCGCCTGCCGCTGCACTGGAAGATCGCGATCGGCTTTGCCGCCGGTCTGCTGCTCGGCATGCTCGCCCACTACACCGGCCTGTCGGCGTGGGCGCCGACCGATCCGGGTGCGGCCGCCTGCGCCGTCGCCGAGCCGGGCTGGCAGTGCCGGCCGCTGGTCGCGACGTTCGTGGCCTGGGTCACCGAACCGCTGGGCACCTTGTTCCTGAGCCTGATCTTCATGCTGATCGTGCCGTTGCTGTTCTCGGCGCTGGTGGTCGGTGTGTCGGAGATGGGCGATGTCGCCTCGTTGGGGCGGATCGGCTGGCGCACGCTGGCCTGGACGATCGTGTTGTCGGGCCTGGCGGTGCTGCTGGGGCTGGTGATGGTCAACCTGTTCCGCCCCGGCGCGGGCGTCGATCCGGCGCTGGCCCAGCAATTGTTGGCCGAGAGCGCGCAGCGCACCGAGGCGATCGTCAGCGACAGTCGCAGCGGTGCCAAGGGCATGGAGATGCTGTTGTCGATCGTGCCGCAGAACGTGGTCGGCGCGGCATCGGACAACGCCAACATCCTGGCGCTGATGTTCTTCGCGCTGATGTTCGGTATCGGCATGGTGCTGACGAAGTCCGAGGCCGCGGCCGCGCTCAAGCGTGGCATCGAGGGCTTGTTCGACGTCTCGATGACACTGATCGGGCTGGTGATCCGGTTGGCGCCGATTGCGGTGTTCTGCTTCATGTTCAACCTGGCGGTGCTGTTCGGCTGGGACCTGCTCGTCCGCCTGGGTGCCTACGTCGCAGTGGTGGTCGGCGCGCTCGCATTGCACATGCTGGTGACTTATTCGCTGGCGCTGCGGCTGTTCGGCGGTTGGTCGCCGCTGGCGTTCTTCCGCGGCGCGCAGGAAGCGATGCTGATGTCGTTCTCGACCGCATCGAGCAATGCCACGCTGCCCACGTCCCTGCGCGTGGCCGACGAGAGTCTCAAACTGCCGCGCAAGGTCTCGCGCTTCGTGCTGACGATCGGCGCGACCGCCAACCAGAACGGCACCGCGCTGTTCGAGGGCGTGACGGTGATCTTCCTGGCCCAGTTCTTCGGGGTCGATCTGTCGATCGGCCAGCAGGTGCTGGTGATGCTGGTCTGCATCCTGGGCGGGATCGGCACTGCCGGCGTCCCGTCGGGCTCGCTGCCGGTGGTGGCGCTGATCTGCACCATGGTCGGTGTGCCGGCCGAGGGCATCGGCCTGGTGTTGGGCGTCAACCACTTCCTGGACATGTGCCGCTCGACGGTCAATGTGACCGGTGATCTGGGCATCGCCGCGCTGGTCTCGCGTGGCGAGGTTGACGGGCCGGACGAGGCGACCCCGCCGCGCGCATAGCGCGGCGGTGGGCGAAGATTGGCGCCCGGCGGGCGCTCCTCAGGCCTGCACCGGCGCCGCGCAATCGCGGCGCCGGGCGAGTGACATGGATGACGGTTACTGCAGCAGCGACCGCAGCATCCAGGCGTTCTTCTCGTGGGTCTGCAGACGCTGCGTCAGCAGGTCCTCGGTCGGATCGTCGTCGGCATCGTCAGCGACTTCCAGTGCCTTGCGCGCGCTGCGGCAGACCGCTTCGTTGCCCAGTACCAGCTGGCGCACCATCTCGCGCCAGTCGGGCGACTTCTCCAGACCCGGCTCTTCCTTGATCGAGCTCAGCTCGATGAACTCGGCATAGGAGCCCGGCGCGTTGTAGCCCAGGGCGCGGATGCGCTCGGCGATCTCGTCCAGCGCGTTCCACTGCTCGGTGTACTGGTCCTCGAACATCACGTGAAGCGCATTGAACATCGGGCCGGTGACGTTCCAATGGAAGTTATGGGTTTTCAGGTACAGCGTGTAGGCGTCGGCCAGGAACACCGACAGGTGCTGGGCGACCTGCTTGCGATCGGCGTCGCTGATCCCGATATCGATGGCCGGCGCGGTCGAGCGCGCATCGGGCGAGGCGATGGCGGGCGCCACCGACGAACGCTTCTGGCTGGACTTGGAAGCAGGTTTGGTTTTGGCCTTGGCCATGGTCGACGACTCCTGTGGGATGGGATTGCGGCCACAATACGCGGCCTTCGCGATCGATATGAGACTGGGAAGCGGATTCGCAAGCGTGATGGAGTATTCCAGCGACAACGAGGTGAATGCGGCGTTGAGCCGGGCGCGCGCGTCGGTCGATGCTGCCTGCTCGCGCGATCGCGGGCCGCTGCTGGGCCTGTGGGCGCGCTGGCGGCGCACGCCCGGCGACCCGGCCGCGCGCGATGCGTTCGCAAACCGGCTGCAGGCCTCGCTCGCGCGGCGCGAGGCGCGGGCGCGCAAGCTGCCCCAGGCGGCGGTCGATCCGGTCCTGCCGATCGCCGGCAAGGCCGAGGAGATCGTCGCGCTGATCCAGGCGCACCAGGTCGTCGTGGTTGCCGGCGAGACCGGCTCGGGCAAAACCACCCAACTGCCCAAGCTATGCCTGGCGGCCGGTCGCGGCGCGGCGGGCATGATTGGCTGTACCCAGCCCCGGCGCATCGCCGCGCGCACCGTCGCCCGGCGCGTGGCCGAGGAGCTGCAGGTGCCGATCGGCGCTGCAGTGGGCTACCAGGTCCGTTTCAACGACAACATCGGCCCGGACACCGCGGTCAAGTTCATGACCGACGGCATCCTGCTGGCGGAGATCGCCTCCGACCGCTGGCTCTCGGCCTACGACACCCTGATCGTCGACGAAGCGCACGAACGCAGCCTCAACATCGATTTCCTGCTCGGCTACCTGAAGCAGTTGCTGGCTCGGCGACCGGACCTGAAGTTGATCGTCACCTCGGCGACCATCGACACCGCACGCTTCTCCGCCCATTTCGGCAACGCACCGGTCGTTGACGTCGAAGGCCGCGGCTACCCCGTCGAAGTCCGCTACCGCCCCCTCGGCGAAGAACCGGGGTCAGAGCCGAATATCGCAGCAGCTGCGAACGGCGCGCCGCGCGGGCAGGGGAAAATCGACGCTGACCCCGGTGTTTCGGTGCTCGACGGCATTCTTGCGGCCTGCGACGAGATCATGGCCGAGCGCGGGACCGGCGACACATTGATCTTCTTGCCGGGCGAGCGCGAAATCCGCGATGCGCACCAGGCGCTCGAGCGGCGCAAGTATCGGCACACCGAGATCCTGCCGCTGTATGCGCGCTTATCGGCGCGCGACCAGGATCGGGTGTTCAACCCGGGGCCGCTGCGCCGCATCGTGCTGGCGACCAACGTGGCCGAGACCTCCCTGACGGTGCCGCGGATCCACTACGTGGTCGATCCAGGGCTGGCGCGCGTCAAGCGCTACAGTCCGCGGCAGAAGCTCGATCGCCTGCACATCGAACCGATCAGCCAGGCCAGCGCCGATCAGCGCAAGGGCCGCTGTGGACGCATCGCGCCGGGCGTGTGCTACCGCCTGTTCTCTGAGGCGGATTTCGCCTCACGGCCGCGCTTCACCGATCCGGAGATCCGGCGCGCGGCGCTCGCCGGCGTGATCCTGCGCATGCTGTCGCTGGGCTTGGGCGGGGATGGCGAACCGCGTGCGCGGCGCGGCCGTCGAGGCGGCGACGCGCCGCCACCGGCGTTGGATCCGATCGCCGATTTTCCATTCGTCGAGCCGCCCGATCTGCGCGCGGTTGCCGACGGCTGGCAGCAGCTGACCGAGCTGGGCGCGATCGACGACGGCCGGCGATTGACGGCGCACGGCCGCACGATGGCGCGGTTGCCGATCGACGCGAAGCTGGCGCGCATGCTGGTCGCGGCGAACCAGCACGGCTGCCTGCACGAGATGCTCGCGATCGCATCGTTTCTGGGCATCCAGGACCCGCGCGAGCGACCGGCCGACCAGCGCGCCGCGGCCGACGCCGCACATGCGACGTTCGCCGACCCGCGCTCGGAATTCGTCGGCATCGTCCGGCTCTGGGACGCGTACCGGCAGGCGCATGCGGACCTGACCCAGTCGCAGCTGCGCAAATGGTGCGAGCGGCACTTTCTCGGGTTCCTGCGGATGCGCGAGTGGCGCGAACTGCATCGGCAGCTCAAGTTGCAGTGCGAGGACCTGGGCTGGTCGGTGGAGACCTCGGTCGTCTCGCAGGCGTCGGCCGGGGACGAGACCGAGAACGCGCGGGCGCGCGGGCAGGCGGCCATGCGCGCGCACGTGGCCTTGCACCGTGCGTTGCTCGCCGGGCTGCCCACGCAGATCGGCCATCGCGCCGATCCGGCTGGCGGGGGACGCCATTCGGGGCAGTACGAAGGGCCACGTGGGCGTCGGTTCCAGTTGTTTCCCGGCTCGCCGCTGGCGAAGAAGCCGCCGCCGTGGGTGTTGTCGGCGACGCTGCTCGACACCGAAAAGGTCTGGGCGCTGACCAATGCCGCGATCGAACCGGACTGGGTGATTGCCGAGCTTGATCACCTGCTCTCGCGACGTCATCACGACCCGCGCTGGTCGCGCGCGCAGGGGCGGGTGATCGGCAGCGAGCAGATCTCCTTGTTCGGTCTGGTGCTCGCGCCCAAGAAGCCGGTGGACTACGGACGGCTGTATCCCGATCAGGCGCGTGCGCTGTTCCTGCGCGACGGTCTGGCGACCGGCGAGATCGACCTGCGCGCGGGATTTCTCGAACGCAACCTGCGCACGCTGGCGCAGGCGCGCGAGGAGGAGGCCAAGCTGCGGCGCAGCGGGCTGGTCGTCGACGAGGACTGGATGGCGCAGTGGTACGCGCAACGCATTCCGTCCGACGTGCTCTCGTCCCAGGCGCTGGACGCTTGGTATCGCAAGGCGCCGGAAGCGGCCAAACGCGCACTCGAGTGGTGCCGCGACGACCTGTTGGTTGCAGACGGCGTCGATGCCGATCTGTTCCCGGCGTTCATCGCGCTCGGCGACGCGCGGCTCGCGGTGTCGTACCGGTTCGAGCCGGGCGCGCCCGACGATGGCATGACGGTGTCGGTGCCGCTGCACCTGCTCAACGCGATCGACCCCGCGCGGCTGTCGTGGCTGGCGCCGGGATTCGTCGAGGACAAGGCGGCGGCGCTGATCCGCAGCCTGCCCAAGGCGCTGCGCCGCAATTTCGTGCCGGCGCCTGACTTCGCACGCGCGTTCGCCCAGGCCTGGCGCGACGGCGATGCGGATACCTTCGCCGGTACGTTGGCGCGCTTCTTGAAAAAGCTTGGCGGCGTGGAGATCGCGGCCACGGACTTCGACGAGACCGCGCTCGAGCCGCATCTGCGGGCGAACCTGCGCCTGGTTGACGTCGGCCGCGACCGCAAGGCACGCACCGTGCTGGCCGAATCTCGCGACCTTGAGGCGCTGCGCGCCCGCTTCGGTGCGCAGGCCGCGCGTGCATTCGCCGCCAATGTCGCCGATGGGCTGCAGCAGCGCGGCTTGACGGCATTCCCGGACAAGCCAGTGCCGGTGTCAATCGCCGGGGCCGGCGGACTGCCGGCGTATCCGGCACTGCAGGACGATGGCGACAGCGTGTCGCTGGCCGTCCATGCCGACCCGGCGCAGGCGCGGCGTCTGCACCCGCAGGGCGTGCGCCGCCTGCTGCGCATCGCACTTGCCGAGCGTGTGCGCCAGGCGCGCAAGCAACTGCCGGTGGCCCCGAAGACCGCGCTGTTGTATGCGGCCATCGAAGCATTGGCGCCGCGTGCGGCCGACCGGCCGGGTGATCGGCTGCGTGAGGATCTGGTCGAGGGCGCGCTCGCCGCGTTGCTCGATGACGACCTGGAGACGATTCGCGACGCCGACGCGTTCGCCGCGCATCGCGACACGATCGGCAAGGCCCTGTTCGGCGAGGCGATGGCACGACTGCAGCGTGCCGAGACGATTCTCGACCTGGTTGCCGAGATCCGCGGACGACTGGATTCGAAGCTGATGGGGTGGGCGCGCGCGAACCTCGACGACATGCAGGCGCAACTCGCGGCGCTGGTGCCACCCGGTTTCCTGCGCGATGTGCCAGCGGCGGCATTGGCCGAGTATCCGCGCTGGCTGCGCGCACTGTCGCTGCGCGCAGAGCGCGCATTACGCGACCCCCAACGCGATCAGCAGCGCATGCTCGATGTCAAACCGTTCGTCGACGCACTGCACGATGCCGGCGCTCGCGGTCTGGCCGATGACGCGCAATGGCAAGGGCTGCGCTGGGAGATCGAAGAACTGCGCGTTTCGCTGTTCGCGCAGGAACTCGGCGCCAAGGGCGGCGTGTCGGCGAAAAAGCTCGCGACCCGGGTCGCGGCGTTGCGCGCGGCCTGAATCTGCGCGGCGCAAGCGTCCGATTTCCCCACGGCTTTCCGGCGTGATGGGTTGGGCGCCGCGGCGCGCGGTAGCAGCCGCGTTAGCGCGTGCGACGATGGCCCTGGCCATTCGCAGACGGCTCACCTCTCGGGCACAGCCTCGGGATGCCGGGCCCACCAGCGCGTGTGATCACTCAACTGCTCCGCCGGGCCTGTCCGCAGTGGATGGGCGACGAGCCGGCGAACGTGGTCTGCCAAGTCCTCGTCGCGGCGCAGCCGCCGATCCGTGAACCCGGCCTGCCAGATCGAACCGGCGCCGCGGGCGTGGCCGCGGATCGCGCGGGCGGTCTGCGACTTGAACGTCTGCACGACCTGGCCGAGCATCGGGACGCGCAGTTCGAACAGCCAGTGCACCCGGTCAGGCATCAGCACCCAGGCTTCGGAGCGCAGCCAACCCTGCCGCTCGCAGGTCTCGATCTCATGGCGCGCGATCCGGGCGTAGAGCGGGTCGCGCAGCCAGGGCACGCGGCCGTAGGTGACCGCGGTGACCACGTAGTACGCGCCTTGTGTGGAGCGCGGGAGCGGTTGGGGCCGTGGACTGGGCATGCCGACAGCGTGCCTCGCACGCCGCGACACGCGAATCGGGCATCCCCCGCCCAGCGCTTAGGAAGATGCCGCGTGGCGAGGGCGGGAACTTCCCGGTCACTGCACGCAGGCGGACGCGGGGCACTGGCTGTACCGCGCTCGAGCTCCCGGTGGCGTCGCAGACGGCGGTGTGCGCTCGCGGGTCCGGTCAAGCGCCGCGCGCTGCGCACAGCGTCGCCGGGCGCGGCGTGCTCAGCGCACGCGCTCGACCTTGGCCTGTGTGTTGTAGCCGTCGACCTTCAGCCACCAGGCGCCGAGCATGCCGGGGCGGATGCGCACGCCGACATCGGTGCCGCGGGCGCCCGAGAGCGTCGCGCCGTCGATCTGGCGCCAGACCTGGCCATTGGCGAGGGTGTATTGCCGGCCGCTGGCGAAGCCCTGGAAGGCGCCGACGATCGTGCTCTCGATCGGCTCGCGTGCCGGCGCCTGTGCAGGCAGCCCGGTGGCGGCGGAGGCGGCCTCGCGGCGGCCTTCCTCGCGGGCCTGCGCGATCCGCGCCTCGACATCGGTGCCGCCACCCACCGCAGCAGCGGCGGCCGGCGCACCGGCCTGGCGGGCCAGCCACGCATTGAGCCGATCGAGCTCGGCGTCGTCGAGCTTGCCCAGACCGGCGGCGCGAAACTCCGCGGCGCTCATCCGATCCTCGATCCGGGGCTGCTGTGCGAACGCGGGCAGGGCGGCCGCCAGCGCGGTGGCGATCAGGACGCAGTGGAATGCACGCATGCTCTGTTCCTCGGACGGGGTCGCGGGCTAGTGTAGACGCTCCTGCGACCGTCCTGATCACATCATGTCCGAGCCTGCCGGCCCACTGCCGGATCGCCTGCTGGCGCTGCCTTCCACGGCGGTGCTCGGGCCGGCCCTGCGCGCGGCCTTGCGGGAGGCGGCCGTCGCGGCCGAGGTTGTGGCCGAGTGCGACGAGGCCGTGCTGCAGGACACGCTGGCGTCGCTGGCGCTGCTGGGCGCCGATGGCGACGTGGTCGCCGCGGCGATTGCCGATGCGGTACCGGCCTGGCGTGAGCCGCTGCGCACCCGCGTGCCGGCGCTGGTGCCGCTGCTCGACGGTCTGCGCGCCGCGCATCAGGTCTGGTCGCTGCATGCCGAACACGTCGGCAGCGGTAACCCCGAGGGCCTGCGCCGGCTGTTACTGGCGCTGGTGCGCGATCTGCGCGTGGTGCTCGTGTTACTGGCCCGGCAACTTGCGCAGATGCGCGCGGCGGTGCGCGCCGACGAACCGACCCGGCGGGCGCTGGCGCTGCTCACGCGCGACATCCATGCGCCGCTCGCCAACCGACTGGGCATCTGGCAACTGAAGTGGGAGCTCGAGGACCTGGCGTTCCGCTATCTGCAGCCCGAGACCTACCGCCGCATCGCCGGCCTGCTCGACGACAAGCGCGCCGGCCGCGAGCGCTACATCGAGCAGGTGCGCTCGCAACTGGGCGAAGCGCTTGCCGCGCAGGACGTACACGCCGACGTCGCCGGCCGACCCAAGCACATCTACAGCATCTGGCGGAAGATGCAGAAAAAGCAGGTGCCGATCGGTGAGCTCTACGACCTGCGCGCGGTGCGCGTGCTGGTCGACGATGTGCCGGCCTGCTATGCGGCGCTGGGCGTGGTGCACGCCCTGTGGACGCCGATCCCCAGCGAGTTCGACGACTACATCGCCCGGCCCAAGAACAACGATTACCGCTCGCTGCACACCGCAGTCGTCGGGCCGGAAGGCAAGACGCTGGAGGTGCAGATCCGCACGCGCGAGATGCACGAGGCCTCCGAACTGGGCGTGGCCGCGCACTGGCGCTACAAGGAGACCGGCGGCTCGCAGCGCGCGCCGGCCGGCAGCGCCGCGCTCGAGCGCCGGATCGAGTGGATGCGGCGGCTGCTCGAATCGCATACCGACGCCGGACGGGCCGAGGGCCTGGCCGATGCGTTCGACACTGAACTGGTCGAGGACCGGGTCTTCGTGCTGACGCCCAAGGGCGAGATCATCGATCTGCCGCAGGGCGCGACGCCGCTCGATTTCGCCTACCACGTGCACACGATGGTTGGGCACCGCTGCCGCGGCGCGAAGGTCGACGGCCGCATCGTGCCGCTCGATACCGTGCTGCGGACTGGCGAGCGCGTCGAGATCCTCACCGCCAAGCTGCCGTCGCCACGGCGCGACTGGTTGGTCGCGGCCAATGGCTTTCTGGCAAGCCCGCGCTCGCGCGAGAAGGTGCGCAACTGGTTCCACAAGCTCGATCGTGAGCGCAACGTGCAGGCCGGCCGCGAACTGCTGGAGCGCGATCTGCGCCGTTTGAGTCTGCTGCAGGCCGACCTGGCGCCGGTGCTGTCGCGCTTCAACGCGAGCAGCGTGGACGATCTCTACGTGTTGGTCGCGCTCGGCGATGTGGGGCCGAACCAGATCGGCCGCGCGTTGCTGGAGATCGAGCGCGAACGTCACGCGCCTGCACAAGACGATGCGCCCACATTGCCGCTGCGCCGGCCACGTCGCGCGCCCAAGGCGGCCGATTCGAGTTTCCGGGTGGTCGGCGTGGACAACCTGCTGGTCCAGGTCGCCCGCTGCTGCCGCCCGGTCCCGGGTGAACCGATTGCCGGCTACCTCACCCGCGCGCGGGGCGTGAGCGTACATCGTCGCGACTGCCCGTCGTTCCTGCGGTTGTCGGCGGGCCAGCCGCAACGGGTGCTGCCGGTCGAGTGGGGCGAGCAGCGCGGCGGCCACGAGTCGGATGTCGTCGTCGAGGCGGTCGATCGCCGACATCTACTCAAGGACCTGAGCAACCTGATCGCCCAGGAGGACGTGCACGTACTGGCGATCCAGAGCGAGCACCACCGGCTCTCGCGCGTGCAATTGCGGCTGCGCCTGCGGGTCTCGGACTACGGCCAGCTGGCACGGCTGCTGGGCAAGCTCGACAGCGTGCCCGGCGTGGAGCTGGCGCGGCGGGCGTGAACGATCGCGACACCGGTGTTCAGCTTGATCTCGCATACTGCGCGGCGTGAACGGCGACGATCTCTCCAACGGACCTGCGCCCGCCCGGCGCCTGGCCGCCCGCCCGTGGCGCGCGCTTTCGGCCGACGCGCCCTGGTGGCGCGGCTGGCCAGGGCTCACGCTGGCGGCGTGCATCGGCCTGGCGCTGTTGGTGTTCGGCGTCCGTGTGCTGGTTGTCGACCGGTTGTGGCCCGAGACGCGAGTGCAGGCGCTGCTCGACGATGCCGCCCAGGCGGTCGCGGAGGGGCGCCTGGACGCCGGTGACGGCAGTGGCGCGCGGCAGCTGTTCGAGGCCGCGCAGGCGCTCGATCCCGACGATGTGCGTCCCCGCGCTGGGTTGTCGCAGGTCGCGGACGCCGCGCTGGTCCAGGCCCGCGCCGCCGTCGAGGCGCGGCGCTTCGACACCGCACGGGGCGCGCTCAAGCTGGCTCAGGACCTGTCCGCGCCGCGCGACGCGATCGAGGCCTTGGACGCGCGGCTGCGCGCGCTCGAGGCCGGGGGGGCGGCGCCGGAGGTACTGTTGCGCCAGGCCCAGGCGGCGCAGGCGCTGGGGCGGCTCGATGCCGGGCCCGATGCGGCGCTGCCGCTGTACGCGCGGGTGCTTGCGATCGAGCCTGGCAACGGCGATGCACTGCGTGGGCGCGATGAGTCGCTGGCTGCGCTGCTCGAGCGGGCACGCGCGCGGCTGCGCGACGGCGATCTGCGCGGTGCGGCGGCGCTGGTCGCCACCGCGCGCGATTACGATCCCGGCCACGTCGACCTCCCCGACACCCAGGCGCGCCTGACCGAGGAGCTCGACGCGCTGCGCCGGCGTGCGGCGACGCATCTGGCCGATGGGCGCGTCGAACGTGCCGTCGCCGAGTGGCGGATCGTGCTGGCCTTCGATGCCGAGGACGCCGCCGCGCAGCGCGGGCTGCTCGATGCGGGCGCGGCGTATGCGCAGCGCGCCGAACGCTATGCCCGCGATTTCAACTTCGCCGACGCCGATGCGCAGCTGCGCGAGGCGCAGACGCTGGCGCCCGACAGCGAGGCGGTGCGCGCGGCCGAATCGCGGATCGAGCGGTCGCGCGCAGTGTATGCCGACCGCGGCACGCAACTGCCGCCCCAGGAGCGCCGGCGTCGGGTGGCGGCCCTGCTGCAGCAGGCGGCCGCTGCGCAGGGGCGCGGCGATCTGATGTCCCCGCCGGGCGACAGCGCCTACGACCGCGTGCGCGCCGCCCGGCTGTTGGCACCCGACGATCCGGCGGTCACGCGCGCCTCGGCGCGATTGCTGCCCGGCGCCCGCCAGTGTTTCGACGCCGGCCTGCGCGCCAACAACCTCGCGCGCGCGCATGCCTGTCTCGACGCCCGGATCGCGCTGGGGGAAGGCGAGCCCGCGGCCCGTGATGCGCGGCGGCGGCTGGCCCAGCGCTGGCTGGCGATTGGCGACGAGCGCCTGGGCGCGGGCAATCTCGCCGGCGCACAAGCCGCGTTGGCGGCGGCGCGCAAGATCGACCCGGGGGTGCCGGGGCACGCCGAGTTCGCGCAGCGGCTGCGCACCGCGTCGCTCAACAGCGGCTGATCAGGGCTGCGCGCGGTCGTTAGCGCCGTCGACGAACACCGCGTGGACGGTCCGGCGCGCCGCATCGAGAGAGAAATGCTGTCGGACATTGTCCAGGCCGTGTTCTGCGAGCCGGCCCCACAGCGCTGGATCGTCGTACAGGCGCACGACCGCATCGGCGAACGCATCGGCCTGGTCGGCCAGCAACACGTCATGACCGTCGTGCAGTTGCATGCCTTCGGCCGCGCAGGTCGTGGCGACCACCGGCTGGCCATGGGCCATGCTCAGGTTGACCTTGCCCTTGACGCCGGCCCCGAACCGCAACGGCGCGACCGCGATGCGGCAGCCGTCCATGTAGGGCGTGATGTCCGGCACGTGGCCGTGGATGACCACGCCGTCGACCCGGGCCAGGGCGGCGATGGCGTCGTCGACGTGGTCACCGATGCAGTGGAAGCGGACCTGCGGCAGGCGTGCGCGGATCGCCGGGAAGATCGCGCCGACAAACCACTTCACCGCATCGACGTTCGGCGGATGGCGGAAGCCGCCGACGAAGACCAGATCGTGCCGCTGCGCGAATGGCCGCCCGGGCCCGGCGACCTCGTGCAGGTTCGACAGCAGCGCCACCCGGGCCTGGGGCGCATCGTGGGCCAGCAGGGCGACCTCGCTCGGGCTCACGACCAGGGTCGTGTCGCAGCGGCGGACGACGTCCAGCTCCTGCGCCCGCGTGCGCTCGGCGGCGCGGCGCAGCGCGGGATCGCCCGAGACTTCTGCACCGCGCAGTTCGCGCAGGTAGTGCAGGTCGATGGTGTCGAAGATCACCTGCGCCTGCGGCGCATGCCGGCGCACCAGCGGCAGAAACTCGTGCGCGATGTAGTGGCGGCACAGCATCACCCGCGAGAACCGGTTGCCGTGCGTGCGCATCCAATGTGCCGCGCTCTTGGCATAGGGCGCATACCAGACCTCAACGCCGATCGCCTGCAGCGCCTGCGTGGCCGCGCCCAGGTGACGGTGGTCGGCCGGCAGGAACACCACGTGCATCCCCGCCTCGCGCAACAGCCGCATCAGGTTGACCAGCCGCAGCGAGGCCGAGTCGCGGTCGGGCATCGGGGTCACGCTGTCGATGATCAGCACCTGGGGCACCCCGGCGCGCGGCAACTGGCCGGCCGCCACCGGATCGGCGGGCCGCTGCGCCAGGACGTGCGCCCAGCGTGCGGCGAACACCGGTTGGTTGCGCGCCTGCGACGCCTTCATGCCCTGCGACAGGTCGGTGCCTGCACTTGCACCCTCCAGGTGAACCACGCAGGCCTCGGGCTGCACGAGGACCCGCAGCCCGGCGTCGTGCACCCGCAGCGCGAGATCCGCATCCTCGTAGTAGGCCGGTGCATAGCGGCTGTCGAAGCCGCCCAGACGTTCGAACAGCGCGCGCGGCAGCATCAGCGCCGCCCCCGACACGTAATCGACGTCGGCGCAGTAGCGCAGCTGCGGATGCAGTGGGTCGGCGAACCGGCCGCGGTTCTCGCCGCGGCCGTCGCGCACGAGCATCGTGCCCGCTTCCTGCAGGCGGCCGTCGGGATAGAGCAACTGCGCGCCGACGATGCCGGCATCGGGTTCGCGGTCGAAGGTCGCGAGCATCGCGTCGAGCCAGCCGGGCTGGGGCACAGTGTCGTTGTTGAGGAACAGCAGATGGCCGCCGCGCGCCAGCGCCGCGCCCGCATTGCAGGCACCGATGAACCCCGCGTTCGCCGGCATCGCGTGCAGGCGCAGGCCGCCGATGCGGGCCAGGGTCGCCGCGCTGTCGTCGGGGCTGGCATCGTCGACGACGATGACCTCGATCGCAGCGCGCGGCGGGTGCGCGGCGATCGCGCGCAGGCAGGCCAGGGTCTGTGGCAGATGGCCGTAGACCGGTACCACGATCGACACCGCGGGTGCGGCGTGGAACGGGATGTCGAACGGCGCGAACGCGCCCATGTCGGCTGCGAGCAGCGCCCGCCGCGCGCGCGGTGCGAACACGCCGAACTGCGCGCCCACCCGCTGCCACGTCGCGCGCAGCCCGCGCATGCGCAGGCTCGCGAGTCCGCGGCGGAACAGGCCGAGCGCCCGGACGACCCGGAAGCGCGCATCGGCCAGGGAAAACGACATGCGTCGGAACTCCAGCTGACTGGTCGGGGAGGCCGCCCGATCCCGCCCGGAGGCGCTGGGATAGACTGCCCGGCGCTATTGTGTCACCCACATCGACCCGCTGCCGCGGGTGCAGGACATCCATGGCCCGGATCGATTACGAAGACGACGACGATCTCGACGATGACGGCGCAGCGCCGTCGACCTGGCACCGCCGCCTCCTGAGCTGGATGCTGGCGCTGATCGGCCTGGGACTCGGTTTCCTGATTCCCTACACCCTGTACCTCAATCATCAGGTCGGCGAGCGTTTCAGCGCCTTGCGCTGGCAGATGCCCACGCGTGTCTACGCCCGACCGCTGCATCTGGCGCAGGGCGTGGCGATGAATGCCGCCACGCTCAAGACCGAACTGGCCGCGGCCGGCTACCGCGAAGGTGACGGCGTCAAGCCCGGGACCTACGCCACCGAGGGCGCACGCTGGACGATCGCAAGCCGCGGCTATCGCGATGTCGACGGCGTCGTTGCGCCCGCGCGCGTGCAGGTGTCGCTGTCGGGCGGCCGCATCTCGCGGCTGCGTGATGGCGAAGGCGGTGCGATCGAGGCCGCGCGGCTGGACCCGGCGCGCATCGCCACCCTGTACGGGCAACAGCAGGAGGAGCGGCGCCTGGTCCGTGTGGAGGAGGTACCGCAGTTGCTGACCGACACGCTGCAGGCGGTCGAAGACAAGGACTTCGCACACCACCACGGCATCGACCTGAGCGGCATGGCGCGCGCGGCGCTGGTGAACCTGCGCGCCGGCGAGGCACGCCAGGGCGCGAGTACGCTGACCCAGCAGCTCGCGCGCAGCGGTCTACTGGGCATCGGCCGCGAGCAGACCTACACACGCAAATTCAACGAGGTCCTCTACGCACTGCTGATCGAGGCGCGCTACGACAAGGGCGCGATCCTGGAGGCCTATCTCAACCAGGTGTACCTCGGCCAGCGTGGCGCGCAGGCGATCCACGGCGTCGCCGCCGGCGCCGAGTTTTGGTTCGGGCGCCGGATCGACGATCTCGAGCCCGAGCAGGTCGCGCTGTTGGTGGGCATCATCCGCGGCCCGTCCTACTACGACCCGCGGCGCCAGCCCGAGCGCGCGCAGGCCCGGCGCGACTTCGTACTGGGCAAGATGCGCGAGAGCGGGCTCATCGACCAGGCCACCTACGACCGGGCGCTGACCCGCCCGCTGGGCGTGACCGACACGCCCGGTAACATCGCCGCCAACCGCTTTCCCGCCTACGTCGACCTGATCCGCCGCCAGCTGGCCAACGACTATCCGGCCGGCGCATTGCAGGGGGCAGGGCTGTCGGTCATGAGCGCGATGGTGCCCTCCGCTCAGGCCTACGCCGAGGGCGCGACCGTGCGCACACTCAAGGAGCTGGGCACGCGCGGACGCCCGGAACTGCAGGCCGGCCTGGTGGTCACCGACGTGCACACCGGCGAGGTCATCGCCGCGGTCGGCAGCCGCGTGCCGAGCGAGCATGGCTTCAATCGTGCGTTCGAAGCCCACCGGCCGGTGGGATCGCTGCTCAAACCCTTCGTCTACCTGATCGCGCTCAGCAACCCCACCCGCTATTCGCTGGCCAGTTGGGTCGATGACTCGCCGGTGACGGTCACGCTCGAAAACGGCAAACGCTGGTCGCCCGGCAACGCCGACGGTCGCAGTCACGGCACGGTGCGGCTGATCGACGCGCTGGCCAGTTCGTACAACCAATCCACCGTGCGCGTGGGCATGGATGTCGGCCCGCGCGCGCTGGCCGATGTGGTGCACATGCTCACCGGCATCCGCGCCGAGGCCAATCCGGCGCTGATCCTCGGCGCGATGGACCAGAGCCCCTATGCAATGGCCCAGCTCTACCAGTTCCTGGCATCGGGCGGCGAAGTGCAGACGCTGCGCACTGTGCGCGGCGTCATCGACGAGCAGGGGCGCGTGGTCAACCGTTACGACACCCAGCCCAGCCCGGCGCAGCAAAGCGATGCGTTGTCGGCGCGCGTGGTCACGATCGCGCTGCAGCACGCGGTGACCTCGGGCACTGCGCGACGGCTGGTCAACGATGGCCTGGGTCGGCTCAACGCCGCCGGCAAGACCGGCACCAGCAACGACGGGCGCGACAGCTGGTTCGCCGGCTGGACGGGCGACCATCTGGGCGTGGTGTGGGTTGGCAATGACCAGAATGAGCAGACCGGGCTGGTCGGCGCGACCGGCGCGATGCGGGTGTGGTCGGGGCTGTTCTCGCGGCTGCCCAGTGCGCCGCTCGACGTCGGCAGCGAGGGCCTGGAATGGCAGTGGGTGGCGCAATCCATGGCGACCGATGCCGACTGCCCGGGCGCACGCCGGTTCGCGTTCGTCGCTGGCTACGCGCCGCCGTACCAGTCGTGCCGCGGCTACGGCCAGGACGGCCAGCCGACCTACATCGATCAGGACGGCAATCCCGTCGACGCCAATGGTGTGCCGATCGAAACCGAGCGGCGCGGCTGGCGCGAGTGGTTCGGCTTCGGCCGCCGCGATCGCGACGATGCACCGCCCGCGCCGCCGCAACCGCAATCGCCGCCCCAACCCGCGGCCCAACCGCCTGCCGAGGAAACGCCCCGATGATCGCCTTCCTGTTGCGCGCCGCCTGCTGCGCCGCCGTGCTTGCACTGGCCGCATGCACCACACCGCCCGCATCCGTCCCCGCCGCGGCGCCAGCGACCACTCTCGCGCCGCAGGCGATGGTCGCGGCGATCCGCGCCGCCAGCGGCGACGGCGACGGTGAGCTGGCGGTGCAGCCTTTGCGCGATCCGATGGTCGAGGATCTGCGCGAACGCGCAGTCGCACTCGAAAGCCAGGGCGACGTGGCTGGCGCTGCGGCCGCGCTCGATCAGGCGATGGAAATCGTGCACGACGACCCTGCGCTGCTGCAGGAGCGCGCCGAGCTGGCGATCCTGCAACGCGAGTTCCCGCGCGCGGCGGAGCTGGCCGAGCGTGCGCATGCGATCGGCAGCCAGGTGGGCCCGCTGTGTCGTCGGCACTGGATCACGCTAGAACAGGTCCGGCTCGCCTCGGGTGATACTGCTGGCGCGACCGCGGCACGCACGCAGGCCGACGGCTGCCGCGTCGCTGGCCCGCAGCGCTACTGATTCCGGACTGCGACGTCGGGGTGTCGGCAGCGGACGCCAACGGCCTGGCTGCACGCAGCCGCGAGGCGCTGGTCGAAGGCGGGCCGCTGGCTGCGCACATTCCGGCCTTCCGCCCGCGTGCGGCGCAGCAGGCGTTGGCGATGGCGGTCGGTGACGCCATCGAGCAGCGCGCCACGTTGCTGGCCGAAGCCGGCACCGGTACCGGCAAGACCTTTGCTTACCTGGTGCCGGCGCTGCTGTCGGGCCTGAAGACGATTGTCTCGACCGGAACGCGCGCGCTGCAGGACCAGCTTTACCATCGCGACCTGCCGCGCGTGCGCGACGCGCTCGGCAGCGGTCTGCGCAGTGCGCTGCTCAAGGGGCGCGCGAATTACCTGTGTCTGTATCGGCTGGAGCAAGCGCGTGGGGCGCCGAGGCTGGCGACGCGCGAGCAGAGCCATCAGTTCCAGCGCATCGTCGCCTGGGCCGGGCGGACCCGGCTGGGCGATGTCGCCGAACTCGACGGTCTGCCCGAGGACACGCCGCTGCTGCCGATGGTCACCTCCACTGTCGACAACTGCCTGGGCAACGACTGCCCCTTCTGGAGCGAGTGCTTCGTGGTCCAGGCGCGCCAGCGCGCGCAGGCCGCGGATGTGGTCGTGGTCAACCACCACCTGCTGCTCGCAGATCTGGCGCTCAAACAGGAAGGCTTCGGCGAGATCCTGCCCGGCGCGCAGGCGTTCATCGTCGACGAGGCGCATCAGTTGCCCGAGCTGGCCGCGCAGTTCTTCGGCGAAAGCCTGAGTGCGCGGCCGCTGGTCGAACTGGCGCGCGACGCCGTGGCCGAGTGCCGAGACGTGCCAGGTGCGCTCCCGGTGCTGCAGCTTCCGGCACAGACCCTCGACGGCGCGGCGCGGAGGCTGCGGATGGCGATGGACGGCTTGCCGGCGCGCGGCACCCGCTACCGGGCGCTGTACCAGCCAGCGGTCGAGGATGCGCTGCATGCGCTCGATGAAGCCTTGGTCCACCTGCGCGACGTGCTGGCGCCCTTGCGCGAGGCCTCGCCCGGGCTCGACGCCTGCCACGCCCGCGCTGCGCTGTGCCTGACCCGGCTGCGGCGCTGGAACGACGGCGCCGCGTCGGCTGCGATGTTCGACGATGCCGAGGGTACGGACGACGCCGACGCAACCGCTGCCGGAGACATCGGTGACGACAGCGTGCTGTGGTACGAACTGACGCCGCGCGGCTTTCGTCTGCAGCGCACGCCGCTGGACGTGTCGGCGCCGCTGCGTACGCATCGCGAGGTCTCGCAGGCGGCTTGGGTGTTCACGTCGGCGACGCTGGCGGTCGACGGCAGCTTCGCGCACATCGCCAAACGGCTGGGGCTCGATGCACCGCAGACACTGCTTGCGCCGAGCCCGTTCGACTGGGCGCGCCAGGCGTTGTGCTATCTGCCGCCGCGGCTGCCCACGCCGGCCGCGCCCGTCTACACGGCCGCGGTGGTCGACGCGCTGCTGCCGGTGCTGCATGCATCGGGCGGGCGCGCGTTCGTGCTGTTCGCCTCGCACCGCGCGCTGCGCGAGACCGCGGCGCTGTTGCGCGCCTCCACACGCTGCCCCTGGCCGCTGTTCGTGCAGGGCGAGGCGCCACGGCACGTACTGCTGCAGCGCTTTCGCGAGTCCGGCAACGGCGTGCTGCTGGGCGCGGCGAGTTTCCGCGAAGGCGTCGATGTCGCCGGCGATGCATTGAGCGTGGTGGTCATCGACAAGCTGCCCTTCGCTGCGCCCGACGACCCGGTGTTCGAGGCGCGGCTCGATGCGATCCGCCGCGCCGGTGGCAATCCGTTCCGCGACGAGCAACTGCCGCAGGCGGTCATCGCCCTCAAGCAGGGTGTGGGCCGACTGATCCGCACCGAGGCCGATCGCGGCGTGCTGGTGCTGTGCGATCCGCGCCTGCTAGGACGCGGTTACGGCACGCTGTTCCTGGACTCGTTGCCGCCGCTGCCGCGCACGCGCGAGATCGCGGATGTCGAGACGTTCTTCGCCGCGTCACCTGCGACAATCCTTGCCGGCCAGACCGACGCCGACTTCCCGCATCCCGAATCCCAACCTTCATGAAACTGCTCGCGTTCGAAACCGCCACCGAAGCCTGCTCCGTCGCCATCTGGGACGACGGCCGCGTGCTCCACCGCAGCGAGATCGCGCCGCGGCGCCATGCCGAGCTCGCGCTGCCGTGGGCCGAGGCCTTGCTGGCGGAGGCGGGGATCGCGCGCAGGCAGCTCGACGCGGTCGCGGTCAGTCGGGGGCCGGGCGCGTTCACCGGCGTGCGCCTGGGCATCGCGTTGGTGCAGGGCGTGGCGCTGGCGCTCGATCGCCCGGTCGTCGCCGTCTCGACGCTGGCCGTGCTCGCAGTGCGCGCCGGCGCAGGCGAGGGCGCGCACGTGCTCGCGGCGATCGATGCGCGCATGGGCGAGGTCTACCGGGCCGCGTTCACGATGCGTGCCGACGGGCCGGAGGCGGTGTCCGACGAGCGCGTCGGTGCGCCCGACACGATCGCGTTGCCGGGTACGGGCGAAGCCTGGCATGGCGTCGGCACCGGCTTCGGCGTCGCCGACAGCGTGCTCGCGGCCCGCCTGGGCGCGTCCCCGGCGCGGATCGACGCGACCGCGTTGCCGCAGGCGGCCGATCTGGCCGCCCTGGCGGCGGCTGCGTTCGCCCGCGGCGAGGCAGTCGCACCGGAGCGGGTCGAACCGGCCTATCTGCGCAACGATGTCGCGCTGACGCTGGCCCAGCAGCAGGCGCGCCGCGCAGCGCGTTGAGCGGAACCACGGGCGTCTGCGACTGTCCTATCCTGAGTCCACCCCCATGCGGAAGCCGACCATGTCCTCGCCGTCGCCTGCAGGTGCTCGCCCATCGTCCACCGTGCGTCGCGCCGGGCGTCTGCGCGGCTGGCTGCGTCGCGAGGGGTTGCCGCTGGTCGTCCTGCTTGGTCTGTTGCTGATCGCACGCTCGTCGCTGGCCAACCACTATCACGTGCCCAGCGGCTCGATGACGCCGACGCTCCAGCCGGGCGACCGCGTGGTCGTCGACATGCGCGCCTACGGCCTGCGGGTGCCCTTCACCGAGTGGATCCTCTGGCCGGGCGACCGCCCGGCACGCGGAGACGTGGTCGTATTCCGGTCGCCGGCCGACGGCATCCGGCTCATCAAGCGGGTCGTTGCCACCGGCGGCGACCGGGTCGATCTCGTCGACGGCCACCTGTCGATCAACGGGGTCGCGCTCGCGCCGGTGGCCGGCGCGCCCGAGGATTTCGGCACCCGCCAGGCGGTGCTCGACCTGGCAGACGGCGGGGGGCCGGATATCCACGGGCTGCGGGTGCCGGCGGGTCATGTCCTGGTGCTCGGCGACCATCGCGGCGCGAGCCTCGACGGCCGCTGGTTCGGCGTGGTGCCCAGCGACGCGATCTACGGCCAGGCCCGCGGCGTGTTCTGGCGGCGGGGCGAAGGCCCGGGCTGGACCCCGCTGTAACTGTTCCCGGCCGCAGACGGCACACGCCACGCCCACGTCGCCGGGCGCCCTGCGCCTCGAGATGCAGCCGCGCGATAGGCCAGGCGCGGCCTAAGCGAGCGCGGACCCATTCGATCGGGCGCGGCGCTGTGCGCCGTCAGTCGTCCACCAGGGCGCCACCGGGCAGGAAGTTCCAACTGCGGGTGACGTGCAGGATGTCGATCTGTTCGTCGGTCGGCGGCAACGGTGGATAGGGCTCGGCGAGCCGGGCGATCCGCAGCGCGGCGTCGTCGAGCAGGGGCACGCCGCTGCTGCGGATGACGTCGGCACGTTCGACCGAACCGTCGCGGCGGATCGCCACGCTGATGACCAGGCGGCCGGCCAGGCCCCGTCGGCGGGCCTCGTCGGGGTAGTTGAGGTTGCCCACGCGCTCCACCCGGTCCACCCATTGCCGCAGGTACGTGGCGTAGACGTACTCCTGGGTGCTGGCGGACACGAATTTGCGCTTGGGCCGGCGCGCGTAGCGCTCCGAACGCAGGTGGATCTCGGCGGCCAGTCGCGCCATCTCCAGGTCGCGTTCGACCCGTTCTGGGCCGGGCGGCAAGGTGCGGCGATCGGCCTGGGGCGTGGGATCGGGGCTCGGTACACGGGTCTGGCCGCGGGCACTGGCGACGACGCGCTCGCGCGGCGGCGGCTGGGTGTCGGGCGATTGCGCACGCAGCGGGCGTGGCGCGACGCCGGCTTCGGGCTGCGGCAGCAAGCCCGGCCGCGGCTCGCGCGGTCGCAGGCTGCGCGTGTCCTCACCGCCGCCCTGGTGGCTGGCCTGCGCGAGGAAATCGGCCTGCGCCTGGGTCAGCGGACTCGTGGTCTCGGTCAGGATCACGTCCAGCGTCGGCATCACCGGCGCGGCCTCTTCGGTCGAAAAGCCGATGCCCAGCACCAGCAGCCCATGCACCAGCAGCGACAGCGCCAGCGTCGCGCCCAGGCGCGCGTCGTCGCCGATCCGCGGCGGCGACACGACGGTCACGGCCTGGCGTCGCCGGCGCTAGCGACGCGCATCCGGGGCGATCCGGGACCTGGCCCGTGTCATCCGCGCTCGATCGCGTCGAACAACTGCCCGGCGATGTTCAGGCCGAACTGCGCGTCGAGCTCGCGCACGCAAGTCGGACTGGTGACGTTGACCTCGGTCAGCCAATCGCCGATCACGTCCAGGCCGACGAAGCGCATGCCGCGCGCGGCAAGCGTCGGGCCGACCTGGGCGGCGATCCAGCGGTCGCGCTCGCTCAGCGGCCGGCCTTCGCCACGACCACCGGCGGCCAGGTTGCCGCGGAACTCGTCGCCCTGCGGGATCCGTGCCAGGCAATAGTCCACCGGCACGCCGTCGATCAGCAGGATGCGCTTGTCGCCGTCGACGATCTCCGGCAGATAGCGCTGCGCCATCGCCAGCCGGCGGCCGCCGTCGGTCAGCGTCTCGAGGATCACGTTGAGGTTCGGGTCGCCGGCCGCGGCGCGGAAGATCGAGCGTCCGCCCATGCCGTCGAGCGGCTTGAGGACTGCCTGGCCGTGCTCGGCGACGAAGGCCTTGAGCGCGGCTGCATCGCGGGCGACCCGCGTCGGCGGGCAACACTGCGGGAACGCCAGTGCGCCGAGCTTCTCGTTCATGTCGCGCAGGCCCTGCGGATCGTTGACGATCCGCGCACCCTGGCGCTGGGCGACGCTGAGGATCTGGGTGTCGTTGACGAACTCCGGGTCGACCGGCGGATCTTTGCGCATCAGCACCACGTCGCCCTCGCCGAAGCGATGCACAGACGGGGCGCCGAGGCTGAACCAGTCGCTGGGGTCGTCGCGCACGGTCAACGGCGCCAGTGTCGCGACCGCGTCGCCACCGTCCATGCCCAGGGCACCGGGCAGCACGTACTGCAGGTGGTGCCCGCGCCGCTGCGCCTCGAGCAGCATCGCGAATGTCGTGTCCTTGGCGATCCGGATCGACCCGATCGGGTCCATCACCACGACGACGTTCAGCGACATACCGGCATCCGCGCAAGGGGGAAAGCCGGCATGTTAGCAGGGCCTTTCCGGCGCACCCGGCACCGGTGCGTGTACGCTTGACAGCCCAGCGGCCGGCTGGGATATAACTCCGCGATGCTGCGGCGCCGGACCGGCGCGTCGGGCAGGGGACAGCAACCGCATGAGCAGTGACGACAGACCGTCCACCGGATGCCTCGACGGCCTGCGGGTGATGGTGATCGACGATTCGAAGACCATTCGACGGACCGCCGAGACGCTGCTCCGCCGTGAAGGCGCCGACGTGGTGACCGCGGTCGACGGCTTCGAGGCCCTGGCCAAGATCGTCGAGCACGCACCGCAGGTCATCTTCGTCGATGTGATGATGCCCCGGCTCGACGGCTACCAGACCTGCGCGTTGATCAAGAACAACCGGCGCTTCTGCACGACACCGGTCATCATGCTCTCGTCCAAGGACGGGTTGTTCGACAAGGCGCGTGGCCGGATCGTCGGTGCCGACGAATACGTCACCAAGCCGTTCACGCGCGAGGAACTGCTCAATGCGATCCGTCACCACGTCAACGCCTGAGGGGAAAGGCATGGCCCGCATCCTGTTGATCGAGGACTCGCCCACCGACACCGCGGTGCTGACCCAGTGGCTGGAGCGGCACGGCTACGAAGTGCTGGCGGCCGCCAACGCCGAGGACGGCATCGCGTTGTGCCACAGCGAGCGCCCCGACCTGGTGCTGATGGACGTCGTGCTGCCGGGCATGAGCGGCTTCCAGGCCACCCGCGCGCTGGTGCGCGACCCGCAGACGGCGACCATCCCGGTGGTGATCGTCAGTACCAAGGGCATGGAGACCGACCGCATGTGGGGCCTGCGCCAGGGGGCGAAGGGCTATCTGGTCAAGCCGCCGACCGAAGGGGCGTTGATCGCGCAGATCCGCCAGGTGCTGGGCGGGTGAATGCCGCGGCGCCCGACCTCGCGACACCGGCGCCGGAGGCGTTCGCGCTGCTGGCCGACTACGAGCGACGCAGCCTGGCGCACGTCGTCGGGCTGCCCGAACAGTTGGACGCGCCTGGCCTATGGCGCGGCGTGGGCTATCGCGTCGGCCGCCGGCTGCTGGCCTCGGCCTTCGACGAGGTCGTCGAGATCCTGACGATGCCGCCGATCACGCCCGTTCCCGGCGCCCAGCCGTGGATGCTCGGGGTGGGCAACGTGCGCGGCGCTCTGCTGCCGATCGTCGATCTGCGCCAGTTCCTGGAAGGCGAGCGCAGTGCGGCCCAGGACGGGCAGCGGATGCTGCTGGTCCGCCAGCCCGGCGGCGATGTCGCGGTGACGATCGACGCCCTGTTCGGCCAGCGCAGCTTCCTGGAGCAGGACCAGGTACCCGCCGACCCGATCGCCACGGGGCGCTATGCGCACTTCGTCGATCGCGCCTACGCGCAGGCCGGCGCGGTCTGGGGCGTCTTCAGCCTCGACCGTTTGGTCCGCACGCCCGAGTTCAGACATGCCGCGGCCTGACGCCGTGGCGCGCACCACGATCAGGAAACGCAACACATGAGCACAGTGGTCGATCCCAGCGCAGGCAAGCGGCGCATTCTCGGCACGAACTTCTGGGTCGCGATGATGATCGTCGCCGGTATGATCCTCGTCCTCAACACCGGCTACGGCACCTGGCGCGCCGCTCAGCTCGGCAGTGCCAGCCTCTCGGCGTCGAACCTGCGCGTGGACAGCCAGCGGCTGGCCAACCAAGGCTCGGAAGCGGCGCGTGGCAATGCGGTCGCATTCGCGGCGTTCAACGCCACCCGGGCGCAGATCGAGCGCGACATCCGCCAGCTCGAAGAGCGCTACGGCAGCACCGCGGGCGTGTCCGGTCCGATCCGCAAAGTCGCCACGACCTGGGAGCCGCTGAGCGCAAGCGCGGCGCGGCTGGCCGACGGCGAAGCGGCGGTCACCGCGTTCGCCGGCCACGCCGAGCGTTTCAGCCAGCGCGTGCCGCAATTGCAGGCGCTGCTTGACGAACTGGTGCGGGCGATGTCGAGCAGCGGCTCGCCGTCCTCGCAGGTGTACATGGCGCTGCGCCAGGTGGTGATCGCCGGCGACATGGCGCGTCGGGTGACCGAAGTGCAGGCCGGCGGCGCGGTCGCCACGGTCGCCGGTCAGGGACTGCGCCGGAACGTCGAGGATTTCCAGCAAGTGATGAGCGGCCTGCGCGAAGGCGACTCGGCGCGCGAACTGCAGGCGCTGACCAACGGCAACGCGCTCGCGGCGCTGGCACGGGCCGACGAGGCATGGGCGCAGATGCGCACGGATCTGGAGGCGATCCTGGCCAGCAGTGAGCCGCTGTTCCAGGCCCAGGCGGCGGCCGGCGAGCTGGTGGCCGGCTCCGACCGGCTACTCGAAGACAGCGAAGCGCTGTTCAACGCCTTCACCGCCTTCGGCTCGCTGCACGACCGCAGCCTGCTCGGCAACGTCTGGGTCAGCATCGTCGCCGGTCTGCTGGCACTGGCCGCGATCGCCGGCCTGGTGACCGAGCTCAATCGTGCCCAGCGCCGGCGCTACGAAACCTCGCTGGAACTCAACAACCGCAACCAGGAAGCGATCATGCGCCTGCTCGACGAAATGGGCGCGCTCGCCGAGGGCGACCTGACCGTCAAGGCCTCGGTCACCGAGGACATCACCGGCGCGATCGCCGACTCGATCAACAACGCGATCGAGCAGTTGCGCAGCCTCGTGCAGACCATCAACGACACCTCGGTGCAGGTCGCCTCGAGCGCCCAGGAAACCCGCGCCACCGCGATGCATCTTGCCGAGGCCGCCGAACACCAGGCGCACGAGATCAATTCGGCCACCGACCGCATCAACGAGATCGCCGTCAGCATCGATCAGGTCTCGCGCAATTCCTCTGAATCGGCCGACGTCGCCCAGCGCTCGGTGCGCATCGCGACCAAGGGCGCCGGCGTGGTGCGCGAGACGATTGCAGGCATGGATTCGATCCGCGACCAGATCCAGGAAACCTCCAAGCGCATCAAGCGTCTGGGCGAGAGCTCGCAGGAGATCGGCTCGATCGTCGAGTTGATCACCGATATTTCCGAGCAGACCAACATCCTGGCACTCAACGCCGCGATCCAGGCCGCCTCGGCCGGCGAGGCGGGTCGGGGCTTTGCGGTGGTCGCCGACGAAGTGCAGCGGCTGGCCGAGCGCGCGACCAGCGCCACGCGCCGCATCGAGACCCTGGTGCAGACCATCCAGTCCGATACCAACGAGGCGGTCACGTCGATGGAGCAGACGACCTCCGAGGTCGTCGCAGGTGCGCGGCTGGCCGAGGACGCCGGCACCGCGCTGGGCGAGATCGAGAGCGTGTCGACGAGCCTGGCCGACCTCATCGAGGGCATCTCCTCGGCCGCGCAGCAGCAGTCCTCGGCCGCGACCAATATCACCGAGGCCATGCACACGATCCAGTCGATCACCGCGCAGACATCGCGCGGCGCCAGCCAGACGGCCGAGTCGATCGGCAATCTGGCCCAGCTCGCCGCCGACCTGCGCCGCTCGGTCGCCGACTTCAAGCTGCCGACCTGAGCCGGACACGGACGGACGCATGAGCGGGCTGCGCGACGCTATCGACCACACGATGCTGGGCTGGATCAAGCCCGAGCTCGACGAGGTGCTGCGCCAGGCGCGGATGGAACTGGAGCGCTTCGTCGAAGCGCCCGACGACGGCACGCGCCTGCGTCACTGCGCTGCCGGGCTGCGCCAGGCGACCGGCACGCTGCGCATGGTCGAACTGCAGGCGCCGGCACTCGTGGCCGAGGAGATGGAACGGCTGGTCGAAGCTTTGCAGCGGGACGAGGTGGGCGATCGCAACGTGGCGGCCTCGGCCTTGCTGCGCTGCCTGCTGTTGTTGCCCGACTATCTCGAACGGCTGCAGGGCGGCCATCGCGACATCCCGATCGTGCTGCTGCCGCTGCTCAACGATCTGCGCGCCGCGCGCGGCGCCGCCGCGCTGCCTGAGCGCCTGTTCTTCGATTCCGGGTTTGCGGATGCGTCGCGCGCCGCCGTCGACGAGGGCGACGAGGGCGATGCCGCGGTCCCGGCCGATGTGCCGGCCGACACGCTCGATACGTTGCGCGAGGCATTCGGCATGGGCGACACGCGCCCCAGCGACGCCGAACTCGACCACGCCCGCGGCAGCCTGGCCGGGCGCAATCGCGCCCTGCTCGGCACAGTGACGGACGCGGTCAAAGACGAACTGCTGCAGGTCAAGGATGCGCTCGATCTGCATCTACGCACCGGCGTGCGTGATCCCGCCGCGCTGCGGCCGCAGTCGGCCCTGCTGGCCACGGTGGCCGACACCCTGGGCATGATCGGCCTTGACGACGCCCGTGTGGTGGTCGCCCAGCAGCGCGAGGCGTTGGAGGCGATCGCCGACGGCGCGGTGCCGGCCGATGAAGCTGCGTTGCTCGACATTGCCGGCGCCTTGCTCTACATCGATGACACGCTCGATGCGCAGGCCGCGCAACGGCGCGATGCGGCCGCGGCCGACGGCGCGCTCGTGGCCGAGGCGCAGCGCTCCCAGGTGGCGGCGATCGGTGAGGCAATCGCGGCGTTCGCCGAGGCGCGCGAAGCGCTGGTCGTGTTCGTCGACCGGCAATGGGATCGCACCACGCTGCTGGCGGTGCCGGGCCTGCTGATCGAGGTGGCGGGGGCGCTGGCGATGCTGGACCAGCCGCAAGCGGCCGCCTGCCTGGATGGCGTGCGCCTGTACGTCGATCGCGAACTCCTGGCCGAATCGCAGCCACCTGAGGCGGAGCAGTTGGACGCTTTCGCCGATGCGGTCGCGAGCCTGGAGTCCTTTCTGCAGGGAATGGGCGAGCAACGTCCTGATCGCGATCGGTTCCTCGACGTCGCCCGCACTCGCTTGCAGACGCTGGGATATTGGCCGCCGCCCGGCACCGCACTGCGTTCGCAAGAGGCGGACGAGGATGAGGATGTCGCGCGCGATGGCGACGACAGCCGTCCATCGACCGACGACACTGACGCGGGCGATGATACGGGGACGCCTGCACCGCCTGGCGGCTTCACCGCCGTCGGCAACGACATCGACGATGAAATCCGGGAGATCTTCCTGGAAGAACTCGCCGACGAGATCGCCCATCTGGGCACCTTGTTGCCGCAGTGGCGGGGACAGCCCGGCGATCCGGAGCGGCTGCGGCAGGTGCGCCGCGTCTTCCACACACTCAAGGGCAACGGACGGCTGGTCGGCGCGGTCGAACTGGGCGAGTTTGCTTGGCGCGTCGAATCGCTGCTCAACCGCGTGATCGACGGCCTGCATCCCGGCGGCCCGTCCATTGTGGCGGCGGTCGAGGTGGCCGCGCAGGCGTTGCCGGCGCTGGATGCGGCACTGCGCGCCCAGGCGCCGTTGCGGCTCGACGTGGACGCGGTCGCCGCCAGGGTCGCCGAGATCGCGGCGGGTGGGGCGGACGTCGCGTCGCAAGTCCCGGCGGCCACGGTCGATGCCGGGCGTAGCGTTGAGCCGCCGCCAGACGTCGAGCCCCTCGAAACGGTGCCGGCACACATCGACGCGCTGCTGCTCGAGATCCTCGATGCCGAGGCCAACGAGCATCTACAGACTGTCGATGCCTGGATCGCCGCGGTGCGCGCCGGGGACGCCTTCGACGTCGAACGGCTACTGCGCGCGCTGCATACGATGCACGGCGCCTTCGCGATGGCCGAGGTCCCGGCGGTCGGCGCGTTGCTGGCGCCGGCCGAGGACTACGCCCGGCGGCTGGTGGCCACGCCGTCGGTGCCCGACCCCGAAGCGGTCGACGCGATCGACGCGTTGTGTCGCGCGCTGCGCGAAGCGCTGACGCGGCTGCACGACGACAATCCGCAGATTTCGGTGTTGCCCGCCTTGGCGGCACGCCTGGGTGTCGTCCGCGACCGCCTCGATGCATCGCCGGTTCCGGGTTACGACGTCGCCGACTTCGATGCGCCGATCGTGGATGCACCGGGTCTGGACGAAGGGGACGACGCGGCGGGCGCGCTGCGCGATGGCCTACGTTTCGAACAGGCCGAGCTCGAGCAGGTCCGCTTCGCGCAGGCGCGACACGACGATGATCCGGTCGACGACGCGCGCCAGGCAGATGCGCACAGCGACACGCATCGGTCGGACGTCGATGACGTCACCGCCGAAGCGTGGGCGCCCGCACACTCGGACACCGACACCGACACCGACACCGACACCGACACCGACACCGACACCGACACCGACACCGACACCGACACCGACACCGACATCGCAGCCGACATCGCAGCCGACATCGCAGCCGACGCGGATCGGTCGGCGACCGAGCGCCTCGACCGCGATCTCCGCGAGACCGGACAGCCGTCGGCGCTGCAGCGCCAGGCCGCGATCGATGCGGCGGTCCTCGCCGACGAACGCCATCGATATGCCGCGAGGGCACTGCGAGAGACGGCTGTCGCGCATCGGCCGGTCGACGTCGCGCCTCCGCAGGCCGACGACATGGCGCCTGTCACGGCGCCGGATGCAGGCGATCGCGACGACCTCGCAACGGCACCCGAGGCATCGTCTATTGTGGATGCCGGCCTGTCCTCGCCAGCGCTATCCGCAGACGGTGCACCGGACGCGGCGGCATCGTGGGCGGAGACTGCTCCCGATGCGGATGCGGATGCGGATGCCGATGCCGATGCCGAGGTCGAGGTCGAGGTCGAGGTCGAGGTCGAGGTCGAGGTCGCTTCCGAGGTCGCTTCCGATCCCGATCCCGAAGGCCCGCTGGACCTTGTCGGCCTGGATCTCGACCTGATCGACACCTTCGTCGAGGAAGGCATCGATCTGCTCGACGATGCCGATGGCCTGTTGGCGTTGTTGCGCGATGATCCGGGCGCCTTGCCGGCGATCGCCGGCCTGCAACGCGATCTGCACACGCTCAAGGGCGGCGCGCGCATGGCCGGGCTGATGCCCATCGGCGATCTCGGGCATGCGATGGAGACGCTGCTTGAAACGCTTGCAGCGCGACGCCGGCCGATGCGTCGGGACGAACTCGCGCTGCTGGAACAAGGCGTCGACCGGTTGCACGCGATGCTCGTGCGCGCCGGCGAACGCCGGGCCATCGGCCCATCGCCGGCGCTGGTCGACGCATTCGCCGCGACCGCGGGCAGCGCGGCGGATACGGCCAGAGCGGTCGACGAGACGCAGGGCGACGCCGCGCTGACGCCCTTGTCGGCACCGCTGCCCGCGCCGGCACTCTCGGCCGACGGCGACGACGAGGCCGCGCGCGGCACGCAGGAACAGGTGCGCATCCGGGCCGGGCTGCTCGACCGTCTGGTCACCTACGCCGGCGAGGTCGCGATCTACCGCGCACGACTCGAGCAGCAGTTGGGGACCTTCCGTGGCGCGATGCTCGAACTCGCGCAGACCAACGACCGCCTGCGCGACCAGTTGCGACGGCTCGATATCGAGACCGAGGCGCAGATCGTCGCCCGCTACCGGCGCGAAGGCGACAGCAGTGACGTTGCCTTCGATCCCCTCGAGCTCGACCGTTTCTCGACCCTGCAGCAGCTCTCACGCGCCCTCGGCGAAACGGCCGCCGACCTCGACAGCCTGCAGCACACCCTCGACGAGCAGACCCGGCATTACGAATCGCTGCTGCAACAGCAGTCGCGCGTAAGCTCGGACCTGCAAGAGGGCTTGATGCGGACGCGCATGGTGCCGTTCGACGGCATCGTGCCGCGCCTGCGGCGCGTCGTCAGGCAGGCTGCCCAGGACACCGGCAAGCAGGTGGACCTGCATCTGACCGGCACCCACGGCGAGATCGACCGCAATGTGCTCGAGCGCATGGGCCCGCCGCTCGAGCACCTGCTGCGCAACGCGGTCGCACATGGACTGGAAACGCCGCAGGCGCGCCGACAGGCCGGCAAGCCCGAGGTGGGGGCGATCCGCATCGCCCTCCGCCGCGAGGGCGCGGAGATCGTGCTGGAGGTCGCCGACGACGGTGCCGGACTCGACCGGGCAGCGATCCGCCGCCGTGCGCACGAGCGCGGCCTGCTGGCGCCGGGTGCGCAGATCGCCGAGCGCGAACTGGATGCATTGATCCTGCAGCCCGGCTTCACGACCGCGTCCGCGCTCAGCCACTTGGCCGGGCGCGGCGTCGGTCTGGATGTGGTCGCCAGCGAGGTCCGCCAGCTCGGCGGCAGCGTCGACATCCAGTCGCGGGACGGCATGGGCAGCACATTCGTATTGCGATTGCCGCAGACGCTGGCCGTGACCCAGGCGGCGTTCGTGCGTATCGGCGAGACGAGCTTCGCGGTGCCGATCGCCTCGGTGCGCGGCGTCGGCCGCATCGCGCGCGACGCGCTGCGCGCGGGCGGGGACTACCGGTATGGCGACGAGGACTACGCGCTCCACGACCTGGGCCGGCTGGTCGGCCAGGCCCCTGCGCGCGCCGAGGGCCACCTGCAGATGCCCTTGCTGCTGATCCGCGCCGGGGAGCTGCGCGCGGCGGTCGCGGTGGACGAGATCCTGGGCAACCGCGAAATCGTGGTGAAACCGGTCGGGCCCCAGCTCACGTCGATCCCGGGCATCTTCGGCGCGACCATCATGGGCGACGGCCGCGTGGTGGTGATCCTGGACATCGCACCGCTGGCGCGGCGGCAGGCGGCGCAGCCCGAAGCGTCGATCGCTGCGGCGGCGTCGCCTGCGCAGGCCCGCCGCGTCCCGCTGGTGCTGGTCGTCGACGACTCGATCACGATGCGCAAGGTGACCTGCCGTGCGCTCGAGCGGCAGGGCCTGGCGGTGGCGACCGCCAAGGATGGCATCGACGCGCTCGAACGCATGGACGAACGGATTCCCGACCTGGTGCTGCTGGATATCGAGATGCCGCGGATGGATGGCTACGAACTGGCGATGCGGATGAAAGCCGATCCCCGGCTGCGCGCGCTGCCGATCATGATGATCACCTCCCGCAGCGGCGACAAACATCGCGAGCGCGCGCTGGAGATCGGCGTCGATCGCTACCTCGGCAAGCCGTATCAGGAGCCCGAGCTCCTGCGGCATGTCCAGGCCTTGCTGGGACTGGAGACCGACGATGCGTGACCCTGCCTTGCGTGTGGTGGTGCTGGCCAGGCCAGGCCCGGTCTGCGACCGGCTCGCGGCGGCAGCGGTGGAGGCCGGCGCCGACGCGGCCGTGCAACTCGATCCGCTGATGGCGGACGCGGGACAGTTCGACGCGTTGGACCCGGCCGCGATCGTCGTCGCGCTGGAGCCGGCAATCGCCGAGGCGGTCGATGCGCTGGCGCCTGTGCTGGCGCACCCCGGACGCACCGTGGTCTTCGAGGAAGCCGATCGTGTGCTCGAGCGCAGTGGCGACGATGCCGCGCACTGGGTGCGGCAACTGGGCATCAAGCTGCGGCTGCGCGAGGCCCCGCAGTCAGGCCTTGAGGCTACGCAGACCGACGAGGTGTTGGGTGTGTCGTCCGTCAATGCGGCCTATGCGTTCGATCCGGTCGCGGCCGAGTACGACGACGCGCCCGCCACGTCGCACGGATCCTTCTCGCTCGATTTCGATGTCGACGTCGAAACCGATGATGTCGCTGCGGCGCCAATGCCCGCTGCCGGTACGGACAGTGCGCCGGCCGCCGCACCCGTCGCCCCGGACGATCGCGACCACGACGCCCTGGCTGCAGCGGACATCGACCTGCTGCCGTCGTTTCGAGGGCTCGCCGACACGTCTGATGCGCCGCCGCAGGCCCCGTCTGGCCACGACTTGGTCGATCTCGAGCAGCGGATCGCCGGTCTGGCGCTGGCCGATGCCGACAGCTACGGCCATGGCCCGGAACGCGGATTGGTCCTGATGGACGGCGGACTCGGCAGTCCGGATGCGGTCCGGCAATTGCTGGCCGCGCTGCCGGAAGAGTTCCCGCGGCCGGTGCTGGTGCGGCTGCAGCTGGAGAGCAAGCGCTACGACCAACTGGCTCGGCAGATGGCGCGCGTGGCCGCGATGCCGGTGCACTTGGCCGAGCCGGGCATGGCGATCGCGCCCGGCGCGGTGTACGTGCTGCCGCCGGACCTGCAGCCGCTGCGCACGGGCGGCCAGTTGCGCTTCGCCGCCGGTGGCGACCCCGCTGCGATCGTGCAGGTGATGCCGGCCGCCGACAGCGCCTGGCTGCTGCTGAGCGGGGCCGATCCCGCGCTCGTGCCGCTGGCCACGGCGCCCGCCTGGCAGGGCGCGCTGGTCATCGGACAGGACGGGGCAGGGTGCTACGACCCCTCTGCCGGCCAGGCATTGAACGCACGCGGCCATCAGACCGGGACGCCGTCGAAGCTCGCCGCCTGGGTGATCGAACGCTGGATGCCGGGCGCCGGCGCGGCCCAGCACGAAGGCTGGTCGCTGTGAGCGCAGCGGCCGACATCCGTTGCGTGCTGATCCGCGCCGGGGCGACCCAACTGCTGTTGCCCAACGCGACGATCTCCGAGGTGCTGTCGTACTCGCAGCCCGATCCCATCGCCGGCGCGCCGGCGTGGCTGCCCGGGCGCCTGCGCTGGCGCGGCTGGCGGTTGCCGCTGGTCGACTTCGCGGCGCTGTCGGCGCAGGACGATGAGGCGGCCGGCCCCGGCAACAAGGTGGTCGTGCTCAAGGCACTCGGCGGCGATTCGCGTCTGCCGTATCTCGCGCTGTCGACGCAGGGCTTCCCGCGCCTGGTCACGGTCTCGGCCGCGCAATTGCGTGACACCGATGACGCCAACGCCGCGCCGTTGCCGTTCGCAGTCCGCGCCCGTGTGCAGCTGGGCGAGGAGAGCGCGCAGATCCCGGATCTGGATGCGCTCGAGCGCGCGGTGCGCGAGGTGGTGGGCTAGGGCAGTCCGATCCGGGGCGGACGGGCCCGAGTCGGGCTCACCCCAAGTCGCCGAAGCGCGCCTGCAGCGCGGCGATCGCGGCGATGCCGGCGGTCTCGGTGCGCAGGATCCGGGGGCCCAGGCGCAGCCCGTCGAAGCCGGCGGCGACGAGTGCGGCGCGGTCGTTGGCCGACCAGCCGCCCTCCGGGCCGATCGCGAGCACCAGGTCGCCAGCCGGGGCCGGCATCGTCGTCAGGCCCGCGGTCGCTTCGGGATCGAGCAGCCAGCGGCCGGTGTCGGGTGGCAGCGCGGCCAGCGCCGCCGCCAACGATTGCGGCGCGGCAACCTCGGGCACGCGCGCGCGCCAGCTCTGCTCGCACGCCGAGACCACGACGCTGCGCCAGTGCGCGTGCCGCTTGCCCGCGCGCTCGGCGTGGAGCCGGACCTCGCTGCGCTCGCTTGAGACCGGCACGACCGCGGCCACGCCCAGTTCGGTGGCTTTCTGCAGGATCCAGTCCATCTTCTCGCCGCGGGCAATGCCCTGCAGCAGCATGATGCGCAGTGGCGATTCGAGCGCGACCGGCGAGGCGGCGCCGATGCGCGCGGCTGCGCCGCGCTTGTCGGCCCGGGTCAGCACCGCCTGGTGGTCGCGCCCATCGCCGTTGAACAGCACGCAGCGCTCGCCTTCGCGCAGGCGCAACACGCGCACCAGGTGCGCGGTGGTGTCATCGGGCAGCGCGATCGTGTCGCCCTCGCGCAACGGCAGGTCGACGAAGGCCCGGATCACGCGCACGACGTCGCCACCTCGACGGCCTCGGCGGTGACCTGCGCGAGCAGTTGCAGTTGGGCATCGTCGATGCAGTAGGGCGGCATCCAGTAGAGGATGTCGCCCAGCGGGCGCAGCAGCACGCCGCGCTCGACTGCATGGCGGTAGGCGCGCAGGCCGATACGCAGCGCCGGATCGAACGGCGTCGCGCGGTCGCCGTCGCGCGTGAGTTCGAACGCGACGACCATGCCGGTCTGGCGGGTGTCGGCGACATGCCGGTGCGCGCCGATCTGCGCGGCCAGCGCGGCCATACGCGTGGCGGTGTCGCGGTTGCGCGCGAGCGTATCGTCGGCGGCGAAGATATCGAGCGAGGCCAGGGCCGCGGCGCAAGCCAGCGGATTGCCGGTGTAGCTGTGCGAGTGCAGGAAGGCGCGCTCGCGCGAGGCGTCCAGGAAGCCGTCGTACAGCGCCTGCGTCGTGAGCACCGTCGACAGCGGCAGAAACCCGCCGGTCAAGCCCTTCGACAGGCACAGCAGGTCGGGCTGGATGCCGGCGGGCGTGCCGGCGTTGCCGGGCGCCTGCTCGCAGGCGAACAGGGTGCCGGTGCGCCCGAAGCCGACCGCGATCTCGTCGGCGATCAGGAAGATGCCGTGCACGTCGCACAACTCGCGCACGCGCCGCAGGTACACCGGGTCGTGCATGCGCATGCCGCCCGCGCACTGGATCAGCGGCTCGAGGATCAGCGCGCAGATCTCGCCGGCGTGCGCGTCGAGCAGCCGCGCCAGCGCATCGGCCGCATCTTCGGCATGCCCGGCAGCGCTCTGGCCGTCGCGGGCCTCGAAGGCGTCGGGCGAGGGCGCGAACAGCGCCTCGCACAGCAGCGGGGCATAGACTCGGCGGTACAACGGGATGTCGCCGACCGCGAGCGCACCGAGGGTCTCGCCGTGATAGCCGTTGCTCAGCGCGACGAACTTGGTCCGGCGCGGCGCGTCGCCGCGGTTGGCGAACCACTGGAACGCCATCTTCAGCGCGACCTCGACGCCGGCCGAGCCGTTGTCGGCATAGAACACTTTCGACAACGGCGCCCGTCCGGGCTCGCGCGGGGCCAGCGCCAGCAGCCGTTCGGCCAGCTCGACCGCCGACGGATGGGTGCAGCCGGCCAGGATCACCTGCTCGAGCGTGCGCGCCTGGCGCGCGATCGCCTCGGCAATGCGCGGCTCGGCATGCCCGTGCAGGTTGGTCCACCAACTGCTGCCCGAGTCGAGGATGCGGCGGCCGCCGGCCTCGACCAGCCAGGCGCCCTCGCCGCGCACGATCGGCAGCAGCGGTTGCGTGTCGGGGTGCTCGCGCATCTGCGTGCACGGGTGCCAGACCGCGGCGAGGTCGCGGGTCCGCCAGTCGTTGCCGTCGGCTAGAATGGCCGGATCGTGGATCTGTCCTGTCATCCCACCATTATCGCCCCGCAGCGCCGATGCCGTGCAGGCCGGAGCGTGCGCGCGTGAGCCGACGGTTGCCGACGATCCACGGGATCACCGAGCACGACGCCGGCCCGTACCGGATGGAGCAGCTCGATCTGGAGTTCTCCAACGGCGAGCGCCGACGCTACGAGCGCCTACACGGGCGTGGCCATGGCGCGGTGATCGTCGTCCCGCTACTGGATGCGGAGACGGTGTTGCTGGTGCGCGAGTACGCCGCCGGCATGCATCGCTACGAATTGGGTCTGGTCAAGGGCCGGATCGATGCCGGCGAGACCCCGATCCAGGCCGCCGACCGCGAGCTCAAGGAAGAGGCCGGCTACGGCGCCCGTCGCCTCGACGCGTTGCGCAGCCTGAGCCTGGCGCCGACCTACATGAGCCACCAGGCCACACTGGTGCTCGCGCGCGACCTGTATCCCGAGCGGCTGCCCGGCGACGAGCCTGAAGAACTGGACGTGGTGCCGTGGAAGCTCGATGCGCTGCACGAACTGATCCTGCGCGAGGACTTCTCCGAAGGACGCTCGATCGCCGCGTTGTTCATCGTCCGCGACTGGCTGCGCCATTACGGTGGCTGACGGCCGCGCGCCGGTCGAGCCTGCGATCGTCGAAGGTGCGATTGCGATCGCGCACCGCGCGGCCGAGGCGATTCTCGCGGTCTACGCGCACGCTTTCGACGTCGTCGCCAAGGCTGACGACAGCCCGGTGACCGCGGCCGATCTCGCCGCGCATCATGTCATCGTCGACGGTTTGCACCGGCTCACGCCCGACATTCCGGTGTTGTCGGAGGAAGCGGCCGATGCAGTGCCGGCGTCCGAGCGCCGCGCCTGGCGGCGGATGTGGCTGGTCGACCCGCTCGACGGCACTCGCGATTTCGTCAAACGCAACGGAGAGTTCAGCGTCAACCTGGCACTGATCGACGATGGCGTCGCGATCCTGGGGGTGATCCAGGCCCCGGTCACCGGGGCGCTGTGGTACGGCATGCCGGGCATCGGGGCGTTTCGCCGCGACAGCGGCGGCGAGAACGCAATTCGTGCACGTCGGCTTGCAGGCGCGGCCGGCCCGCTGCGCGTCGCCGCCAGCCGCTCGCATCGCGATCCGAGGACCGCGGCGGTGCTGGCGCGGATCGGCGACATCGAGCCGCGCCCGCTCGGCTCGTCGCTGAAGTTCTGCCGGCTCGCCGAAGGCGCCCTCGACGTCTACCCGCGCTTCGGACCGACCAACGAGTGGGACACCGCTGCCGGGCAGGCGATCCTGGAGGCCGCCGGCGGTGTCGTGCTCGCCCCCGACGGCCGGCCTTTCCGCTACAACCAGCGCCAGACCCTGCTCAACGGAGACTTCATCGCCCTCGGCGACCCCGACCTCCCTTGGCGCACATGGCTCTGACCCCGGTTTTGCTTGTGAGGGACGTTCTTAATGGCTGAAAACGACGATGGGATGGCGCGGTTGCTGGCGGTGATGGCGCGGTTGCGCGATCCGCAGACCGGGTGTCCTTGGGACCTGCAGCAGGATTTCTCCACGATCGCGCCGTACACGATCGAGGAAGCCTACGAGGTCGCCGATGCGATCGACCGCGGCGACTTGCCGGGCCTGTGCGACGAGTTGGGCGACCTGTTGCTGCAAGTGGTCTTCCATGCGCGCATGGCGCAGGAGCAGGGGGCGTTCTCGTTCGACGACGTGGTCGCGGCGATCGTCGGCAAGCTGGTCCGGCGGCATCCGCATGTGTTCGCGCAGACGTCGGCCCCGGACGCGGGCGCGGTCGCGAACAACTGGGAGGCGATCAAGCGGGCCGAGCGCGCCGAGGCCGGTGAGACCGATCGTTCGGCGCTGGCGGGCATCGCGCGTGGTCTACCCGAATGGCAGCGCGCGACCAAGCTGCAGAACCGCGCCGCGCGGGTGGGCTTCGATTGGCCCGGGCCGCAGCCTGTGCTCGCCAAGCTGCAGGAGGAACTCGACGAAGTGCGCGCGGAGTTCGATGCGCTCGCCGCCGACCCTGACGATGCGTCCGCGCGCGACCGGCTGGAGGACGAGTTGGGCGATCTGCTGTTCGTCGCCGCCAATCTGGCGCGTCATGCAAAGATCGATGTCGGCAGCGCGCTGCGCCGCGCCAACCACAAGTTCGAACGACGATTCCGTGCGATGGAGACGCTGGCCGAGGCCGACGGCACCGCGTTCGCCGAACTGTCGCTTGCCGCGCAGGAGGCTTACTGGGCGCGGGTCAAGCGCAGTGAGGGCGGGTCTGACGCCGAAGGCCCGGGCTGACGCCTCCGCCAGCGCGTGGCCCAGCTTCGTGTCATGTCGCCCGGCCGCTACCCTAACGACGCATTGTCCCGTCCCCAACTGCCTTCCGGCCCATGAAGACTCTGCTGCTGTTCCTGCTCACCGCCGTGGCCGAGATCGTGGGCTGCTATCTGCCTTATCTGTGGCTGCGCAAGGCGGGCAGCGCCTGGCTGCTGTTGCCGGCTGCGCTGTCGCTGGCGCTGTTCGTCTGGCTGCTCAGCCTGCATCCGACCGCGTCGGGCCGCGTCTATGCGGCCTACGGCGGGGTCTATGTCGCGGTGGCCTTGGTCTGGCTGTGGCGGGTGGACGCGGTTGTGCCGACGCGCTGGGACCTGCTCGGTGCGGCGCTGTGCCTGGCCGGCATGGCGGTGATCATGCTCTCGCCGCGGCCAGCCTGAGCCGCGCACAGGCGGGAACGCCTGGCACCGGCAGCGTTGCGGGTGGGCTCACTCCAGGAAGATCAACCAGGCCGCAACGACGATCAGCGCAAAGCCGGCCCCGCCCTCGATTGCGTTCCGCCTGGTCATGACAATGACGCCGCGCGCGCGGCCGGGACTACTGAGGCGCCAGCAGCACCGCGTTTTGGGTCACTCCAGGAAGATCAACCAAGCAGCAACGACGATCAGCGCGAAGCCCGCCCAGTGGTTCCACTTCAACGGCTGCCCCAGGTACCACGTCGAGAACCCCGCGAACACCAGCAGGGTGATGACCTCCTGCATGCCCTTGAGCTGCGGCGCCGAGTAGACCGCCGCCCCGATCCGGTTGGCCGGCACCATCAGCGTGTACTCGAAGAACGCGATGCCCCAGCTGACCAGGATCACCGTCAGCAACGGCGCGCTGCGGTACTTGAGATGGCCGTACCAGGCGAAGGTCATGAAGAGGTTGGACCCCAGCAGCAGGAGCACGGGAAGGAAGCGTTCGAAGCCGGGCATGGCGATGGTTCGGGCGAGGGAGCGCGCAGCGTAGCGCAGGGCCTGGCGGTCCGGTGGAGCATTGCAATCTTCACGAACTGTGCACCCGACGCGTGAGATTTTCACAAAGATTAATCACCGCGCCAGCCACGGGAGCTAAGCAATGCGTGCAGGTCAGGAACCAGGGGGACTCGTTCTCATTGTCGAGGACAATCGCAACATTTCAGAGATGGTCGGCGAATATCTGGAAGGACGCGGTTTCGAAGTCGACTACGCGGCCGACGGCCTGGACGGGTACCGCCTGGCAACGGAGAACAGCTATGACGTGATCGTGCTCGACCTGATGCTGCCCCGGTTGGACGGCATCGAGGTCTGCAAGCGTCTGCGCGAGGATGCGCGCAAGTCGACCCCCGTGCTGATGCTCACCGCGCGCGACACGCTCGACGAGAAGCTGACTGGGTTGAGCTCGGGCGCCGACGACTACCTGACCAAACCGTTCGCGATCCAGGAGCTCGAGGCGCGGTTGCGTGCGCTGATCCGCCGCGAGCGTCGCCAGGTAGGCTCCGAAGTATTGAAGGTGGCCGACCTGGTGCTCGATCCGGCCAGCATGCGCGCGACCCGTGGCGGCACCGAACTCCAGCTTTCGCCGATCGGCATGAAGCTGCTGACGATCCTGATGCGCGAATCGCCGCGTGTGGTCAACCGCCAGGAGATCGAGCGCGAGATCTGGGGCAACAGCCTGCCCGACTCCGATACGCTGCGCAGCCACCTGTACAACCTGCGCAAGATCATCGACAAGCCCTACGACAAGCAGCTGCTGCACACCGTGCAGAGCGCCGGCTACCGGATCGCCGACATCGAACAATCGCCGGCCTGAGCCGGTACGGCAGGCGCTCGATCCGATGCCCCAGGGGCTCCCCAACCGTATCCGCGATGCGTTCACGTTCCAGGCGGTCATCGCTGGTATGACGCTGATCGTATGCATCCTGGCCGCGGCGCTGGTCGGCCGTGAGGTCGCGGCGCGCCATTGGCTGCGCGCCGAGGCCGAGGCCTACTGGCGTGCACGCACGACGGACGCGGCCTATCCACCGCCGTTCGGCGCCAACATGCAGGGCTACTTCGTCCCCAGTGGTGGTGGTGCCTGGGACAGCATCGTCAGCGGCGACCGGGCGGTCGCCAGTCTGATCTGGTTCAAGGATGCGCCCGAGGGCTTCTCGCAGCGCCGCGACATCAGTGGCGTGCTGCTGGTGGACCGGCGCGAGGCCGGCACGCTATATCTGGCGGTGTCGATGGGTCTGTTCGACCGCATGCTGGCCCTGGCCGCGGGCGGGCTGATCGTATTGACGGTCGGCACGATCTTCATCGTGTCGTGGCTGACCTACCGCACGTCCAAGCGGATGGTGCTGCCGATCCACCAACTCGCCGTCGAGGTCGGCCGCTGGAACCCCGCCGGCGACGAGGATGGGATGCCGCCGCCGCTGGAGTCGCGCGAGGGCGGCGGCCGCGAGGCGCAGGCACTGTCGAGCGCGCTGCACGGACTGGGCGAGCGCATCGCCTCGTTCGTGCGCCGCGAGCGCGAATTCACCCGCGATGCCAGCCACGAGCTGCGCACCCCGCTCACGGTGATCCGCGTCGCCAGCGATATGATCGCCGCCGATCCGTCGACGCCTCCCCATCAGCAGCGTCCGCTGCTGCGCATCCGCCGCGCCAGCCAGGACATGGAAGCGGTCATCGACGCCCTGCTGGTGCTCGCGCGCGAGCGCGGGGTGATGCCGCAAAGCGAAGTGTTCGAGGTCGCAGCGGTCGTCGACGAAGAGGTCGAGAAGGTCCGGCCGATGTTCGATGCCAAGCACCTGGGATTGCGGGTCGACCTGCAGGCCAGCCCGCGACTGGAGGCGCCGCCACGCGTGCTCGGGGTGATGCTCGGTCATCTGCTGCGCAATGCCTGGGCGTTCACCGAGAAAGGCGAAGTCGTCGTGGTGGTGGCCGAGGATCGCATCGTCGTGCGCGATACCGGCATCGGCATGACGCACGAGGTGCTGCAGCGGGTCCACGAACCGTTCTACCGGGTCGATCCGTTCGGCCAGGCCGGCAAGGGCATCGGCCTGTCCATCGTGCGCCGGCTGGGCACCCGCTTCGGCTGGCCGGTGAGCCTGGACAGCACGCCCGGCGAGGGCACCACGGTGACGATCAAGTTGACGCGCCCGGCTGGCTGAGCCTGCGTCCACTGGACCTGCACGCGGCATGATAATGAGTGCGCACACCGGTCAACTGCGGCCGGCCTGATGCGTTACCCCGTCATACCGCCCATCGAAGATGCCTGCATGTCGAGCCGTGCCAAGCCCAAGTCCGTGTCCCGTCGCCGTGGTCCGGCGCGCATTGTGCCCATCGTCGTGGGAATCGCCGTCGTCGCCGCGGGGCTGTGGTGGTGGACCGGGCGCAGCAGCGAGGGCGCCGAGTCGGCCTACCGCACCACGCTGGTCGAACGCGGCGACATCCGCGTCGCGATCTCGGCGACCGGCACCCTCAGCGCGACCTCGACGGTGACCGTCGGCAGCCAGATCTCCGGGCAGATCACCGACGTGCTGGTCGATTTCAACGACAAGGTCGTCAAGGACCAGATCATCGCGCGCATCGATCCGAGCAGCTACCAGGCGCAGATCGAGCAGGGCAGCGCGCAGATCGCTTCGGCGCGGGCGTCGTTGGCGCAGGCGCAGGCGACCCTGGAGAACGCCGAGCTCGACTATCGCCGCAAGGCCGACCTGGGCACCCAGCGGCTGGTCGCGCAGAGCGACGTCGACCTGGCCAAGGCCGCGCTCGACCAGGCACGCGCCCAGGTCGCCTCGATGCAGGCGCAGATCCGCCAGCAGACCGCGGCGACGCAGACCACGCGGGTCAACCTGGACCGCACAGTGATCCGCTCCCCGGTGGACGGGGTGGTGCTGCTGCGCTCGATCGAGCCCGGGCAGACGGTGGCCGCGAGCATGACGGCGCCCGAGCTGTTCCAGATCGCCGAGGACCTGGCGAAGATGCGCATCGAGCTGTCGGTCGACGAATCGGACATCGGCCAGGTGCGCGCCGGGCAGACGGTCAACTTCACCGCCGACGCTTTCCCCGATCGCCAGTTCCGCGGCGTGGTCGAGCAGGTCCGGCTGTCGGCGACGACCACCAACAACGTGGTCACCTATCCAGTGGTGGTGACCGTCGACAACAGCGACGGCACGCTGCTGCCGGGACTGACGGTCAATGCCGAGATCGAAGTCAGCAACCGCCGTAACGTGCTCAAGGTGGCCAGCGCCGCGACACGCTACAAGCCGGCCGATGCGGCGCAGATCGCGATGGCGGCGCCCTCGGGCGCCCCCGGCGGCGGGCTGGCGGCGGACCTCGAGGCCGCAGCCGCAGATCTCGAGTTGACTGCATCGCAGCGGGCTGCGTTCGACGCGGCGCTGACCGCCATGCGCGCGCGCCAGCAGGACCGCCAGCAGGCCGGGGCGCAACGCGCACCCGCGGGCGGGCGTGGTCCGGCGGCAGGCGGCCCCGGCGGCGGACCGGGTGGCGGGGCGCGCGCGCTCGATCCCCGCCTGCAGGCGCAGATCCGCCAGCGCATGACCGAGCGGGTCCAGCAGGAGTTCGCCGGCTTCACCGCGCAGCTCGACGACACCCAGCGCGCGCAATGGCAGCGCACGCTGGCTTCGCTCGTGGGCGCGACGCGGACCACCCTCTATCGCCTGGTCGACGGGCAGCGCGAGGCGGTGCCGGTGCGCATCGGCGCCAGCGATGGCAGCAGCGTCGAGATCTCCGGTCCGTTGGCCGAGGGCGATGCGATCGTCATCGGCGAACGCGCGCCGCGATGAGGACGTCCGCTCCGGTGCCTGCGGCGGCGCCCGTCATCGAGACCCGCGCGCTCAAGAAGATCTACGCCGAAGGCAGCGAGGCGGAGGTCGTGGCCTTGCGCGGGGTCGACCTGCTCATCCGGCGCGGCGAGTTCGTTGCGATCATGGGGCCGTCGGGGTCGGGCAAGTCGACGTTGATGAATCTCATCGGCTGCCTCGACACGCCCAGCGACGGCGTCTATCTGTGCGATGGCGTCGATGTCGCGACGCTCGACCGCGAAGCGTTGGCGGCCCTGCGCCGCGACACGATCGGGTTCGTGTTCCAGGGCTTCAATCTGTTGCCGCGGATGAGCGCGCTCGACAACGTGGCGATGCCGCTGGGCTATGCGCGCGTGCCGCCGGCCGACCGGCGGGCGCGGGCGCAGGCCGCACTCGAGGCGGTCGGGCTGGGCGCGCGGACTGCGCATCGGCCCAGCGAGTTGTCCGGCGGCCAGCAGCAGCGCGTCGCGATCGCGCGTGCGCTGATCAACCGGCCTCCAGTGCTGCTCGCCGACGAGCCGACCGGCGCGCTCGACACCCGCACCGGCGAAGAGATCCTCGCGCTGTTCAAGCAACTGCGCGATGACGGCCATACCGTGGTGCTGATCACGCACGACCCCGAGGTCGCCGCGCATGCCGACCGCACCTATGTGATGCGCGATGGCGAGCTGCATGAAGAGCCGCGTTTCGGGGGAGCGGACGCCGATCCTGATGCCGGACCCTCGAGCCAGCGGCCGGGGGTGGGGCCATGAACTTCCTCGACGTCCTGCGCACGGCGATCTTCGCGCTGCGCGGCAACTGGATGCGCAGCGCGCTGACGTCGCTGGGCGTGATCATCGGCATCGCCGCGGTCATCGTCATGGTGTCGGTAGGGCAGGGCACCCAGGCCGAGATCGATCGCCAACTGTCGGGCCTGGGCGCGCAGAAGCTCGACATCGGCCCGAGCGCCGGCCGCTCGCCGGGCGGCGCGCGCATGAGCGCGTCGAGCTTCTTCACCCTCAACGAGGGCGACATCGACGCGATCCGCCAGGAGATCCCGGAGGTGCAGTACATCTCCGGTTCGCTGCGCGGCAGCAGCCAGGTGGTCTACGCCGAACGCAACTGGAACAGCAGCTGGCGCGGCGTCCAGCCCGATTTCCTGGAGATCAATGGCTGGACGATCGCCAATGGCAGCGGCTTCGAGCCCCAGCACTTCACCGGCGCCGAGCGCGTGGTCCTGCTCGGCGAGACCGTGCGCCGGGAACTGTTCGGCGAGGCCACCGGCGTCGGCGAGCAGGTGCGCATCGGCCGGACGATCTTCACGGTGCTCGGCACCCTCGACAGCAAGGGATTGAGCGGCTTCGGCAGCGACCAGGACGAGATCCTGATCGTGCCGCTGGACACCGCGCGCCGGCGCCTGATGGGCGCGATGGGGCTGCCGGCCGGCGCGGTCATGGATGTCTCGCTGACCGTCGCCGATGCCGGCGATCTGGGCTATGTGCAGAACGAGGTGGAGTCACTGCTGCGCCAGCGCCACCGGATCGGCCCCGGCGAGCCGGACGACTTCCAGGTGCGCAACGTCTCGCAGCTGGTCGCCACCCGCAACCAGACCACGAGGCAGATGTCGTGGCTGCTCGGCGCGGTCGCGACGATCTCGCTGATCGTCGGCGGCATCGGCATCATGAACATCATGCTGGTCTCGGTGACCGAGCGGATCCGCGAGATCGGCCTGCGCATGGCGGTCGGCGCCGGGCCTTCGGACATCCGCCGCCAGTTCCTGGCCGAAGCGATGCTGCTGTCGCTGGGCGGCGGGGTGCTGGGCATCGCGCTGGGCGTGATCGGCGCGTTGCTGGTGGGGCACTACAACAGCGAGTTGCCGATCCAGCTCAACGGCAACGTGGTCGCGCTGGCGGCCGGGTTCTCGGTCGCGACCGGCCTGTTCTTCGGCTACTACCCGGCGCGCAAGGCCTCCGAGCTCGATCCGATCGAGGCGCTGCGTCAGCAGTGAGTCGCGGCGCGGTTGGGGCGTGGCGGCATGACGGGCACCGTGCCAGGGGGCGCGTGTCGGCGTAGCCGCCAACGTGCCGTCACCGTTGCTGTGCGAGACGCCGCTGCGCCTGTCCGATGCGCTGCAACGCGGCGCGTGGCGCCGTGCCCGGTGCAGACAGCCGGCGCGGTCATGAATACGACCTGCGTTCCGCATAGGGTCGGTCCCAGATTGAGCGCGCCGGCGAGGTCCGCGACAGTGCACGCGTCCGCCCCGATTTGAGTGGGGCCCGCCAACTGTTCTTCCGGAGGTAGCGAGATGACCGCGATCGGCAGCACTTCATCCCATTCCATTGGCTGGGGCGATACCCTCAGCGCGCTGGCCGTCCGCTACGGCACGTCGGTGGACGCGCTGATGTCGGCCAACCGCCAGATCACCGATCCGAACAAGATCTACGCCGGCGACACGCTGCATATTCCCGGCGCGAACGACGGTGGGATGGGCACGCAGGGGACCGGCGGCGTCGGTGGCGCGGGCGCGGTCAGCGATACCGATGCGATCGATCCGCGCAATCCGGCCGCGATCGCCGAGCAGTTCATTGGCCGCAACGCAGGCGAACTCAAGTACAGCAACGAGCTCCCGATGGAGTCGTGGGTGCCCGACAATGTCAACTGCGCGAACTTCGTCTCGGCAGTGCTGCAGAAGGCCGGGGTCATCGATGCCAGCCAGGCCAGCGCCGCGGTCGACCAGTTGGCCAGCAACCTCAAAGGTGACGGCTGGAAAACCGTGTCGCTGGCCGATGCCAAGCCCGGCGATGTGGTGCTGATGCAGAAGAACGGCCAGTCGCATGTGGTGCTGTTCGCCGGCTTCGAGGGCGGCAAGCCGAAGTTCATTGGCTCCAACAACATCAATGCTGACGGCTCCCAGCAGATCAGCTGGGGCGGCGCGTCGGGCGACTACGAGATCATTACCCCGCCGCGCTGATGCGCAATTCCGAACGCACCGAGGCCGGCATTCGCCGGCCTCGGTGTATGTGCGTCGTTCGTGCAAGCGCCCGAGCATTGCGTCGCGTGCGCATCCACCGGGGCTAGAACCCGAACAGCTGGCGTGGCGCCGCGTACGTCTGCGGCCACGTCAGCCAGGCCACATCCGACGGCCCGATCGCGTGGTCGAGCACCGTCCAGCGAGTCGCGGCGGTGGTCCCTTCCCTCGATGCGTCGTCGTCGGTCGGTGCATCCGACCGCGCGTCGCCGGTAGCGTCTGCGGGCGGCTGCGTGCGCAGCAGCGCCACGTAGACATCGGACATGCCACCTACTGCGGCGCGTTCAGCATAGGGTGTGCCGTCATAGTCAGGGCGGCCGCCACCGGGTGCGCGCAGCGTGCCCTGCAGGAACGCCCAGTTGCCCAGTCGGTCCAGGCGCTCGATGTCGAGCACGACCCGGTCGCCGAGCGCGTCCCGCAGCGGCGCGGTGGCAGCATCGAGCAAGGCCTCGTAGCCCGGAGCACCTGGGCGCTGCGGGACGACGGTCGATTGGGCGAAGGCATGTGGCATGGGAGCTCCCAGGGTCAGCGCGGCCAGCAGGCCGGCGGCGAGGCGGAGGCGCATGGTCGTGCTCCGGGGCGGATCGGTGCAGTTTCGCCGAGTGCGTATTCGGACCGGGTGAACGCCGGGTATCAGCGGACCAGGTAGGGCCCAATGATCTCGCGCCACAGCGCATAGCCGGCGGCGTTCATGTGCAGGCGATCTTCGATGAACAACTCCTCGCGCGGCACGCCGTTCGCATCCAGCATCGGGGTGAAGACGTCGATATAGGCGACATTGCGCTGAGTCGCGGCCCAGGCGCGCAGTGCGTCGTTGGCCTCGCGCTGGACGCCCAGCAGGTTCGCGCGCAATGGGCTGGGCTTGATGCCGAGCAGCGCGATCTGGGTGCCGGGCAGTTCGGCGTGGACGCGCCGGACGAAGACCTGCGTGTCGGCCAGCACCTGCTGTGCAGATCGGCCGTCGGCGGTGTCGTTGTCGCCGGCGTAGAGCACGATCTGGCGCGGACGGTAGCGCAGCGCGATCTCGTCGGCGTACCACACCGAATCGCGCACCTGCGAGCCGCCGAAACCGCGGTTAAGCACCGGAACGTCGGGGAAGTCCGTCGCCAGCGTGTCCCAGAAGCGCACTGACGAGCTGCCGGTGAACACCACTGGCCGCTCCGGCGGCGGCGTCGCGGCGTCCTGGGCGGCAAACCGGGCCATGTCGGCCGCCCACTCGGGCGACGACACCGGGTCGAGGCCGGCGGTGAAATTGCGCGAACTGGCGCAGGCGGCCAACAGCAGAGCGGCGAGCGAGAGGGCGGCGACGGCGCGGACACGGGCGAAAAGCAGAGCATGCATCGGAGACAGGACCGGGTTCGAACGAGCTGCAAGTCAAACAGCCCCTGTCGCGCGATGCAAACCACGGCCGGCCCGAGGCCCGGGATGTGGCAGAATCGCCCGGTCGCGACTGTCCCTCCCGATCCGGTCTGCCATGCTTTCGACCCACCCGCGGCCCGTGTTCCGCGTCCTGCCGGTGCGCATCCGGCGTTCGGCGACGGCTCGCCAGGCTCAGGCGTGAGCGATGGCCGACGAGACCGGACACTGGCCGCGCGGGCCGGCACGCATGCTCAAAGCCACGGTGTGGTCGTGCCAGGGACTGCGTGCTGCCTGGATGCACGAGTCCTCGTTCCGGCTCGAGGTCTGCCTGCTGGCGGTGCTCGCGCCGCTGGCCTTGTGGCTGGGCGCAAGCGGCGTGGAGCGGGCGCTGCTGCTCGGCAGCTGCCTGCTGGTGCTGGCAGTGGAGTTGTTGAACTCGGCGATCGAGGCGGTGATCGAGCGCTACGGCGCCGAGCACCACGCGCTCGCCGGACGGGCCAAGGACATGGGATCGGCCGCAGTGTTCGTGACGATGATCAATGTGGTGGCGGTATGGACGCTGATCCTGCTGCCGCGCTGGCTGTAGACGCCGCCGCGAGCCCCGCGGTGGCTGGACCCCAAACGAGGATGCCCTCCCCATGATGGAACTGCTGACCGACCCCCAGGTCTGGATCCTGCTGATCACGCTCAGTGCGATCGAGATCGTGCTCGGCATCGACAACCTGGTCTTCATCTCGATCGCTGTCGGCAAGCTGCCCGTCGAGAAGCGCGAATTCGCGCGCAAGTTCGGTATCGCCGTCGCCTGCGTCACGCGTATCGGCCTGCTGCTGACGCTGGCCTGGCTGGCGCGGCTGACCGATCCGCTGTTCGAGCTGTTCGGCCGTGGCATCTCGGTGCGCGACCTGATCCTGATCCTCGGCGGCCTGTTCCTGATCGGGAAGGGCGCGATGGAGATCCGCGAGCAGCTCAAGGGCGAGGATCCCGAAGCCCACGGCAGCGTGGGCAAGGCGACGGCGTCGTTCGGTGCGGTGATTGCCCAGATCGCGGTCATCGACATCGTGTTCTCGCTCGACTCGGTGATCGCCGCGGTCGGCATGGCGGGCGAGTACGTGCCGGTGATGGTCTGCGCGATCCTGCTGGCGGTGACGGTGATGCTGTTGGCAGCGCAGCCGCTGGGCAAGTTCATCGACGCCAACCCGACGGTGAAGATGCTGGCGCTGGCCTTCATCGTGCTGATCGGTGTCTACCTGCTGCTCGACGGGTTCGGCCTGCATATCCCCAAGGGCTACATCTACGGCTCGATGGGCTTCTCGGCGTTCGTTGAGATGCTCAATCTGTGGGCCAAGCGCAACGCGATGCGCAATCGCGGCGAGATGACCCCGCCGGTCGACGCGCCCACGCATCCGCTGCCGCGCTGATCCGATGATCATCCTTCACCAGATCGATCCGATCGCGCTGCAACTGCCGCAGATCGGCCCGTTCCATCCGTCGATCCACTGGTACGGCGTCATGTACCTGCTGGGCTTCGGCATGGCCTGGTGGCTGGGGCGGCTGCGCATCCGTGCTGGCCGCCTGCCCGGCGTCGATGTCGAGCGTTTCGGTGACTTGCTGTTCAACGGCATCCTCGGCGTGATCCTCGGTGGCCGCATCGGCTACGTGCTGTTTTACACGCCGGGCGAGTTGATGGCCGACCCGTTGATGCTGTTCAAGGTCTGGGACGGCGGCATGAGCTTCCACGGCGGCCTGATCGGCGTGCTGGTGGCGGCCTGGTGGTGGGCGCGGCGCCAGCGCCTGCACTTCTTCGACGTGATGGACTTCGTGGCGCCGCTGGTGCCGCCGGGCCTGGGCTTCGGCCGGCTGGGCAATTACATCGGCGCCGAGCTGTGGGGCAAGTACACCCAGGCCGGCTGGGGCGTGGTGTTCCCGACCGATCCGGCGTTCGCCGGCTGGTCGGCTGAACGCCTGCAGGCCGAGTTTGCGACCGGTGCTTTGGATCAATTCGCGCGGCACCCTTCGCAGCTTTATCAGGCGGGCCTGGAGGGGCTGGCGATGTTCGTCATCCTGTGGCTCTTTTCGCGCAAGCCGCGTGCGCGCTATGCGGTCTCGGGGATGTTCGCGCTGCTCTATGGCGTGTTCCGGATCCTGGTCGAGTTTGTGCGCGTGCCCGATGCGAACATCGGCTATTTGGCATTCGGCTGGGTCACCCAGGGACAACTGCTGTCGTTGCCGCTGGTGGCGCTGGGCCTGTTCCTGTTGTGGCGTTCGCGCAGCGCGCCGGTGTTGCAGCCGGCCGTGCCGGCGCAGGCGGGCTGAGCATGCGCCAGTATCTGGATCTGCTGCGCCATGTGCTCGAGCACGGCAGCGACAAGGCCGACCGCACCGGCACCGGCACGCGCAGCGTGTTCGGCTGGCAGATGCGCTTCGATCTGGCCGAGGGCTTTCCGCTGGTCACGACCAAGAAGTTGCACCTGCGCTCGATCGTCCATGAACTGCTGTGGTTCCTGAAAGGCGAGACCAACATCGGGTATCTCAAGGCCCACAAGGTCGGCATTTGGGACGAATGGGCCGATGCCGACGGCGAGCTGGGGCCGGTCTATGGCAAGCAGTGGCGGCGCTGGACCGGCAGCGACGGTCGCGAGATCGACCAGATCCGCTGGGTCGTCGAGGAGATCGCGCGCAACCCGGATTCGCGCCGGCTGATCGTCAGCGCCTGGAACGTCGCCGACCTGCCGCAGATGGCGCTGATGCCCTGCCACACGATGTTCCAGTTCTACGTCGTCGACGGCCGCCTTAGCTGCCAGCTCTACCAGCGCAGCGGCGATATCTTCCTTGGCGTGCCGTTCAACATCGCCAGCTATGCGCTGCTCACGCACATGGTCGCGCAGGCGACCGGCCTGGGCGTGGGCGATTTCGTGCACACGCTCGGCGACGCGCACCTGTACGCGAACCATTTCGAGCAGGCCCGCGAGCAACTCACGCGCACACCGCGCCCGCTGCCGCGGCTGCGCTTGAATCCGGCGGTGACCGACCTGTTCGCGTTCGGCTACGACGACATCGCCTTCGACGGCTACGACCCGTGGCCGGCGATCAAGGCGCCGGTCGCGGTATGACGGAACGGCAGGCGGCCGCAGCGGGGCCGGTGACAGAGCGCGACACGCCGCGGATTGTGTTGATTGCCGCGCTCGATCGCCATCGCGCGATCGGCGGCGGCAATGCGCTGCTGTGGCACCTGCCTGACGATCTGAAGCGCTTCAAGGCGTTGACGCTGGGCCAGCCAGTGCTGATGGGGCGCAAGACCGCCGAGTCGATCGGCCGCGCGCTGCCCGGTCGCCGCAACCTTGTGCTCACGCGTTCGGGCCGCGCACCGTTCGACGGCATGGAGGCGGTCGCGTCGCTCGATGCCGCGCTTGCACTGGCCGCAGACGATGGCGCCGATGCGCTGTGCGTGATCGGCGGCGGCGAGGTCTACGCGCTGGCGTTGCCGCGCGCCACACACCTGGCGCTGACCTGCGTCGATACCGAGGCCGATGGCGCAGATGCCTGGTTCCCGGCCTTCGACGCCGCCGACTGGATCGAGACCGCGCGGCAGGATCACGCCGTCGACGCGCGCCACGCGCACGCGTTCGCGTTCGTCGACTACCGCCGCGCCTGAGCCGCCGATACCGGTGGGAGCGCCGGTCGGTAGTGGCCGATGATGCGCCAGCGCAGCAATACGTTCTCCTCGCGCGTGCCACGGGCGATGTTGTGCAGCACCAGCGGTGTGCCGTCGCCGGCCTTGTGGTCGGACACGATGCCGATATGCAGCAGACCGTTGTCCAGGCGCCAGGCGACGATGTCGCCCGCGCGGTAATCGCCGCGCGCCTGCGCTACGGGTCGCGACCAGCCCTGGCGCGTGAACCAGGTCGTCTGGTTGGGCACGCGTCGGTGGTCGATGTGCGGGTCGGCGGCGAGGTGTCGCCACTGGCGCGGGTAGGCCTCGGGATGGGCGCGCTTGTCCTGATGGATGCGCTGCTGCAGGTCGATGCCCTGCGTGCGCAGTGCGCGCACTACGACATCGGTGCAGACGCCACGGTCGGCGGGCACATCGCCGCCGGGGTAGCCCAGGCGGACGTAAGCCGGGTCGTAGCGGACGGTGACCCCGACCTGACGGCGGGCGGCGTCGGCCAGTGGATGCGCGATCGCGGTCGCCGACAGCACCAGGCCGACCAGCGCGAGCGCTGCCAGCCGAGCTTGCAGGCGCGGACGCCGACTCATCTAGCCGCCGGCGGCACGTCGCGTCCGGGCACCTGGACGATGCGCAGGGTCTCGGCGTCGAGTTGCAGCGCGGTCAGCTTGCCGCCCCAGACCGCGCCGGTGTCGAGCGCGTGGATGCCGTGGCCGATGAACAGGCCCAGCGTCGACCAGTGGCCGCAGACGATCTTCAGGTCACGCTCGGCACGGCCCGGGACCTCATACCAGGGATAGAGCCCGGGCTGCTGGGTGCCGGGCGCGCCTTTTTCCTCGAATGCGATGCGGCCCTTGGGCGCGCAGTAGCGCATGCGGGTGAAGATATTGATGATCGCGCGATCGCGGTCGGGCCCGGTCAGGTTCGGCGACCACGCCGGGCGATCGCCGTACATGTTGCGCAGCAGCTTGCGGTAGCCGGGGCTGCGCAGCTTGCGTTCGATCTCGGCGGCGTGCTTCTCGGCCAGTTGGGTGGTCCAGCGCGGCGCCAGGCCGGCGTGCAGCATCATCCAGCCCAGCGAGCGGTCCACGTGCAGCAGCGGACAGGCGCGCAGCCAGTCGAGCAGCACATCGCGGTCGTGGGCGAACAGCACGCCGCGCAGATCCGGATTGACCTTGCGCTGGTCCTCCTCGCGACGCTCGGCGATCGCCAGCAGCGACAGGTCGTGGTTGCCCAGCACGCTGACGACGTTCTCGCGCAGCGAATGCACCAGCCGCAGCGTCTCGACCGATTCGCCGCCGCGATTGACCAGGTCGCCGCAGAACCACAGCCGATCGACGGCCGGGTCGAAGCGGATCGCCTCGAGCAATCGCGCGGTCGCACCGTAGCAACCCTGCAGGTCGCCGATCGCCCAGATCGCCATCAGTGCAGGGTACGCGGAACCGACAGCGTGAACGGCGGAATCGGCGCGTCGAAATGCGCGCCGTCGTCGCCGACCATGTCGTAGCTGCCCTCCATCGTCCCGACCGCCGTCGACAGCACCGCGCCGGAGGTGTAGGTGAACGCCTCGCCGGGTTCGAGCCGAGGCTGTTCACCGACGACGCCGTCGCCATGCACTTCCTCGACGCGACCATTGGCGTCGGTGATGATCCAGTGGCGCGAGACGAGCTGGGCCGGCAACCGGCCGACATTGCGGATACGGATGGTATAGGCGAAAACGTAGCGATCGTCGTCGGGCGTCGATTCCTCGTCGAGGAAGCGCGTCGCGATCTGGATTTCGAGGGTGTAGTCGGCAGTCTCGTCCATGGCCCGCTCAGTGTAGCGGGCGGCAATGAATGCTTCGACTATGTCGTGGCCGTATGGTTGGCCAGACGCACGAAATCGGCCACCGATAGCTGCTCGGCGCGTTGCTGGGGATCGATGCCGGCCGCGTTGATCGCCTCGGCCTCCATCGTGCCGCCCAGCGCGTTGCGCAGGGTCTTGCGGCGCTGGCCGAACGCGGCGCGGACGATGTCGGCGAAGCGCTTGGGATCGACGATGCCGATGCGCTCGGGCGCGCGTGGGACCAGCCGCACGACCGCCGAGTCGACCTTCGGCGGGGGCCGGAACGCGCCCGGGCCGACGACGAACAGCGCCGTGACCTCGCAGTAGGCCTGCAGCATCACGCTCAACCGCCCGTAGACCTTGCTGCCAGGCCCGGCGGCCATGCGCTCGACCACTTCCTTCTGCAACATGAAGTGCATGTCGACGATCGCAGCGGCATGCGCCAGCGCGTGGAACAGGATCGGCGAGGACAGGTTGTAGGGCAGGTTGCCAACCAGCCGGATCGGCGTGCCGTCTGCGAGCGCGGTCAGGTCGACGTCGAGCACGTTGGCATGGACCAGGGTCAACGTGCCATGCGCGGCCGCCTGCGCGGTCAGCGGCGCCAGCAGGTCGCGGTCGAACTCGATCGCGGTCAGGCTGCCGTGGCGGTCGAGCAACGGGAACGTCATCGCGCCCTGGCCCGGCCCGATCTCGACCAGGCGGTCGCCGGGCTTGGGGTCGATTGCCAGCACGATCTTGTCGACGACCCCGCGCTCGTGCAGGAAGTTCTGGCCCAGCGATTTCTTCGGGGGTTCGGTGAAGCTGCCGGAGGCGGCGGAGGATCGGATCATGGGACGCGTCGTAGAAAAAGAGGAAAAGTCAAAGCAGCCGGGTGCCGGGCGCGATGTCGCCGTCGGGAACGCACAGACGCACCTTGCCTTCGGCGTCGTGGAAGCCGGTGATCAGGCACTCCGACATCAGCGGTCCGATCTGCTTGGGCGGAAAGTTCACCACGCCCACGACCAGTCGGCCGACCAGCGTCTCGGGCGCATAGTGGTCGGTGATCTGCGCGCTGGACTTGCGTACGCCGATCTCTGGGCCGAAGTCGACCTGCAGCACGTAGGCCGGGCGCCGCGCCTCGGGAAACGCCTCGGCGGACACCACGCGCCCCACGCGCAGGTCGACGCGCAGGAAATCGTTCCAGTCGATCGGCGCGCCGACCGTCATGCCGCGGCCCGGCGATGGCGAGCGAGCGCCGCGCACTGGTCGATCGCGCAGAACAGGCTCGACGGGTCGGCGTGGCCGCTGCCGGCGAGCGCGAGCGCGGTGCCGTGGTCCACCGCGACCCGGGGATACGGCAGGCCCAGGGTCAGGTTGACCGCCGATTCGAAGCCGCTGTACTTGAGCACCGGCAGGCCCTGGTCGTGATACATCGCCAGCACCGCGTCGACATCGGCCAGACGTGTGGGCAGAAACGCGGTATCGGCCGGCAGCGGGCCGTCGAGGGTGAGGCCTCCGGCACGCAGCCGCGCCAGCAGCGGGGCGATGATGGCGCGCTCCTCGAAGCCCAGATGGCCATCCTCGCCTGCATGGGGGTTGAGGCCGAGCACCGCGATCCGCGGGGCCTGCAGCCCGAAGTCGCGACGCAATGCGGTGTCGAGGATGCGCAATACGCGCTCGAGCACGGGCGCGGTGACGGCATCGGCGACGGCGCGTAGCGGCAGATGGGTGGTCGCGAGCGCGACGCGCAGTTGCGGGTTGGCGAGCATCATCACGACATCGCAGTCGGCCTCGTCGGCCAGCAATTCGGTCGTGCCGGTGTAGGGGACGCCGCCGGCATTGATCGCCGCCTTGTGCACGGGGCCGGTGACCAGACCGTCGAAGCGGCCCTCGCGGCAGCCGGTCGCGGCGTGCAGTAGGGCATCGACGATGCTGCGCGCGTTGCGCGGGTCGGGTGCGCCGAAGGCGGGCACGTGCGCATGCGGAAATTCGATCAGGCGCAGCGTACCGGGGGGCACTTGCGGTTCTTGGGCATCGGCGAACGCGATCGGCAGCGCGATCGCGTCGGCGGCCTGGCGCAAGGCCTCGCGATCGCCGATCGCGACCAGGTCGGCGTCACAGGCGCGCCAGGCGGCGCGTACGCACAGCTCCGGGCCGACGCCGGCCGGCTCACCCGGCACCAGCGCCAGCCTGGGCCGGGTCATCGCTCAGCCGCCGTCACCGATCTCGGGATCGGGATTGGGGCCGATGCGAACGCTGACGTAGGCCTCGCCGCGCATCTCGCGCACGTAGCGGTCCCACTCGTCCTCGAGCTTGCGCTGACCGATGGCCTCGCGCGCCTGCGCACGCCGGTTGTTGTCGTTGCCGGCCGACTGGCGGCTGGCCATGCGCTGGACGATGTGCCAGCCGGCCTGCGTGCGGAACGGCTGGGAGACGTCGCCGTCGCCGAGTGCGGCGACCTGGCCGCCGAAGTCCGGGCCGAACTCGTCCTGGGTGAACCAGCCCAGGTCGCCGCCGTTGGCCTTGGTGGCGTTGTCTTCGGAGCTGTCGCGGGCGATCTGCGCGAAATCGGCGCCACCCACGATGCGCGCGCGCAGCGTGTCGGCACGCGCCTTGGCGGCGCTGTCGTCGTCGCCCTGCGCGCGGATCAGGATATGGCGGGCCTGGTACTCGGTGACCATGCCGGCGTCGCCGTTCTGGCTCGCGTCGCGCACGTCCACCAGCTGCAGCAGCTGGAAGCCGCTGGGGCCGCGGATCGGGCCGATGACTTGGCCCGGCTGCAGCGAAGTGACCGAGGTCGCGAACGCGGCCGGGATCTCGTCGGTCCGGCGCCAGCCCAGGTCGCCGCCTTCCAGCGCGTTCGGACTGTCGGAGTAGCGCACCGCCGCGGCCGAGAACTCCATTTCGCCGCGGTCGATCAGGCCCTTGATGCCGTCGATCTTCTGCTGGCCGGTCTGGATCTGCTCGGGCGTGGCGCCCTCGGGCAGCGCGACGAGGATGTGCGCCAGGCGGTACTGGGCGCCGCTGGCCTGCGCCGACAGCGCGGCATCGACCTCGGCATCGCTGACCGAGATACGGGTCTGCGCGAAGCGCTGGCGCATGCGCTGGATCAGCAGCTCGTCGCGCAGCGAGGCGCGGAAGTCATCGAACGACATGCCGTCGCCGGCCAACTGGCGGCGCAGCTGGTCCATCGAAAAGTTGTTCTGCTGCGCGATCGCGGCGATCGCCTGGTCGACTTCTTCGTCGCTGACGCGCACGCCGGTCTGCTGGGCACGCGCGGTCTGCAGGCGCAGCGTGATCAGCCGCTCGAGCACCTGGCGCTCGAGGATCTCCTGCGGCGGCAACTGGTCCTGACGGGTCGCGTACTGCGTGCGGATGTTGTTCACCGCACGGTCGAGTTCGCTGGCGAGGATCACGTCCTCGTCGACGACCGCGGCGATGCGGTCGAGCGGTTGCAGGGTCTGGGCATGCGCGGCGGCGGCGCACAGCACCACGGCGGCCGCGAGGGAACGGATCAGTGTCTTCATTGGCTCAGGCCGGGAGTGATGGATTCATCGTCGTCGCTGTTGCGCAGCTCCGACGGCGGCACGAGATAGAGGTCGTCACGGTAGTAGCCGAGAATAGCACGGCGCAGACGGCCCTCCGTGTCGGGGCCGGCCGAGCCCAGGCCCTTGAGTTCGACTTCGAACATGATGGCGTTGTTCAGCTCGCCCTGGCGGTTGCGCAGGTAGCGCCGGCCGACGACGCGGGCCGCCAGGCAGCAGCTGTCCCACTGCACGCCGGCCACCGCTTCGAGCAACTGATTGTCGGCGAGCGAGTAGTAGTAGCGCCCGACTAGGCTCCAGGTTGGATTGATCGGATACAGGAACGACAGGTCGGCCTGCTCGATCAGGTCGCTGCGGCGGCGGTAGGCGAAGTTGACGATACCGTCGTCGCCGATCAGGTAGCGGGTGCGGACACTGGCCAGGTCCTCGCGGCGGAACTTCGGGTCCCACTGGTAGCCGGCGCTGATCGTCCAGCGGTCGTTGATCGCATAGGTCGAGTCGGCGACCCACGCCGAGCGTCCGCGCTCGATCTGGGTCTCGTTGCCGACCATCACCCGCGAATCGTCCAGGTAGACGATCTGGCCCACGCTCGCGCTGAGCTTTTCCCGGCCGTCGGACTCGCGGATCAACCGCGTGCTCACCGCCAGCGTCACCTGGTTGGCGTCGGCCTGGCGGTCGGCGCCCGAGTAGCGGTTGTCACGGAACAGCTGGCCCCAGCCGAAGGTCAGTGGGCTGGTGTCGAACAGCGGCAGCGCCGACTGGTCGCGATAGGGCGAGTGCAGGTAGTAGATCCGCGGCTCGAGGGTATGCAGGTAGTCCTGGCCGCGGAACCGGGTGTTGCGGTCGAAGAACAGCCCGGCATCGAGCGAGGTGATCGGTTGGCTGCGGCTGGGCGCGGTGTCGCGCAGTTGGCCGAAGGCCGCCTGGTATTGGCCCTGCAGCGCGTCGGGGATCGGCTCACCGCCGATGCCCAGCGCGCTGCGCGCCCGCTGGTCGGCGATCGAGTCGGCCAGCTCCCGGTCCAGCCCGTAGGCGGTGTGCCGCCAGGCGAGGGTGGGACGCAGGAACCAGCTCGGGCCCTCGAGCGGCATCGAGATATAGGGCTTGAGGTCGACCCGACTGCCGCCAGGTTTGGCGACGTCGTCGATGTGCGAGAACCGGGTCGCAGTAGCGTTGACGCCGGCAGTGAACCAGCGGCCGTACGGTCGTTCCCAGGTGAAGTAGGTGTGCGGCAGGCGGTTGTAGGGCAGGATCGACTCGGGCAGCGTGTAGTCGGTCAGCATCTGGTAGTCGGCCAGCACACCGGCGTTCCAGTAACCCTGCGGGCCCGATCGTCCCTGGCCGAAGACACCGAGCTGGCTGATGCCGCTGATCGACGAGATGCCGTCGACATTGTTGCTGGAGTCTTCCAGATAGCGCGGGTCGCTCATCCAGGTCAGATTCGCGCGGGCCTGCCAGGTTGGATTGAGGTCGGCCGAGCCGCTGAAGCTCAGGAACCCGCGGTCGTCCTTGCGGCGGTTCTCGGCGATCGGTACCTGGGTCTGCTCGAGCTCGCGCTCGCGGCTGGCGAGCTTGTCGGACGGCAGGTAGGCCACGTCGAGCACGCCGCGGGTGGCGTCGGTCATGAACCGGAACTCGGTGCCCAGTTGCAGGCCGCGCTTGCTCATCCAGCGCGGCTCGAGCGTCATGTCGTAGTTCGGCGCCAGGTTGAGATAGATCGGCTGCGAATAGTCGAAGCCGTTGCGGCTGGATTGCGAGATCCGCGGATAGAGCAGGCCGGAGATACGGCGCTCGTCGATCGGGAAGCGGAACCAGGGGATGTACAGCACCGGTACCTTGCCCACGCGTAAGGTCGCGCTGCGGGCGGTGCCCATACCCAGGTCGGTGTCGACGTCGATCTGCCGGGCCTTGAGTTCCCACCAGCGGTCGCTTGGCGGGCAGGTCGAGTAGGTCGAGCCCAGCAGCGCACCCTGGGCGCCCTCCATGCGGATGTGGTCGGCGCCGCCGTTGCCGCGCCGGGCCGTGAGCTGGTAGCGCACGTTGTCCATGCGGTAGGCCTCGGCCACGGTGTCGCCCTGCAGCTTGTCGGCGACCACCCGCATGCCGGCGTCCTGGTAGCGGACGTTGCCATCGGCCACGAAGGTGCCGTCTTCCTCGGAATAGTCGAGGTCGTCGGTCCCCAGGAACTGGTCGCCGCGGCGCAGCGTGACGTTGCCCGAGAACGTGCTGTTCTCGCCGGTGACGCCTTCGAAGGCATCGCCGTCGATGTCGGTGGGCTGTTTTTCGCGGTCTTCGACCGAGCCGACCGGCGCCTGGGCGTCGGCGAACGCCGGGACGGCATCCTCGATCGGGCACAGCGCCCAGTAATTGGGGCGTGGCAGGTCGTCGGCCTGGGCCGTGAGCGACAGCGCGATGCAGAACGGAAGGGGCAGCAGGCGGAGGGCGGGGCGCACGGTCGATCCGTTCGGCCAAAACGGGCGCCAGCATGCCGCATCCCTTGTGCAGCGGCAATGCAGCCCCTCGGCCTTCCGTTCACGTCCGCCGGCGCGGCCGGGCGCTCAGCTGGTCAGGGCCTGAAGGTGCGCGACGGCGCACTCGCGCAGGGCCTGCAGGTCGTAGCCGCCCTCGAGCATCGACACCAGGCGCCCCTCGGCATGGCGGTCGGCCAGCACGACCAGTTCGCGGGTCAGCCAGGCGAAGTCCTCGGCCTCGAGCTCGAGTTGGGCCAGCGGATCGAGGCGATGGGCGTCGAAGCCGGCCGACACCAGCACCAGTTGGGGGGCGAACGCGTCGATCTCCGGCAGGATCCGCTCCCGCCAGGCCTCGCAGAAGCGGGCACTACCGGTGCCTGGCGCCAGCGGGATGTTGACGATGTTGCCGACCCCCCGCTCGCGGCGCAGGCCGGTATCGGGGAACAGCGGCAACTGGTGCGAGCTCAGGTACTGCACCCGCGGCTCCTGCTCGAAGATCGCCTGGGTGCCGTTGCCGTGGTGCACGTCGAAATCGACGATCGACACCCGCATCAGCCCGTAGCGCTCCAGCGCATGGGCCGCGGCGACGGCGATGTTGTTGAATAGGCAAAAGCCCATCGCGATGTCGGCGGTGGCGTGGTGGCCGGGCGGGCGCACGGCGCAGAACGCCCGGCGCAGCTCGCCGTTGCAGACCAGATCGACCGCGGCGACGCCCGCGCCAGCAGCATGCAGCGCGGCCTGCGCCGAGCCGGGCGACAGTACGGTGTCGGCGTCCAGCGGGATGCGTCCGGTCGGCTGCGATTCGAGCACCGTCTGCAGCAGGGTCTCGTCGTGCACCCGCAGCAGTTGCCCCCGGGTGGCGGCCGGGGCCTGGCGCAGATCGAGGTCGGGGAACGCGGCCCGCAGCGCCTCGATCACCGCGGCCAGCCGCTGCGGCCGCTCGGCGTGGTCGGGGCCGGTGTCGTGGTCGAGGCAAGCGGCGTGCGAGAACACCGGCACCTGCCGGTCGTCGCCGCCGAAGCCGATCGGATGGTGCATGTCAGGCGCGCCGCCGGGGCTGCCACAGCACCTCGCCGTGGCCGTCGCCGCGGGCGAGCACCCGGGCCAGCACGAACAGCAGGTCGGACAGGCGGTTGAGGTAGCGCAGCGCCTGCGGCCGGACCGTCTCCACGCGCGACAGCGCGACGGCCTCGCGCTCGGCGCGGCGCACGATAGTGCGGACGAGATGGCAGCGCGCCGCAGCCTCGCCGCCGCCGGGCAGGATGAAGTCGCGCAGCGGCGGCAATGCGGCGTTGTGGCGGTCCAACTGCGCCTCCAGGTCCGCGACGTCCGCATCCTCGATCGCGGCGTGGCCGGGGATGCACAGCTCGCCGCCCAGGTCGAACAGCCGGTGCTGGAGCGCGGTCAGCAGCGCGCGCACGTCCTCGGGCAGCGGCGTGGCGAGCAGCAGGCCGAGGGCCGAATTCGCCTCGTCGACAGTACCGTAGGCCGTTACCCGCAGCGCGTCCTTGCCGGTCCGGCTGCCGTCGCCCAGGCCGGTCGAGCCATCGTCGCCGGTGCGGGTGTAGATCCTGGAGAGGCGATGGCCCATCGCGTGCTCAGTCGGCGCCCAGCGCGCGGGCCGTCGCGGACCGCGGCACGACGCGCGCCAGCACCAGGTGGGCCATGATTGCGGCACCGACATAGAGGGTGGTCGTCCACAAATAGGCCGGCAACCAGTCGGTGTAGTTCTTCCACCAGCCGGCCAGGGTCGGCGCCATGACGCTATCGCTGATCCAGTAGAAGCTGCCTTGCGCCACCAGGTGGCAGAGCGCGACCGACACGATCAGCGCGGCTGCGAACCTGGCTAGCGCCACAGCGGCACGTCCACCGCGGTATCCGCGTAGCCAGGCCCCGCCCATCCACAGCGCGAAATGCGCCGGGATCAGGCACCAATAGGCCGGCGATACGCAGTAGTGCTGCCAGAACGACAGGCCCTGGGCCTGGATGACGAGGGCATCGATCGCCACCGCCAGGACCATCAGCGCCGGAAATGCCAGACGTGTCCAAGGCCGCAAGTAGAGGCCGCCGAGGAAGAACACCGCCCAGGAGGCATCGGGAACCGCTGCGAAATGGTGCACGCGGGTTGCGGCCATCAGCAGGGCCAGCGAGGCGAGGATCGTGGCGCGGCGGGCGGTGGCGGACATGCTGCGGCTCCCGGCGGAGACGGATGAGACGGGCATTCTATCGGAGCGTCGGTCAGGCGGCGTGGCACGGCATACCGGGCCGAACGCTTATCATCACGCCATGAACCATGCACATCAGGTCCTGATCGTCGGTGGCGGGCTGGTCGGTGCCAGTCTGGCGATCGCACTCGATCGCGCCGGCGTCGACACCGGGCTGGTCGAGGCGACGCCGCCCGAGTCGATGCCGGCGGTGTTCGACGAGCGGAATCTCAGCTTCGCCGAGGCCACGGTCAACGCGCTGACCGCGCTGGGCGTGCTGCAGAAACTGCAGATGCCGCCGGGCCCGATCCGCCGCATCCATGTCAGCCGCCAGGGCGATTTCGGCCGTCTGCGGCTGGACGCCGCCGACTACGGTCGCGAGCAGTTCGGGCAGGTCGTCGTCGCACGCGATTTCGGTCAGGCGCTGGAGTCGCGGCTGGGCGAGCTGTCGCGTCTGATCCGCTATCGGCCCGCGCGTTTCGTCGGGCTGGAGCCGGAGATCGACGGCCGGCGCATCGCGCGCATCGCGGGCAGTGAAGGCGAGCAGCGGATCGGCGCGGCCCTGGTCGTTGCCGCCGATGGCACGGCGTCCGCCGTCCGCGCGGCATTGGGCATCGACACCCAGGCGCACGACTATTGCCAGGACCTGTTCGTCGCGCGACTGCGCACGGCGCGGGCGCCGGACGGCAGCGCGTTCGAACGCCTGACCGACGCCGGCCCGACCGCGCTGCTGCCGCGTGGAGATCGCCACTACGGTCTGGTGCACGGCGTCGATCGTGACGCCGCCGACGCGGTCGCCGCCCTCGACGACGCTGCGTTCCTGACCCGCGTGCAAACGGCATTCGGCTGGCGCGCGGGCCGGTTCGACGCCGTCGGCCCGCGGAGCCGCTACCCGCTGCGCCGTGTCGTCGCCGAGCGCACCACCGCCGCACGCGCGGTGCTGGTCGGCAATGCGGCGCAGACGCTGCATCCGATCGGCGCGCAGGGCTTCAACCTCGGGCTGCGCGATGCGCTGACCCTGGCCGAACTGGTCGCCGACGGCGGCGATCCCGGCGCGCCGGCGTTGCTGGCGGCCTGGGCGGCGCGCCGGCATGAGGACCGCACACGCACGCTGGCCTTCTCCGACGGCCTGGCGCGGCTGACCGCCAACCCGTCGCCGCTGCTGCGCCCGCTGCGCAGTGCCGGGCTGCTGGCGCTCAATGCCGATCGCGGCCTGCAGGCGATGCTCGCCGGCGGCGCAATGGGCTACCGCGGCGACGTGCCGGCGCTGTGCCGAGGGGCCAGAGCATGAGCCGGCGCGGCGTCCGCGACGTCGTGGTCGTCGGCGGTGGTGTGGTCGGCGCGGCCTGTGCGCTGGCGCTCGCCGGCCAGGACCTGGACGTGGTGCTGGTCGAGGCCAGGCCGCCGGCCGGCTGGACGCCGGCCGACCCGGACCTGCGCGTCTATGCATTCGCGCACGACAACGCGCGGCTGCTGGCGCAGGTCGGCGCTTGGGACGCGGTGCGCGCCGCACGCGCGCATCCCTACCGGCGCATGCGGGTCTGGGACGCTGGCGGTGGCAGCGAACTGGTCTTCGACGCCGATACGCTGGGCATGCGCGAGCTGGGCTGGATCATCGAGCACGGTCTGCTGGTGGATCGGCTCTGGGCGCGGCTGGCCGCAGCCGGGGTCGAGGTGCGCAGCCCGGCGACGGTCGAGGCGCTGGACACGGCCGCAGGCTCGGTCGCGCTGCGGCTGGCCGACGGCCCCCGGATCGAGGCGCGATTGGCGATCGCCGCCGACGGCGCCGGCTCGGCACTTCGCCGCCTGGCCGGGATCGGTGCGCAGGCCCACGACTACGGCCAGAGCGGCGTGGTGGGATATGTGCGCGGCGAGCAGCCGCACGAGGACACGGCCTGGCAGCGCTTCCTGCCGACCGGCCCGCTGGCGCTGCTGCCCTGCGGCGACGGCAGCTGTTCGATCGTCTGGACCTTGCCGGCCGACGAGGCCGCGCGCGTGCGCAGCCTGGACGATGCCGCGTTCGCCGACGCGCTGACGCGCGCCGCGGAAGGGCGCTTCGGGCGGCTGACGCCGGTCTCGGCGCGGGCGGCGTTTCCGCTGCGTCGCCAATTGGTCGACAGCCAGCACGCCGGGCGCGTGCTGGTGGTCGGCGATGCCGCGCATGTGGTCCATCCGTTGGCCGGGCAGGGCGTGAATCTGGGACTGCGCGATGTGGCCGGCCTGGCGGAGACGGTGGCGCAGGCCCGCCGCCGTGGCGCGGTCTGGGACGCGCCGCACCGGCTGGCGCGCTGGGCACGTACCCGGCGCAGCGACAACACCGTCGCGGCCTACGCGTTCGACACCATCAACCGCGTCTATTCGACCGACGCGCTGGCACCGACGCTGCTGCGCAGCCATGCGCTGGGCATCGCGCAGGCGCTGCCGCCGCTGCGCAAGCTGCTGTGGGCGCGCGCCGCCGGTCGCTGAGCCGGCGCGGCGTCGCCTGCCTGCGGACGGCGACCTGCGCGGCCGCGTGGCTGGGCGCGGGGCCTGCGCGCGCGCTGCAGCAATGTCCTGCGATCAGCGACGACGCGGGCCTGTTCGTGTTTCTCGGGGGCGCCTGCCTCGTGCTGGCGGTCGTCGTCGGCAGTGCGGTGCCCTGGATGACGTTCCGCAGGCTCCGCGGGCGGCGGGCCGCCGTGGTCGCCTTCGGGATGCTGCTGGCGATCGTCGCGATGCTGGCGATCTGGGTCGCGGGCATCTGGGTCTGGGGCGCCTGGGCGGTCATGCGCTGCTGACTGGGCGATACCCGTTGTCGCGTCAGTCCGCCGGGGCGTGCGCCTTGCCCGTCCGCAGGCGGCGGATGCCCGACATCACCGCGACCGCCAAACCGCCGGCGACCACACCTACGACTGCGTTGATCAGCGTTGGCACCAACGCGCCGAGCACGGTTCCGACGGTCGGCAATGCGCCCAGGCCGGTCGCCGCTTCTTTGATCCAGGTCGACAGGTCGTGGAAGGCGTGGGTGATGATGCCGCCACCGACCAGGAACATCGCCGCGGTGCCGACGATCGCCAGGCCCTTCATCAACCAGGGCGCGGCGCGCAGGATCGCGCGGCCTGCCGCCTGCGCCGCTGCCGAGGTGCGGCGGGTCAGCGCCAGGCCGGCGTCGTCGAGCTTGACGATGCCCGCGACCAGGCCGTAGACCCCGGCGGTCACCAGCGCCGAGATGCCGACGAGCACGCCCAACTGGGTCGCGAACGGCTGACCGGCGACCGTGCCCAGGGCGATCGCGATGATTTCGGCCGACAGGATCAGGTCGGTGCGCACCGCGCCGCGGATCTTCTCGCGCTCGAACGCCACCGGATCGACATCGGCCGCGGCCAGTGCCGCGGTCCGTGCGGGTTTGTCGGCATCGTCGCGCGCGCGGTGCACGAGCTTGTGCAGGACCTTCTCGAAGCCCTCGTAGCACAGGAACAGCCCGCCGGCCATCAACAGCGGGGTGACCAGCCACGGCAGCCAGGCGCTGATCGCCAGCGCGCCGGGCACCAGGATCAGCTTGTTGCGCGCCGAGCCCTTGGCGACCGCCCAGACCACCGGCAGTTCGCGATCGGCCTGCACCCCGGTGACCTGCTGCGCGTTGAGCGCTAGATCGTCGCCGAGCACGCCTGCGGTCTTGCGCGCGGCGACCTTGGTCATCAACGCGACGTCGTCGAGCACGGTGGCGATGTCGTCGAGCAGGGTCAGCAGGCTAAAGGCCATCGCCAGGACGCCGAAAAAGGAAGGTCGGCGCGCAGTATCCGTCAACGCGGTGAGCGCGCAATCACGCGCTCGGGGACGTCACCGGGCCAGTGCGTAGGCGGCGAGCGCGAAGGCCAGCGCCGCGGCGGTCGCGGCGGCCACGGCCAGCCGGTTGGACAGCACCAGCCGGCGCTCCAGGCGCTCGGCGCCCAGTTGCAGCACCTCGATGGTCTTCTGCATGTCGGCGGCGAGCTTGGCGATCGAGTCGGCGTTCTGGCTCGCCGCGTCCTGCAGTTCGCCGATCTGCGCGTCGATCACATCGAGCCGCCGCTGCTGGCCGAGGTCGGCCTGGGGCGGCGTGCGGGTGAAGATCGGCCGTGCCAGCCGCACGATCTCGGGCAGGTAGGGGGCGACGGCGGTGATCCAGCCTGCGGCCATGGGGTGTCCTCCGGTGCGCGTCTACTCGACGCTGGCGTAGACCGTGATCTCTTCGCGGTCGTGGTAGAGCTGGCGGGCGCGCAGCGTCAGCGTCGCGTGCTCGCCGGCGTTGTTGGCGAACAGGTCCAGCGCCAGCAGTGTTTCCTGCCAGCGCTTCTTCATCGGCAGCTTGAGATTGAAGATCGCGTGCCGGCACCAGCCCTCGCGGAACCAGGTGGCCATGCGTTCGGCTACGCGGCGCGGCTGTTCGACCATGTCGCACACCAGCCAGTCGACCGGGCCGACGGGCTGGTAGCGGAAGCCGTCGACGCGGTGGTGGTCGACCAGGCCGGTGTCGAGCAGGTCGGCCTGCATCGGCCCGTTGTCGACTGCGACCACCCGCATGTGCTCGCGCGTCAGTACCCAGGTCCAGCCGCCGGGGGCTGCGCCCAGATCGACCGCGCGCATGCCGGGCTTGATGCGGGCGTTGCGCTCGCGCTCCGTCAACAAGGTCATGAAGGCCTCTTCGAGCTTCAGCGCCGAGCGCGACGGTGCTTCGGTGTGCGTGCGCAGGCGCGGGATGCCCATCGCCCACGGGGCGCTGTCGCCGACGACCGATTGCGCGATGAACGCGTGGGTACCGCTGACGAAGAAGACATGCAGGCGCGGGAAGCGCGCCTCGTCCTTCTGACTCAGGAAGCCGCGCTTGCGCAGCGCCGGACGCAGCGCGTTGCCGAAGCTACGCGCCAGGCCGGCGAGCTGCTTGCCGTCGTCGGAGTCGGGATGCTCGACGATCAGTTCGCCATGACGTCCGCGGCCCGCCAGCGCCTCGAAGATCGGCGTGATCCGGTCGCTCGGGTCCAGATCGCGCAGCTCCGCCAGCAGCATCAGCTTCTGGCGCGCGAAGATCAGTTCGCGGAACGGCAGTTCGTGAGTCAGGGCCGGGCCGTTGTCGGAATGGAACAGCACGTAGCCGTCGCCGCGCCTGGCCTGCGCATAGCCGGCGACGTGGACGCCGGCCGCGCGCTCGGTCAGCTCCGCGGCGAGATCGGATTCGAAGCCGGGGCGGCAGTAGCACAGCAGGCCGCTGACCGGCGGCGCGGTGTCGAGGTCCGGCTGGACCGGGTCGATGTCGTGCATGTCAGTACTTCGCTCCTTCGGATTCGCCGTAGGTGCGCAGCACCGTGCAGGCCTCGTCGCGCAACAGGTCGCGTACGACCGCAATGCCCCGCCCGGTCAGGGCGCCGACCCAGTCGTCTGGCAGCGGGCCTTCATCGAATGGGGTCAGCGCCTCGACGTCCTCGGCGCGCGCGCCGATCAGCAGCCGGTCGATGCCGGCCCACACCGTGGCGCCGTAGCACATGCAGCAGGGCTGCGAGGAGGTCGCAAGCGTCACCGGGCCGATGCGATCGTTGAGCCGCGGCGTCTGCAGCCGTTGCTGCGCCAGCATGTAGGCCATCGTCTCGGCGTGGGCGACCGAGCAGGTGTGCGGCATCACCCGGTTCACGCCGACCGCGATGATGCGGTCCTGGCCGTCGAAGACCGCGGCACCGAACGGACCACCGCTGGCGGCCTCGACATTGCGCCGCGACAGCGCGATCGCGAGCGCGACCTTGGCCTCGTCGCCGGGATAGGCGCGCGCCGTGTCGACATGCTCGTGGACCCAGGCGGGCAGGGTGAGGTGGACTTGTGCGTACAGCATTGCAGATACCTTGGAAGAAGCCAGGCGGCGAAGCCGCGGTCAGCGCGTGTGCACGCGCATCGGCGCCGCTTCGCAGCGGTTGGAGACGCAGCGGCAGGCCTCGATCTCGCGGAAGCCGCAGACCGAGGCCAGGCCGCGCGCGGCGCAGTCGGCTGCGACGGCCTGCGGATCGACCGCGGCGTCGCGATGGACGCAGGCCGGGTAGACGCCGCAGCAGTTGCCGACATTCTTGATCGCGCAGTCGGCATCGACGTTGCAGCCGGTGTCGGGGGCGAGCGGGTTGCCGGCCCCGACCGACAGCGCCGGCGGCGCGCCGGCGGGCACGCCTGCCGGCGGCGTGCTCGGTGCCTGCGGCGCGGCACAGGCACCGAGCACGAGGACCGACACGAGGGCGCAGAGGCCGAACAGCAGGGCGCGCAAATGATTCATCGGCGCGATGGTACCGCTCTGGCCCCGGTGGCGTGTCGAGCGCGCACGGCGGGCGCGCATCGACACGTCCCGACCATCAGCCGCCGGTCTTGGCCGATGTCCAGACGTCGCGCAAGGTGACGCTGCGGTTGAACACCGGTTTGTCGCTGGCGTGGTCGTAGCGGTCGGCGACGAAGTAGCCCAGCCGCTCGAACTGGAACGCCTGCTCGGGCGCGGCCTGCGCGGCGGCCGGCTCCACGTAGCCGGTGGTGCTGCGCTTGGAATCAGGGTTGAGATGGTCGCGGTAGGTCTTGCCGGTGGATTCGTCGTCGGGCTTTTCGACGACGAACAGGCGGTCGTAAAGTCGCACCTCGGCTTCGACCGCATGCGCCGCACTGACCCAGTGGATCGTGCCCTTGACCTTGCGGTTGGCGCCGTCCATGCCGGGCCGCGACTCGGGATCGAGCGTGCCGCGCAACTCGACGATCGCACCGTCGGCGTCCTTGATCACCCCGTCGACGCGCACGATGCCAGCGCCGCGCAGGCGCACCTCGCCACCGGGCACCAGTCGCTTCCAGCCCTTGGGCGGCACTTCGGCGAAATCCTCGCGCTCGATCCACAGCTGCCGCGAGAACGGCACCTCGCGCGTGCCCTGCGCCTCGTCCTTGGGATGGTTGGGGAAGGTCAACGTTTCGGCATGGCCCTCGGGCAGATTGGTCAGCACCAGCTTGAGCGGGTCGATCACCGCCATGCGCCGCGGCGCGCGCGCATCGAGGTCGTCGCGCAGTGCACCTTCGAGCACCGAGAAGTCGATTACCGAGTTCTGCTTGCTGATGCCCACCCGGTCGACCAGCAACCGCAGGCTCGACGGCGTGTAGCCGCGGCGGCGCAGCCCCTGCAGGGTGTACATGCGCGGGTCGTCCCAACCGTCGACCAGGCCGTCAGCGACCAACTGGGTGAGCTTGCGCTTGCTCATCACGGTGTAGTTGATGTTCAGGCGCGAGAACTCGATCTGGCGCGGCTTGCCGGCCACCACCGGGAGGCCGCGTGCGCTCAAGGATGCGAGCAGTTCGGGATGTGCGGCCAGGTCGACCCGGTCCACGACCCAGTCGTACAGCGGGCGATGGTCCTCGAATTCCAGCGTGCACAGCGAATGGGTGATGCCTTCCACCGCATCGCCCAGCGCGTGCGCATAGTCGTACATCGGATAGATCGGCCAGGCATCGCCGGTGTTCTGGTGGGCGAGGTGCTTGATCCGGTACAGCGCCGGGTCGCGCAGGTTCATGTTGCCGCTGGCCATGTCGATCTTCGCGCGCAACGTGCGTGTGCCGTCGGCGAACTCGCCGGCGCGCATGCGCCGGAACAGGTCGAGGTTTTCGTCCACGCTGCGGTCGCGGAACGGCGAGTTCCGGCCCGGCTCGGTCAGCGTGCCGCGGTACGCGCGGACCTGCTCGGCAGTCAGGTCGCAGACGAACGCATCGCCCTGCGCGATGAGCTTCTCGGCGGCCAGGTAATAGACCTCGAAATAGTCCGAGGCGTGGCGCAGTTCGGCCCAGTCGAAGCCCAGCCAGCGGACGTCGTCCTCGATCGCGCGCACGAACGCCAGGTCTTCCTTCTCGGGGTTGGTGTCGTCGAAGCGCAGATTGCATCGCCCGCCGAACTCGTCGGCGATGCCGAAATCCAGGCAGATCGCCTTGGCGTGGCCGATATGCAGATAGCCGTTGGGCTCGGGCGGGAAACGGGTCCGGACCGTGCTGTGGCGGCCGCTGGCGAGGTCCTCGCGGACGATCTGCCGGATGAAGTCCTGGCGCACCGGAGCGGCGACATCGGTGGGCGGGGCGGCGGATTCGATCGGACCTGCGGACATGGGGCGGATGGCTCGGGAGATGCGGAATGAACTGCGCAGTGTAGCGGACCGCTCGGCAGCGCCGGCGGTGGCCGGCTCGGCCCAGGAGGACGCGCTTCTGTGACCGCGGGTGACATAATGTTGTGACGGAGTACGGATTTCCGACGGGAAGGAGCAGGATGCAGCGCGACAGCGAGAACGCGCGCGGGCGGCGTGTGGGCGACGACGTGTCGGCCGAACGCCGGCGTGTGCGAAAGGGCCCGCCGATGATGAGCAGCGAACGTGCGCGTGCAATTCCCGGCCACGGTTGGGTGCTTGCCGGCTGCCTGCTGCTATTGCTGGGCCTGTTCGTCGCGCTGGTCGCCTCCACCCAGTTGCGGCCGGGCGAGCGCCGCGCGGTCGAGATCCTGGTGCCGGCGCCCGATGCGGCGCCCGATGCGGCCCCCGGGGCGCAGGCGCGCCTGCGCTTCACGCTGCCGAGCGGCGATGCCGCCGGCGGGCGCTGGGCGCTGTGGTTTCCCCGCGAGATGGTCGAGGGGCTGCAGTTGCGTGCGGCCGATGGTTGGCGCAGCGAGCTGCGCGGCTTCTTCCAGGTCGGCGATGACGAGGGCATGTTGCCGACCGGCTACGGCTTCGTGCTGCCGGAGTGGCAAGGCCCGGTGGAACTGACCCTGCATGCCGATCGGCCGCTTCCGGCGACGATGCGGCCGGTGCTGGCCCGCGCCGTCGACGTGCGGCGGATCGAGCGCTCGGGCGTCGCGCTGGCCGGTGCGGTCTATGGCGGCCTGTTGGCGCTGGCGGCGATGGCGCTGGCGCTGGCGCACGCCTCGCGCGACCGCCTGTTCGTGGGCTTCTTCGGCTATGTGGTGGTGCTGGTGCTGCTGCTGCAGGCACGCAATGGCCATCTGTACGGATTGCCCGGCGCGTCGCTGCTGGGGGCGTGGCGCGAGCAGGGCGTCTCGGCACTCGCGCTGCTGTATGCGGCCGTCTGGCTGTCGCTGGTGCGCGCCTACGCGATGCCCGGACGGCGCGACCGTCTGGTGGCCATCGTCCGCGTGCTGGGGGGTGTGCTGACGGCGCTGGCCGCGGTCTGCGCCCTGCGCTTGCCGGCGCTCGATGCCGTCATGGAACGCATCACCGCCTACGGCTGGCTGCTGGCGGGGATCGCCGGACTGGCGATGCTGGTCGATGGCGTACGCCGCGGCGTCGCCCTGTCCGGCTGGTTGCTGGTGACCGCCTTGGTGCCGGTCGTCGCCGGCGCTTGGGCCGCCCTGGTCCGACACGGGCTCGCCGCCGACGTCCCGCTCGTCCACCTGGGCTATCAGGGCGGCGCGGTGGCGTTCGTGCTGGTGTTGGGCCTGGCTTTGGTGCAGCGGATCGGCGACTACCGCGATCAGCGCGACCGCGACCGGATCGCGCGGCTGGAGACCGAGCGCCGCATGCGAAGGGAGGCTGCCCGCGCGAATCTGTCGGCGGCCCTGCAGGCCCAGCTCGATGGCCTGGACGCGGGCGACCTGCCGGCGTGCGGCTTCCGCTTGCTGGTCGAGCACTTGATGCCGCTGGTGCCTGCCGAGTCGTGTGCGGTGATGCTGCGCGGCTATCTCGGTGTGGATCAGGTCTTCGTCGAGCCGGCCGGGGTGGCTGCGCGCGTCGAACGCAGCCTGGCCTCGCGCGAGCAGGCCATGCGCCGGCTGGCCGTCGCCGGGGTGGCGACCCAACAACCTGCGCCGGAAGAGGGGCGCGGGCCGGCGATCGAGGCGTGGGTGCCGCTGCAGATGCGCACGCCGGTCTGGGGCGTGCTGGTGATGCGCCGCGCCGGCGACGCCGGGTTCTTGCCTGAGGACATGGCGCTGATCGCCGAACTGCTGCGGCTGGTGCAGCAACACGTCGACCAGGCGGCGGCCGCGCTCAAGCTGCGCCGCTCGGCCGAAATGGACGCGCTGACCGGCACCATGAACCGCCGCATGCTCGACCAATGGGTGGCGCGGATCTTCGCCGACGCGGTGCGCGACGAACGGCCGGTCTCGGTGCTGTTCGTCGACCTGGATCACTTCAAGTCGGTCAACGACCGCTACGGCCATGCCTGCGGCGACGACTGCCTGCGCCGGGTCGCCGCCGCGCTGCAGGGGGCGTTGAGCGACGGCGCGGTGTTCGGCCGCTATGGCGGCGAGGAGTTCATCGTCGTGCTGCCGGGCCTGGAGGGCGCCCGGGCCCGGGTCATCGGCGAGCGCATGCGCATGGCGGTCGAGGAGGTCGATGTCCGGCACGAGGGCGCGCGCGTCGGGCTGTCGGTCAGCATCGGCATCGCGACCCGACGCCGCGGCGAGCGCACCGCCGCCGAGACGCTGGCGCGCGCCGACAAGGCGCTCTACGCCGCCAAGCACGAGGGCAGGAATCGCGTCCGGATGGCGCCGGCGGTCTTCGCCTGAGGTGCCGGCCGGGAGCAGGGCGCTGCTACGCTGCCGCTCCCCCATTGTTGGATCGGTGCCATGCACGACGTTCCTGCCGGCCGCGCCGCACTTGCGAGCATGTTGGTCGGCGCCGTGCTGATCGGCAGCAATGGCCTGATGGTGCGCCTGGCCGGTACGCCGCCGACGATCTCGGCGTTCTACCGCATGCTGTTCGCCGGCGCGCTGCTGACGCTCTGGGTCGCGCTGCGCCGCGATTGGCGTCCGATTCCCGCGCGGCTGTGGTGGCTGGCGCTGTTGCCTGCCGCCGCGTTCGCGGCCGACCTATGGCTGTGGCATCGCAGCATCCTGCTGATCGGCCCCGGCCTGGCGACGCTGCTGGCCAATGCGCAGGTGTTCTTCATGGCGCTCGCCGGGATGGTGCTGTTCGGTGAACGGCTCGGACCGCGCTTTCTGGGCGGCATCGCGCTCGCGTTTCTTGGCCTATGGCTGCTGCTCGGCGCAGACTGGGCCACGCTGCCGGCCGACTATCGCTGGGGCGTGTGGCTGGGGCTGGGCACCGGCCTGTGCTACGCGGTCTACAACGTCGGCTTGCGCCAGGTGCAACGCGCCGGACAGCGGCTGGCGCCGCTGCGGGCCGCGCCGATCGCACAGGTGTTGGCGCTGGTATCGCTGCTGTGCGCGGTGCTGCTGGGGCTGGCGGGCTGGGCGGAGGGCGTGTCGTTCGCGATCCCGAGCTGGCGCGCCCTGGCCTGGCTGCTGGTGCTGGCCGGGCTGGGGCACTGCCTGAGCTGGATGCTGATCTCGCGGGCGATGCAGCAGTTGCCGGTCGCGCTGGTGGGCCTGTTGTTGCTCGCCCAGCCGGTGTGCGCGTTCGTGCTCGACCTGGTGGTGCTGCAGCGGCCGACGTTGCCGCGGGAATGGCTGGGGCTGGCGTGCACGCTGGCCGGCATCTTCCTCGCCGGGCTGAAGGGCCGCGATCGTGCGCGGGCATCGCCGCCGCAGCGCCCTTGAACCCTGGGTCGGTATGCCGCATCCATGAGGAGCGGCGACCGGCCGCATCCGCAGGAGGATTCGACGATGCTGGGAATCGGAGCGTGGAAGCAGCGCCTGCCGCGGGCGCAGGACGCGCTGCCCGGCCGCGACACACCGCTGCCGCTGCACAACGCGCATGCCGTGCACGGCCGGCCGCTGCGCGATGCGTTCGCAGGTCTTGAGCAGGTGCAGTTCGGCATGGGCTGCTTCTGGGGCGCGGAGCGCAAGTTCTGGTCGTTGCCAGGCGTGGTGACGACGGCGGTCGGCTACGCCGGTGGGCTCACCCCCAACCCCACCTATCGCGAGGTGTGCTCGGGCCAGACCGGCCATGCCGAGGTCGTGCTGGTGGTCTACGACCCGGCCCAGGTCGCCTTCGAACATCTGCTGCAGCTGTTCTGGGAAGGCCACGATCCCACCCAGGGCATGCGCCAGGGCAACGACGTCGGTACCCAGTACCGCTCGGCGATCTACTGCAGCACCGCCGACCAGCATGCGTTGGCGGTGCGCAGCCGTGATGCCTATCAGGCGCGGCTGCAGGCCGCGGGCTATCCGGCGATCACCACTGAGCTGGTGGGGCCGCCTGCGCCGACGTTCTACTACGCCGAGGACGAGCACCAGCAGTACCTGCACAAGCACCCTGGCGGCTACTGCGGGCTGGGTGGCACCGGCGTCGCCTGCCCGGTGGGCGTGGCGCTGTAGCGGCGCCTGTACGAGTCCGGCTCAGGCGGCGCGCGCCGCCGTCGGGTCGAGCAGGCCGGCCGGCAGCGCGCGCAGCGCCTCGGCCAGCCGCAGCAGGAAATCGTGCATCGCCGAACTGCGGCGCCACACCATCGCGATCCGCCGCGTCGGACGGGTATCGCTGAAGTCGAGCAGGTGCAGATGCGGCGACGGCGCCACCGGCGGTTTGGTCGCGAGCACCGGCAGCAGGGTCACGCCGACGTTCGCGGCGACCATCTGACGCAGCGTCTCCAGGCTCGTGGCGCGGAACTCGGCATGCTCGGCGGCGCCCGACAACCGGCACACGTCCAGTGCCTGCTCGCGCATGCAGTGGCCGTCCTCGAGCAGCAACAGCTTCTGCTGCGACAGGGCCGGCAGGTCCAACTGGTTCTGCGCGGCCAGCGGATGGCGGTCGGAGACTGCGAGCACGAACGGCTCCTCGAACAGGAACTGGGTGTGCAGTTGCTCGTCGTCGAGCGGCAACGCAAGGATCGCCGCGTCGAGCCGGCCGTCGTGCAGCCGCGACAACAGCACGTCGCTCTTCTCCTCGATCAGCAGCAGTTCGAGCTCGGGGAACCTTGCGCGTACCAGCGGCACGGCGTGCGGGAGCAGATAGGGCCCGAGCGTGGGAAACACGCCGAGCCGGATCGAGCCGGCCTCGGGATCGGCACTGCGCCGCGCGACGTCTTTCATCTGTTCGATGTCGGCGACGATCCGCCGCGCGCGCTCGGCGATCTGCTGGCCGGTCGGGGTCAGCATGACCTTGCGCGGCGCACGCTCGACCAGCGCCACGCCCAGTTCCTCTTCCAGCTTGCGGATCTGCGTCGACAGCGTTGGCTGGCTGACAAAGCAACTGGCCGCGGCGCGGCCGAAATGCCGATGCTCGGCCAATGCGACGAAGTAGCGCAGATCCCGCAGGTTCATCGCTGCGCGCTCCGGTGGCCGCGCGCCGACGCGCTGCCCGGTCGCCGCACTGCGACGACCAGGCAGGTCGCATGGTCTGCGGGCGCGCCCATGCTCAGGCGGCCGCCGCCTGCGGTGCCGGCGCGGAGTGCCGGATCAGGTGGTCGAACGCGCTCAGTGCCGCCTTCGAGCCTTCGCCCATCGCGATGACGATCTGCTTGTAGGGCACCGTGGTCACATCGCCAGCGGCGAACACGCCCGGCACGCTGGTCTGGCCGCGGGCATCGACGACGATCTCGCCGCGCGGGCTCAACTCGACCACGCCCTTCAACCACTCGGTGTTGGGCAGCAGGCCGATCTGCACGAACACGCCCTCGAGCTCGACGCGGTGATCGCCGCCGCCGACGCGATCGCGATACACCAGGCCGTTGACCCGACTGCCGTCGCCGAGCACCTCGGTCGTCTGCGCGCTGGTGACGATGCGTACGTTCGCCAGACTGCGCAGCTTGCGCTGCAGCACCTCGTCGGCGCGCAGCTGCGCGTCGAACTCGATCAGCGTGACGTGGGCGACGATGCCGGCCAGGTCGATCGCGGCCTCGACGCCGGAGTTACCGCCGCCGATCACCGCCACGCGCTTGCCCTTGAACAGCGGCCCGTCGCAATGCGGGCAGTAGGCCACGCCCTTGTTGCGGTACTGATCCTCGCCCGGCACGTTCATCTGCCGCCAGCGTGCGCCGGTGGCCAGCACCACGGTCCGCGAGCGCAGCGACGCGCCGTTCTCCAACTGCACCTCGATCAGCCCGTCGTCGACGGCCGGCACCAGCCGCGTGCCGCGCTGCAGGTTCATGATGTCGACCTCGTACTCGCGCACGTGCTGCTCGAGCGCAGCGGCGAGCTTCGGGCCCTCGGTCTCTTTGACCGAAATGAAATTCTCGATCGCCATCGTGTCGAGCACCTGGCCGCCGAAACGCTCGGCGGCGATGCCGGTGCGGATGCCCTTGCGCGCAGCGTAGATCGCCGCGGCCGCGCCGGCCGGGCCGCCACCCACGACCAGGACCTCGAACGGCGCCTTGTCGGCGATCTTCGCGGCCTCGCGTTTTGCCGCGCCGGTGTCGAGCTTGGCAACGATCTGCTCGAGCGTCATCCGGCCCTGATCGAACTTCTCGCCGTTGAGGAATACGGTCGGCACCGACATGATCTCGCGTGCCTCGACCTCGTCCTGGAACAATGCGCCGTCGATGGCCACGTGGCGGATGCGCGGATTGAGCACCGCCGCCAGATTCAGCGCCTGCACCACGTCCGGGCAGTTCTGGCACGACAGCGAGTAGTAGGTCTCGAACAGGTACTCGCCTTCGAGCGCGGCGACCTGCTCGAGCGTCTCCTGCGCAGCCTTCGACGGGTGGCCGCCGACCTGCAGCAGCGCCAGCACCAGCGAGGTGAACTCATGTCCCATCGGCAGGCCGGCGAAGCGCAGCGAGATGTCGTGACCGGGGGAGGTCAGCGCGAACGACGGGCGTCGCGCATCGTCGCCGCCCAGGTCGATCGTGATGCGATCGCTGGCTTCGGCGAGGTCATCGAGCAGGCTGCGCAGCTCGGCGGACTTGGGGCTGTCGTCGAGCGAGGCCACGATGTGGATCGGGCGCACGGCGCGGGCCAGGTAGCCCTTGAGCTGGGCTTTGAGGTCGGCTTCCAACATGGTCGGCTCCTGGAGGCAGGGTGGGGCGGTACGCGACGTGCCATGACGGCGCATCGGACGGCGGGAGGGAGGCGAACCGGAAACCGCGCACGCACGGGTTCCGGTTCGCCTCCATCCCCGAAGCGGGGATGGAGGCGGCCGCGGCACACGCCGCGGCCGGTTCGCAGATCAGATCTTGCCGACCAGATCCAGCGACGGTGCCAGCGTCTTCTCGCCTTCCTTCCACTTGGCCGGGCAGACCTCGTTCGGATGGGCGGCGACGTACTGCGCGGCCTTGAGCTTGCGCAGGGTCTCGGTGACGTCGCGGGCGATGGCGTTGTCGTGGATCTCCAGCGTCTTGATCACGCCTTCGGGATTGATGATGAATGTGCCACGCAGCGCGAGGCCTTCTTCCTCGATGTGCACGCCGAACGCGCGGGTCAGCTGGTGGGTCGGGTCGCCGACCAGCGGGAACTGCGCCTTGCCGACGGCAGGCGAGGTCTCGTGCCACACCTTGTGCGAGAAGTGCGTGTCGGTGGTGACGATGTAGACCTCGGCGCCGGCCTTCTGGAACTCGGCGTAATGCTCGGCGGCGTCCTCGACCTCGGTCGGGCAATTGAAGGTGAAGGCGGCCGGCATGAAGATCAGCACCGACCACTTGCCCTTCAGGCTCTCGTTGCTGACTTCGACGAACTCGCCGTTCTGGAACGCAGTGGCCTTGAACGGCTTGATTTCGGTGTTGATGAGGGACATGGAAACTCCTTGGGTGAAGAGGGTGCGGCCGTGGCTGGCCGGCGGCCGGAGAGACCGGCTGGGCATAGGTTAGGCCTGGTCTATCGATATGTAAAATCGATAAGTCGAATCCTATCGATAGGTTCAGGCTATCGGTTGTGGATTCGGCGAATGCCTCTCTGAAATCGCTTGCAATCGCTGCTGCACTGCAGCAATATCAGGCGCAAGGGGCTGGTCGACGCAACACCGGTGACCCGCCCAGGCGGTCCAGGCCGCACACCCCATTCCGTGTCCGTACCTCCCTCCCACACGTGTCACGGAATCTTTGAAGGCGGCTTCGGCCGCCTTCATTTTGTCTGTCTGCAAGTGAGAGGACGGGCCTTACTCCGGATGGGCAGCCGCCTGCCGGCCGGAAACCGCTCTCCCCTCGGCAAGGCCGCTGCGCGGTCCGGCCACGCGAAGCGCGCGTGGCGCTCACATCGATGCGCGGCAATGTTGCGCACACCATCCATGCTCTCCCTGCCTTGATAGGGGCGTGCACCCGCTCCGCTTCGCGGATCGGTCCGGCCCGGCGCAGCGCGCCGGGCGTTCGCCCACTCGCGCGGCATGCCGCACAAGCTAAAGTGGGCTCACCCATGGCGCGCTTGACGCGGTCACCGGCCACCAGTCAGCTGCTATGACCGCTTGCAACCCGACTTCGGATGTACGTTGAGTCGCCCGCTTGAAGAAGTCGCGCGCCGTCGGCCCCAGCGCGTTCAGGACTGCTCCCCGGCTCGGTCAGTCAGCATAAAACCGGAGTCTAAAACCGGGGTCAGAGTGCAATTTCGCGAGGCGAAAATACACTCTGACCCCGGTTTTGCGAAGGGGGGCGTCAAGGCAGGCGAGCGCCATCAGTGCTTGCGTGGCCGGACCGCGCAGCGGCCTTGCCGAGGGGAGAGCGGCTTCCGGCCGGCAAGCGGCTGCCCATCCGAAGAGGCAACTCCGGGCCCTGCGCTCGGGAATAGAACGCTTATCTTGCCCGCGCACCGGGCACAGCCCGATGGGGATCCGGGCCTTGTTCGGCGCCTGCGCGCCGCGTCGACGACACGAAGTCCAGCACCGCAGGCAATACCGTCGGGGCCCGCGCTGGGTTGTAGAACGCCGCCGCGGGCGCGAAATGATGCGCGCCGGGCAGGATCAGCAGCGTCGAGGCCTCGCCGTGACTGCGTAGCGCCGCGTCCAGGCGCCGGCTCTCGTCCACATCGACGGTGCGGTCGGCATCGCCGTGCACCAACAGGAACGGCGGCTCGTCACCATCGACGAACCGCAGCGGCATCGCGTCCGGCCATTGCGTGCGCGGCCCGAACACCGTCGCCAGGTGCGAGTCGATTGCGAAATCGTAGGGGCCAGCCAGGCCGATCACCCCGGCCAGATCGCGCGGCGCCATGCCGACCGCGGCCAGATGACGTGCATCGGTGCCCAACAGCGCCGCGATCTGCGCGCCGGCCGAGTGCCCGGCGACAAACAGCCGTCGAGGATCGCCGCCATAGGCCTGTGCGTGGTCGCGGGTCCAGCGCACCGCCCGTGCCGCGTCGCCGACGAAATCGGGAAAACCGGCGGCCGGAAACGTCCGGTAGTCGGCGACGATCGCGACGATGCCGTGCTGCGCCAACCGGCTGCCGACGAAGCGGTACTGCGCGCGGTTGCCACGCCGCCACGAACCGCCGTAGAAGAACACCACGACGGCGGCGCCGCTGACCGGCGCGGCCGGGCGGTAGAGGTCGAGCGACAGTCCACGGTCGGCGTCGTATACGGCGCTGACAGCGGGTCGGTCGCTGTGTCGGTTGACCACTGCGAAGAACGCGCTCTGGCAGGCGGACAGCGTGAGCGCGAACAGCGCCGCAAGGCAGATGCGCAAGGCAGAAGGCATCAGCGGTCGCTCGAGCGAGAAGGCGACCACCATGCCCGACGCCCGCGCCGCTACGATGTGAAGCCATGGATACGCCTTCTCTCCGACTCGATGCGGTGCTGCGTGCCGCTGCATCGCGCATCGACGCCACCGATGCTCGCTGGCTGCTCGCGCATGCCGTCGGGCGTCCGCACAGCTGGTTGTTCGCGCATGGCGACGACCCGATTGAGCCGGCACTGGCCGCGCGCTTCGACGCGCTGGTGGCGCGCCGCGCTGCCGGTGAGCCGGTCGCCTACCTGATCGGACGCCGCGGCTTCTGGCGGTTTGATTTGGCGGTGTCGCGAGCGACGCTGATTCCCCGGCCCGAGACCGAGCGGCTGGTCGAGCTGACGTTGGCGCGGCTGCCGGCCGGGCCTGACGCGGCGGTGGCCGACCTGGGCACCGGCAGCGGCGCGGTCGCGCTCGCGCTTGCGGTCGAGCGCCCGGACGTCGAGGTGATTGCGACCGACTTGAGCGAGGACGCACTCGCCGTCGCGCGTGCCAATGCCGCCGAACTGGGGCTGGCGCGCGTGACGTTCCTGGCTGGCGACTGGTACGCGCCGCTCGCGGATCGGCGCTTCGATGTGCTGGTCAGCAACCCGCCGTACATCGAGGCGGACGATCCGCATCTGGCCCGTGGCGACCTGCGCTTCGAACCGCCGACCGCACTGGTCTCCGGCGATGACGGCCTCGATGCGATCCGCGTACTGGCCGGTGGTGCCTGTGCGCACCTGCGCCCCGGCGGCTGGCTGCTGGTCGAGCACGGTCTGGCGCAAGGCGAGGCGGTGCGCGCGCTGTTCAAAGCGGCAGGGCTTGGTGATGTGGAGACCGCGCGTGATCTCGAGCAGCGCGACCGCGTGACCCTCGGACGCGCGCCGGGGGCGCCCGACCGCGGCTGTTAGACTGGCGGCCGGTTCCTTTCGGATGCCCGTGCATGCGACAGCTCTATCCCGCCATCGAACCCTACGACACCGGTTCGCTGGCCGTCGACGATCGACACGTCCTGTACTACGAACAGTGCGGTAACCCGAAGGGCAAGCCGGTCGTGCTGCTGCATGGCGGCCCGGGCGGCGGTTGCAGCCCGAAGATGCGCTGCTTCCACGATCCGGCGAAGTACCGCATCGTGCTGTTCGACCAGCGTGGCGCGGGACGCTCGACGCCGCATGCCGATCTTGTCGCCAACACGACCTGGGATCTGGTCGCTGACATCGAGCGCCTGCGCGAGCACCTGGGCATCGAGCAGTGGCAGATCTTCGGTGGCTCGTGGGGGTCGACGCTGGCGCTGGCCTACGCCCAGAGCCACGCGCGCCGGGTCACCGAACTGGTCCTGCGCGGCATCTTCATGCTGCGGCGCTGGGAGCTGGAATGGTTCTACCAGGAAGGCGCGTCGCGCCTGTTCCCGGAAGCCTGGCAGCAGTACATCGCCGCGATTCCGCAGAACGAGCGTGGCGACCTGATCGCCGCGTTCCACAAGCGTCTGACCAGCGACGACGAAGGCGTGCGCCTGGACGCCGCCCGCGCGTGGAGCGTCTGGGAAGGCGCCACGAGCTTTTTGCACATCGACGAGGACTTCGCCGGCAGCCATGCCGATGCGCGGTTCGCGCTCGCGTTCGCACGCATCGAGAACCACTATTTCGTCAACGGCGGGTTCTTCGAAGTCGACGACCAGTTGCTGCGCGACGCCTACCGCATCGTCGATATCCCCGGCGTCATCGTGCACGGCCGCTACGACGTCGTCTGTCCGGTGCAGAACGCCTGGGACCTGCATCAGGTCTGGCCGAAGGCCGAGCTGGTGATCACGCCGGCCTCGGGCCACTCGGCGTTCGAAGCCGAGAACATCGACGCGCTGGTCCGCGCGACCGACCGCTTCGCCTGATCCACTGCGCGCCCGCATGTGCGGGCGCGATCATCCACGCGCGCTCGCGTGGCACGTATCCACTGCTCATGCGCCGGACACCGGCGCGCACCACGGGACATCGCACCATGTCGGAAGAAGACACCCTCGTCGTCAAGGACAGCAACGGCACCGCGCTCGCCGACGGCGACTCGGTCACGCTGATCAAGGACCTCAAGGTCAAGGGCACCAGTGTCACGCTCAAGCGCGGCACGCTGGTCAAGAACATCCGTCTCACCGACGACGCCGACCTGATCGAGTGCAACGCCGAGAAGGTCAAGGGCCTGGTGCTGCGCACCGAGTTCCTCAAGAAGGCCTGAGTGCAGGTGGGCCGGGCGCAGGCCCGGCCCGCGACCGTCAGTCGGCCGGCGTGCCGTCGGGCTGGTGGTCGATCATCCACAGCCCCGCCCAGAGTTTGAGGTCGAGCTCGTAGCCTTCGGCATGCTTGCGCATCAGCCAGGCCGGCGCGGTGGCGCGCGGCACGGTGTGGACGATGATGTCTTCGTCGTCGATGCCGCCGCCTTTGCCGACCCGGGTCAACTCGCGGGCGCGGACGAAGGCCACGCGCTCGTTGCTCATGCCCGCCGTCGTCGGGCCGGTCAGCAGCACGTCGACACGCCCGGCCGACCAGCCGGTCTCCTCGATCAGTTCGCGCCGGGCCGCGTCCTCGAGCGAATCGGAGCTGCCGTGGTCGCCGACCAGGCCGGCGGGCATTTCGATCGTGCGCGCACCCAGCGGCACCCGGTACTGCTCGACGAACAGCACCTCGTCATCCGGCGTGACTGCGATGATCAGCACCGCCATGCCGTTGCCGCCGTGCGTGCGCTCGCACGATTCCCACTTGCCCCGGCGGACCAACCGCAGCCAATCGCCCTGGTAGAGCACCTCCGCCGCGTCGGCGGGTCCCGCGTCCTGGTTCGTCATGCGTCGATGGTAGTCGCCCGGCCGCAGCGCCGGTAGCACGCGGCGGCGCGCCGGTCAGGCCTCGGCCACCGGCGCCCAGGTCAGGCCGGCCGCCGCGTACAGGCGCCGCCGGGTCAACGGACCGAAACGCAACGCGGTGCACAGGGCAGACAGCGCCTGCGCATCGCCCTCGCGCCGTGCGAAGCCGTCCGCGCCCTCGCCCAGTGGCGCATCGCAGGCGATCGTCGTCAGCTGTCGATACAACTGCGCGGCTTCGGCGTGCTGGCGCAACTTCGCTCCCGCCTGGGCGGCGCCGCGGAAACGCAGGAACCCGATCTCGTCGCTGCGTGCCAGCAGCGCGTCGAGCGTGCCGAAGTGGTGCAGCAGGCTGGCCGCGGTCTTGCAGCCGATGCCCGGCACGCCGGGAATGTTGTCGATCGCGTCGCCGCACAGCGCGAGGTAGTCGGCGATCTGGTGCGCCTCCACGCCGTGGCGCGCACGCACGCCGGCCGCCGTCCAACGTTGGCCGCGGGCGTAATCCCACTGCTCGTCGGCGCCCTGGAGCAGTTGCGAGAGATCCTTGTCGGCCGAGACGATGACGCCGTGGTGCGCGCGGCGGCGACCGGCGTGCAGCGCGCTGCCGATCAGGTCGTCGGCCTCGTACTCGGTGTCGGCGAGCACCACCAGGCCGAGCGCGCGACACAGCGCCTTGCAGTGCGCGAACTGCCGGCGCAATGCGTCGGGCGCGGGCGGGCGATTGGCCTTGTAGGCCGGGTACAGGCGGTTGCGGAAACAGCTGTCGAGCGCTTCGTCGAAGGCGACTGCGATGTGTCGCGGGCGCTCGCGCTCGATGAGTTCGGCAAGAAACCGTGCGAAGCCCTGCACCGCATTGGTCGGCCAGCCTTCGGCGTCGTGGAACTCGTCGGGCATCGAGTGCCAGGCGCGGAACACGTAGAGGCTGGCGTCGACCAGGTATAGCGGCGCGGTGGGCGAGGGGGCGGGCGACTGGACGGCGGGGGGCGTCAAACTCACGGCGCGACCCAGTCCTGCAGCAGCGCGGCCGGGTCCGGGCGCTCGCGTTCGGGCGGATCGAGCCGTGGGCTGCCGATGTGGATGAAGCCGGCGATGCGCTCGTGCTCGCCCAAGCCGAGGGCGGCGAGGACTTCGGAGTCGTAGGCCGGCCAGCCGGTCAGCCAGGAGGCGCCAAAGCCGCAGGCCTGGGCGGCCTGCAACAGCGCAAAGCACACGCTGCCGGCGGTCAGTAGCCGTTCGATGTCGGGAATTGCGGTGTCGTGCGGGTCCAGAATCGCGACGACCGCGATCACCAGCGGCGCGTGCGAGAACCGGTGCCGATCCTTGTCCAGCGCGCTGGCGCCGATCTCCGGATCGCGTGCGCGTGCGCGGTCGACCAACTGCTCACCGAGCGCGTGACGCGCATCGCCGGCGATGCGCAGGAAACGGAACGGCACCCGCTTGCCGTGGTCGGGGACCCGAACCGCCGAGCGCAGCATGCGCAGCAGGGTCGCGTCGTCGGGGCCAGGCGCATCGAGTTGGCGCGCCGGCACCGAGCGTCGCGCATCGAGCGCGTCGAGAAGGCGTTCAGCATTTGGGAGTATCGTCACGGACTTGTGCCTCTGGTTTCGGAAAGCTAAGTGCGGGGGCACTGTGCCCCATGCCCCCGATTCTCCCCCAAGATGACGCATCCCCACGACATCGGTCCGGCGCCGCATGCGCGCCGACCTACGCCGGGCGAGCCCGAGGCGGTGTTCGACGCGCTGCGACGCGACGCGGTGACGGCGCTGGGCGAGGTGTTGTCGACGCTGTGGGACGAGGTCGAGGCCCAGGTCGAGCGCGATGCGCTCGGCGCTGCCGTCGACTACATGGCCGCACAGGACGCACGATTGGCTGCGCGCGCGTTGCGCATGCGTGCCCCGGTGCTGGCAGCGAGCTTCCGTGCCGCCATCGAGGCGGCGTTCGAACGTTGGCGCAGCGCCGCCTCGCCGCGGCCGGCACACGATGCGATGGCGCTGATGTCCGAAGGCCAGCTGGAACTGCATCTGGCGGTCGAGCAGCAGGTCGACCTGCTCGAACACCAGTGGACGGGCCCGTTGACCGCGCTCGATGGCCGGATGGCGGTGCTGGCATCGCGCCTCGGGGTCGCCGACGGCGCGGCGCATCCGCTGCGTCCGGCCGTGCCGGTCCAGGCGTTTGCCGGTCTGCTCGATCCCGATGCGCTGCCGCGCGACCTGCGCGCCCAGTTGTTCCAGCAACTCGGTGCACGGCTGCCGGCGGTTCTGGCCGGGCTCTACGCCCGCGCCGATACGCTGCTCGACACCGCGTTCGGGCCGGTGCCTGCGACACCGGCCGCCGGCCGTGGCGGTCGCGCGCCCGCGTGGCAACCCGAGGGTGGGCTGGCCGAGGCGCGGGCGGATACGGCCGACGTCGCCGACGCCGCGCGCGACAGCGCCCGGCCCGCGCAGCGGCCGTTGTCGCCGGATCTGGCCCGGCTGCTGGCCGCCAGCGGCCCGGATACGACCGACACCGATCCGCGGGGCGCCGAGCTCGTGCTGGTTCGCGCGCAGTTGCACCGCTGGCGGGCGCAACGCGCGCGTACGCCTGCGTCCCCGTCGGAGGATGCGCCCGCGCTCGATGTGCCGCCCCGCGCAACCCAGACCCTCGAGGCGGCGAAGCTGCTCAGCGTGGCGCGGCTGCTGCAGGGGGACGACCCCTCCCCGTATGCCCGGGTGCTGGCCGGTGACGATCGTCGGCGGTTGGGCGATGTGATCCGGCTCGAACTCGCGCGCGGCCTGCGTGGCGTCGGCATCGATCCCGACCGCGCGCCGCTGAGCGGCGACGACGAAGACGTGATCGACCTGGTCGGCCTGCTGTTCCAGGCGCTGTTCGAGGCCAACGACCTGATGCAGCAGGCTCGCGATCTCTACGGCCGGCTGGTCATGCCCTGCCTCAAGGTCGCTTTGACTGACGAAACGCTGTTCAGCCAGCGCGGCCATCCAGCGCGCCGGTTGCTCGATGCAGTCACCGAGGCCTGCGACGGCAATACCGGCGACACCGCGGTCGACCGCGACCTGCTCGAGCATGCCGGGCGGCTCGTCGACCGGGTCGTGGAGGAATACGAAACCGACCAGGCGGTGTTCGCGCTCGCGGCCGAAGAATTGCGCGACCGCCTGGACCAGCAACGCCGTCGCACGGAAGTTGCCGAGCGCCGTGCCGCCGAGGCGATCCACGGCCGCGAACGCCTGCAACAGGCACGCCGCGGCGTAGCTGCGCTCGTGGCCGAGCGCATGACCGCGCAGCCGCTGACCGACGCGGTCGCCCGGTTTCTCGACCAGCACTGGCGCCACCACCTGACCCAGACCTGGCTGCGCGACGGTCCCGATTCGCCACGCCACCGCGCCGCGGTCGCGATCGGCGATGCGATGATCGGCATCGACCTCGACGCCGCAGCGGCCGATGGCACCGCGGTCGCCGCGTCCTTGCGTGCGCTGCAGGGGCCGCTGGCCGATTGCTACGCCAGCGGCGGTCTCGACGCGGCCGCCGCGCGCGAGGAGGTCACGCGCATCGTGGCCGCGCTCGCGCGTTGCGATGCGCCCAGGCGCCTGCATACGCCGCTGCCGGAAGACGAGGCGCTGGACGAGCCGTCCGATCCGCTGCTGCGCCTGGTCGACGGCACCGCGACGCCTGCATTCGATCCGACCATCGCCGCGCGGATGCGCCAGCTTCGGCCGGGTCAGGGCCTGCGGCTGATCGACGAGCACGGTCGCCAATCGGTGGCCCGGGTGGCGTGGATCAGTCCGCTGACCTCGCGGCTGCTGATCGTCAACCGGCGCGGTGTGCGCCGGATGGTCGTCTCGCCCGAGGAACTGGCCGCGTTGGTCGGGGCCGGGCGTGCGCTCGTGCGTTCGATCGATGCCCCGTTCGACGAGGCCATGAAGCATCTCTGGCAGCACCTGAGTGCGGCCAACGACGACGTCGACAGCGCTGCGGTGGGGTGATCGCAGCGATCGGCGGCACGACGGCGCGTGTCGAGGCTGGCGTCAGCGCGGCGTTGCGGCGCCATCACGCGGCTCAGGCGCGGGATTGGCCTGCGCCCAGCGGCGGCGCTGTTCAGGGGTCATCTGCTGCCAGCGTTCGCGCAGCGCGGTGCGCTCGGCCTCGGGCAGCGTGCGCAGCTTGGAATACAACGCACGGGCTTCTTCGCGCTGCTCGGGCGGCAGCCGCTTCCAACTGTGCATGCCGTGGCGGGCGTGTTCGCGCTCGGCCGGCGTCATCGTTTGCCAACGCTGGGCGTGGCCGAGCATGCGGCGGCGTTTGTCGGCATCGGCGTCGTTCCAGCGCTCGCGGATCGGCGCGACCAGTTGGTCGCGCTGCTCGGGCGTGAGCCGGTCCCACTCGGGCAGGGCCGGGCCGGACTGGGCGGCCACAAAACCGGTTGCCGACAGGCCGCCCAGCAGCAGGACCGTACGCAGGAAGGGGGAAGACAGGCGCATGGGGTCACTCCATCGCAAGCAAGGTGGACTCGTTCGCGGCGAGCCACAGGTAGAAGTCCGGCGATTCCTCGTACGTCGCCAGGGCGTCGGCCACGCCGTCGTCGAGGGCGGCCGCGCCGTCGGCTTCGGCCAGGACCGGCGCGGGCGTGGCAGTCGGCGGCGCCGGCGGGGCGAGCGATTGCATGCCAATCGCCAGCGCGAACAGCGCGGCGAAGCCGGCGGCGGCCGGCCAGGCCCAACTGCGCCGCGCAGGGGAGGCGGTCGAACCGGTCGTGGCGGCATGACGCGCGCGATGCAGGCGCGCGGTGGTGCCGGCCGAGATCTGCGCCTGGGCACGGCCGTAGAGCGCACGCAGCGCGGCGTCGTCGTCCGCGGCCGTGCGCGGGTCGTTCGGCGGGTTCATCGAAACTCCTCCAGTTGCGTCTGCAGCGCCTCGCGGGCACGGAACAGATGGGTTTTCACCGAGCCCTCGCCGCAGCCCATGATGCGGGCGGTGGTCCCGACGTCGAATTCCTCCAACACCCGCAGCGTGAACGCCTCGCGCTGACGCCGCGGCAGTTGGCGCAGCGCCTCGGCCAATCGCTGCCAGGCCTCGCGGCCGTCGTGCGAGCGCGACGGATCGGGGCCGGCATCGGCCCAGTCGATCTCCTCGCCCTCGGGCGTGCGGGCATCGGTGAGCCAGCTCAGCCGGAACGTGCGCCGGCGCTGGGTGTCGACGATCCGGCTGCGCAGCACCGTCCAGAACAGCGGCGTCCATTCCGACGCCGGCCGGTCGCGATAGCCGAGCATCCGGATCATTGTGTCCTGCACCGCGTCGAGCGCGTCGTCGCGATGGCGCAGGCCCAGCTCGGCGAAACGAAACGCCCGGCGTTCGACGCTCGCCAGAAACGCCTCGAGCGTGGCCGGCGGCGCGGTGTCGGGGGCGGCCGTCGCCGCAGGCAGGGGAGCGCTCACCGGCGCCAGCCTACCGTGCACGGCATGCGTCTGCGGGTCGAACGGGCGGCTGCCATCCATCGTCGGGTCGTTGCGCCACGGGCGGGGTCGTCATGGATAACGCCTCGCGGCACCGGCGGTTGACGCGGACGCCGCAGATGGTTCCATACGCCGCCGCTGCTCATCGGCGATTGCGGCGCCTGGCCTGGCGCGCGACCGCGACGGTGCTCGGCCGCTCGTGCCGGCCGGTGCAGGTCCGGATGGCGCCTGCCGGACGGCGGCGGAGCTAATGCCCGCCGTCGAGCGCCTTGAGCTCGGTGACCAGGGCGCCGGCCGCCTCGGCGCCGTCGCCGTAGAGCATGCGCGTGTTGTCGGCGTAGAACAGCGCGTTCTCGATGCCGGCAAAGCCCGTGCCCTTGCCGCGCTTGATGACCACGACGTTCTTCGAATCGATCACGTCCAGTATCGGCATGCCGTAGATCGGGCTCGCCGGGTCGGTCTTGGCAACCGGGTTGACGACGTCGTTGGCGCCGATGACCAGGGTGACGTCGGTGCTGGCGAACTCGGGATTGATGTCGTCCATGTCGACGATCAGGTCGTAGGGCACCCCGGCCTCGGCCAGCAGCACGTTCATGTGCCCGGGCATGCGACCGGCGACGGGGTGGATCGCGAACTTGACCTTGACCCCGCGCTCGATCAGCCGCTGACTCAGTTCGCGGATCTTGTGCTGCGCCTGGGCGACGGCCATGCCGTAGCCGGGCACGATCACCACCCGCTCGGCGTAGGCCATCATCGCCGCCACGTCGCCGGCCTCGATCGGCTTCTGCGTGCCCTCGATCGCCTGCGCCTGCGCGCCGCCGCCGAAGCTTGCGAACAGCACGCTGCGGATCGAGCGGTTCATCGCCTTGGCCATCAGCCGGGTCAGCAGCATGCCGGCCGCACCGACCATCGTGCCGGCGATCATCAACGCCTCGTTGCCCAGCACATAGCCCTCGAAGGCCACCGCCAGGCCGGTCAGCGCGTTGTACAGCGAGATCACCACCGGCATGTCGGCGCCGCCGATCGGCAGCGTCATCAGCACGCCCAGCGCGAGCGCCAATGCGAAGAACGCGACGATCGCCGGCAATTGGAGCGCATGCACCACCAGGCCGCCGACGATGAGCGCGGCGACGAACACCGCCAGGTTGAACAGTTGCTGGCCGGGGAAGGCGTAGCGCTTGTCCATGCGCCCGTCGAGCTTGGCCCAGGCGATCACCGAGCCCGAGAGCGCGATCGCGCCGATCAGTGCGCCCAGCGTCGCCAGCACCAACGGCACCGAAGCAGGTGCGGTGGCGTGCTGCGACCAGCGCAGCAGCTCGACCGCGCCGATCGCCGCCGCCGAGCCGCCGCCCAAACCGTTGTAGAGCGCGACCATCTGCGGCATGTCGGTGATCGCGACCTTCTTGCCCGACACCCACGCCAGCACGGTGCCCAGCGCGATCGCTGTCGCCATCAGGCCAAGGTTGTGCAGGCCCGGCACGAAGAACGTGGCCGCGGTCGCCAGCAGCATGCCGACGCCCGCCCACTGGATGCCCGAGCGCGCGGTCTTCGGCGAGGCCATGCGCTGCAGGCCGAGCAGGAACAGGGTTGCGGCGACGAAGTAGCTCGCCGCGATCAGTCCTGTGCGCAGGTCGAGGCCGCTCATCGTGCCGTCACCATCGTGGCGCCTGCGACCAGGGCTGGACGGTCGCGCCGCCACTGGAGCGCGGGACGGGCCGAGGGCAGGCCCCGCGACAGTGGCGAGACGGGCAGGTCGGTCACGGCGCCTCGCTCCGCTTGGCGGTGGGCTTGAACATCTCCAGCATCCGCTCGGTGACGACGTAGCCGCCGGCGGCGTTGCCGGCGCCCATCAGCACCGCGAGGAACCCGATCGCCTTCTCCAGCGTGGTATCGGCGTGGCCGAGTACGACCATCGCCCCGATCAGGACGATGCCGTGGATGAAGTTCGACCCCGACATCAGCGGCGTGTGCAGGATCACCGGCACGCGCGAAATGATTACATGGCCGGCGATTGCGGCCAGCATCACGATGTACAGCGCCACGACTCCATCGATCATGCGGGAACTCCGGACATGGGGGCGGCAGCCGGCACCTGCGGCCACACCGTTCGGGCCAGCAATTCGTCGGTCCAGTCGAAGGCGAGGGCGCCGTCGGCGAGCAGCAGCGATACGAAGTGCTGGAGGTTGCGTGCGTACATCTCGCTGGCATGCGTCGCGCCCAGGCTCGCCAGATCCAGCGGGCCCGCGACCGTGACGCCTGCGACCTCGACGGTCTGCCCGGGCACGGTGGCCGCGCAGTTGCCGCCGGTCTCGGCGGCCAGATCGACGATCACGCTGCCCGGCCGCATGCCGGCGACCATGGTGGCGTCGATGAGCGTCGGTGCCCGCCGCCCGGGCACGGCAGCAGTGCAGACCACGACATCGATGCCGGCCAGGTGCGCGGCCAGACGCCGTTGCTGTTCGGCGCGCTCTTCGTCGGTCAAGGCGCGCGCATAGCCGCCCTCGCCGGCAGCGCTCACGCCTAGATCGAGGAAACGTGCGCCCAGCGATTCGATCTGCTCGCGCGTCTCGGGCCGCACGTCGAAGCCCTCGACCTGCGCCCCAAGGCGCCGCGCGGTCGCGATCGCCTGCAGTCCCGCAACGCCGGCGCCGATCACCAGCACCTTCGAGGGCCGGATCGTGCCGGCGGCGGTGGTCAGCATCGGGAAGAACCGCGGCGCCAGCTGCGCGCCGATCAGCACGGCCTTGTAGCCGGCCATGCCGGCCTGCGAACTGAGCACGTCCATCGCCTGCGCGCGGGTGGTGCGCGGCAGTCGCTCGAGCGGGAAGGCGAGAATGCCGTGCGTGCGCAGCGCATCGGCCCGCGACGGTTCGGCGTCGGGCTGCAACGTGCCGATCAAGGCGGCGCCTGCTTTGAGCCGGGCGATCGCGTCGGTGGACGGCGCCTGCACGCACAGCACCAGATCGGCCTGCGGCAGCGCTTCATCGCCGACCAGATGTGCGCCGGCCTCGGCATAGGCGGCATCGGCGAAATGCGCGCCGTCGCCCAGGCCACGCTGCGCGAGCACGGTGGCCCCGGCGGCAGTCAGTTTGCGCGCCGTTTCCGGCGTCAGCGCCACCCGGCGTTCGCCAGGTGCGGTTTCTTTCATCGCAAGCACGACGACCGCCATCACCACTCCCCGTGGGTCTAGGACACCGGACGCTGTCGTCCGGGCCGGGCACGCTGTTGCCGGCGTCGATCCTAGCCTGAATGCTGCTGCAGGTCAGCGGGTAGGGGAGGGCGTGGCGGTCATGCGGTCGGTCAGCGCCAGGGGCGCGAGGCGAGTTCCAGGCCGAGCAGCAGCAGGCAGACGAGGAACCACACGCGAAACCGCGCCGGCGGGATGCGCTGGCGTAACCGCCCGCCGAGCCACATGCCGGCCAGCGCGGGCACGACCACCAGCGTCGACAGACCGGCCTGTTCGAAGCGGAACGCGCCGTGGACGCCCAGCCCGATCGCCAGCGCCAGCGTCGAGACCGTGAACGAGAGCCCCAGTGCCTGCACCAGCGTATCGCGCTGCAGCCCCAACGCCTGCAGGTACGGCACGGCCGGGATCACGAACACGCCGGTGGCGCCGGTGACCGCGCCAGTCGCGACGCCGACCGTCGGTGACCACCAGCGCTCATGGCGTGCAGGCACGGTCAGCGGCGGCGCGAGCAGGGCGTGGCCGGCGTAGGCGATGAGCGCCAGACCGAGCGCGAACCCCGACCAGGTCGGATCGGTCGTGGCTAGTGCGCCGGCACCGGCGACCGTGCCGACCACGATGCCTAGCAGCATCGGCCAGAGCCGGCGCATCAGCGGTCCCAGTTCGGGGCCGGCGGCCAGTTGCCAGACATTGGTCACCATCGAGGGCACCACCAGCATCGCCGCGGCTGCCGCGGGCGGCATGCCCAGCCCGAGCAGTCCCATGGCGATCGTGGGCAGGCCCATGCCGGTCAGGCCCTTCACTGCGCCTGCGAGCAGGAAGGTGCCGATCAGTGCCGCGAGGGGGAAAGCGATTGCCGTGTCCATGGCGCCATTGGGCGCCGGGCCGGCGACGGGCACAATGCGGCTTTGGCCGTGTCGTCCTTCGGATGAACCGAAGGGCGCGTCCTGGAGGTTCCGTGCGAATCGACCTGTCCGACCTGCGCCTGTTTCTGCACATCATCGATGCCGGCAGCATCAGCCAGGGCGCGGCGCGTGCACACCTGGCGCTGGCCTCGGCCAGCGAACGGCTGCGACGGATCGAGGCCGATGCCGGTATCGCCTTGCTCGAGCGACACGCCCGCGGTGTCCGCGCGACCGAGGCCGGCGAGGCGCTTGCGCACCATGCGCGGCGCATGCTGCGACGACACGGCATGCTGCATGAAGAACTGCAGGCGTTCGCCGCCGGCGCGCGCGGGACCTTGCGGCTGTATGCCAATACCGCGGCAGTGACCGGCTTCCTGCCCAGGGCGCTGGCGCCGTGGCTGGCGGCGCGTCCGGCGGTCCGCATTGAGTTGAAGGAACGCACCAGCCCGGAGATCGTGCGTGCAGTTTCCTCGGGCCGCATCGAGGCCGGTGTGGTCGCCGACAGTGTCGACGCCGGTCGTTTGCACCTGGCGCCGGTGGCGGAGGACCGGCTGGTGCTGATCGTGCCGGTCGACCATCCGCTCGCCGCCGTGCGCGAGGCGGCGTTCGCCGATGCGCTCGCCCTGCCGTTCGTCGGTCTGGCTCCGGGCAGCGCATTGCAGGATCACCTCGATGCGCACGCGGCTGACGCGGGCCGCGCGTTCGCGTTCCGCATCCGTGTCCGGACTTTCGAGGACCTGTGCCTGCTGGTCGCGCGCGGCGTCGGCGTGGGCATCGTGCCGGCCGGCGCCTCGCAGCGTTACCGTCGCCGCCATCCCCATCGCACGATCGCGCTGCGCGAGGCCTGGACGCGCCGCCGGCTATGCGTCTGTGTCCGCGACTGGCGAGGCCTGGCGCCGCCGATGCGCGATCTGCTCGTGCATCTGGGCGCGGATGCGCCGACGACTCACATCTAAGCGGCGCCAACCTTGCTTCGCATGCGACTGCTGCCGTGGCGCAGGATCTAGCGCGCGAGTACCGCCGCGATCACCAGCCCGGCGCCGAGCCAGGCTAGATCGGCCGGTGTGTTGGCCAGGCTGGCCAGGGTCCAGGCGTGGTGCGGCCCGAGCTTGAGCGCCGATTCCCAGGGCATCAGTCCCATCGGGCGGGCGAGTTGGGTGGCGATGATGCCCCAGTTGGCGATGATGATCGCCAGCAGCGTCGCGGCCGTGCCTGCGAGCGCGCGCACCAGCCCGGGGCGGAGCCGCGCCAGGCGCACCAGCAGCGCGGCATCGAGCGCGGCGACCACGGCCATCCAGGCGCCTTGCGCGCCCAGCGCGTCGGCCAGCAGGATCCAGGCGGCCGCGATGCCGGCGCTGCCGAGCAGCAGCAGACCGATCGCCAGCGGCCAGCGCCGGGCGCGGGCGGGTTCGGACATGGAAGACAGCATCGCGGGAATGGTCGGTCAGCATACCGGCGCGCGGCGATACAATGACAGCCTTGTCGCGGCCGCTTCCGGCCCTCATGTCCTGGGCCATGTACTCTCGCAGCAGCGAACCCGTCCGTTTCGAACGCGATTGCGAAGCCGTTCTCGTCCCCCAGGGCGAGGAGGTGACGCTGCCGGCCGGCAGTGCCGGCTACATCACTCAGGCGTTGGGCGGTAGTTACACCGTGTTCGTCGAGGGCAATCTGTTCCGGATCGCGGGCCGCGATGCCGATGCGATCGGCAAAGAGCCGCCGATGCCGCTGGAACTGCCCGACGACGCCGACGACGCGGCGGTCGAACGCATGGTCTGGCACCAGCTGCGCACCTGCTTCGACCCCGAGATCCCGATCAACGTCGTCGATCTGGGCCTGGTCTACGAGGCCGTGGTGATTCCCGTCGACAACGGGCACCGCAAGGTCGAGGTGCGGATGACGCTGACTGCGCCGGGCTGCGGCATGGGCGAGATCCTGGTCGACGATGTGCGCAGCAAGCTCGAGCTCATCCCGACCGTCGACGAGGCCGATGTCGAGCTGGTGTTCGATCCGCCGTGGAACCGGTCGATGATGTCCGAGGCCGCGCAACTCGAGACCGGCATGCTCTGACGGCGCCGCCGCGCCGTCCATCCTCAGATCCACATGTCCACATGGCAGGTGCGCCGGGCTTGCTGCTGCGTGGTGGTGGCTCGATGGTCCGATACCCGACGCCGCCTGTCGGCATTCGTGCAACACGCCTCGAGTGTGTTCGGCCGATAGGGTGCGCGTGCGCAAACTTGGCCACGCCCACCTCGCAGCCGTAAGACATCCCGGACGCTGCTCACATGGCTGAACGCAAAGCATCATGCAGAAATGTGATGCTTATCACTCTTATTGTCGAAAAATTAACGTGACCCGCCATTGCGCGCGAACAGGGCTGTCGCGTAGCGTCAGTTTGCGGTCAGTTTCGTCATGCCGCGTACGTTGCGGGTCGGCCATCGCCCATCGCGATGTGTCCGACCCCGGCCCCGCGCCGCGGCTCCGGCGCGCCCACGGTTTCGAGGGTTTCCCATGTCGAAGACGTCCATTCCCTTCCGTCGCCTTCAGCGCCGTGTGCTGGCGGCGGCCACGTTGCTGGCCCTTGCCGCGCCGCTGGCCGCGGCCCAGGCTGTCGAGCGGCTCGATCTTGCCGGGTTGCAGTCCGCCGAGCAGCACGACCGTTTCATCGTCAAGTACCGGGACGGCAGCGCCGCGCAGGCGCAGCCGGCCTCGATCAACGCGGCACTGGGGTCGGTGGCCGGTCGCTTGGCCGTCGGCGGCGGCAAGCAATTGCGACTCGAGCACCTGCGCCGCACGGCCGTCGGCGCCGATGTCGTGCGTACCAGCCGCAAGTTGGATCGGGCCGATGCCGAATCGGTGATGCGCCAGCTCGCGGCCGACCCCGATGTCGAGTACGTCGAGGTCGACAAGCGCAATCGGGTGTTCTGGACGCCCAACGATCCGCGCTTCAGCCAGCAGTACGGCTTCGGTACCGGCGCCGGGGGCATTCGCGCGACCACCGCCTGGGACGTGACGCGCGGTGCGGGCGCCGTCGTCGCGGTGCTCGATACCGGCATCACCTCGCACAGCGACCTCAATGCCAACATCCTGCCCGGATACGACTTCATCAGCGATCCGACGATCGCAGGCGATGGCAATGGCCGCGATGCCGATCCCAGCGATCCGGGCGATTTCGACGGCATCTATGCTTCGAGCTGGCACGGCACGCATGTTGCGGGCACGGTCGCGGCGGTGACCAACAACGGGGTCGGCGTCGCCGGCACTGCGCCGCTGGCCAAGGTGGTGCCCGTCCGCGTGCTCGGCCGTGGCGGCGGCTACGACTCCGACATCGCCGACGCGGTGATCTGGGCCTCGGGCGGCACGGTTGCCGGGGTGCCCGCCAACCAGAATCCGGCCGAGGTCATCAACCTGAGCCTGGGCGGACGCGGCAGCTGCGGCAACACGATGCAGAGTGCGATCAACGGCGCGGTCGGTCGTGGCACCACGCTGGTCATCGCCGCCGGCAACAGCAATGCCAACGTCTCGGGCTTCTCGCCGGCCAACTGCGCCAACGTCATTGCGGTCGCTTCCAATACCAGCACCGGCGCGCGTTCGAGCTTCTCCAACTACGGCACAGGCATCACGATCTCGGCGCCTGGCTCGGGCATCGTCTCCACGCTCAACAGTGGCCAGACCACGCCGGGCAGCGAGAGCTATGCCTCCTACGACGGCACCTCGATGGCCGCGCCGCATGTCGCCGGTGTGGTCGCGCTGGTGCAGTCGGTGTCCAATCCGGCCAAGACGCCAGCCCAGATCAAGGCCCTGCTGACCAGCACGGCGCGCGCGTTCCCCTCGACCCCGTCCCAGCCGATCGGCGCGGGCATCGTCGATGCGAAGGCTGCGGTGGATGCCGCGTCAGGCGGCGGCACCGGCCCGGGGCCCGATCCGGGCGACGGCAGCCTGGTCGTCGGCACGCCGATCACCGGCCTGTCGGGCGGCACCGGCAGCAGTCAGTTCTGGACGGTCAACGTGCCGTCGGGGGCGACCAACCTTGTCATCGCGCTGTCTGGGGGCAGCGGCGATGCCGACCTGTACGTCCGGCGCGGCGCGCAACCGACGACCTCGACCTGGGACTGCCGTCCTTACCGGTCGGGCAACAACGAAAGCTGCGCGTTCGCCACGCCTCAGGCCGGGACGTACCACGTCCTGGTGCGCGGTTATTCATCGTTCTCGGGAGTCACGTTGCGCGCCGATCACGACTAGCGCGACGGGGATGCAGGGCTCGGGGATAGAGGGCAGGCGGCACGCCGTGATCGTCGCGCGTGTCGCCGGCGGAGCACACCGGTCTTCGGCGTGCTCCGTTTTTTCTGTGCAATCCAACCAGGGGTAGAAAGGGATGAAGACTCTGATCGCAAGCCTCACCGCCGGCGTGTTATCGCTCGGCATCGCGACGGCGGCGCCACGCGACGCGCGACCCGCGGCGTTCGCCCACCGGCTGCCGGCCGAACACACCGTCGAACTCAAGCGCATGCCGGGCGTGGACGTCGCCCGGCTGCGCGCCGAGGACGCCCGGCAATCGCGCACCCAGGGCTTGCGCCCGGTGCGATTCGCCGCGCCGCTGGCCGTGGACCTGACGCCGGCCGATGCCGGCGACTGGGACGAGATCGCCGGCGGCAACCTTGTCTGGCGGCTGCGGGTGGAATCGAAGGATGCGCTGTCGCTGAACTTCGGTTTTTCCGAGTACCACATGCCCGAGGGCGGGCGCCTGCTGGTCTATCCGACGGGGCTGGACCGCAACGCCGATCCCGAAGCGATCCGCGCCTTCGACGCGACCGACAACAAGCCGCATGGCGCGCTGTGGACGCCGATCGTGCCGGGCGACAGCGCGGTGCTGGAAGTCGTGGTGCCGAAGGCCAAGCTGCCCGAACTCAAGTTGCGGCTGACCAGCGTCAACCACGACTATGTCGGCTTCGGCCGGCTCGCGCGCGAAGGCGCGCTGGCGCAGACCAAGGGCGTGTCTGGCAGTTGCAACGTCGATGTGGTGTGTCCCGACGGCGACGACTTCCGCGACGAGATTCCCTCGGTCGGCGCGTACTCGCGCTTTGGCATGTTTTATTGCAGCGGGTCGTTGCTCAACAACACCGCCGGCGACCGCAAGATGTACTTCCTGACCGCGCACCATTGCAGCATGGGCACGGCGGACGCGGCGGCCAGCATCGTCGTGTACTGGAACTACGAGAACTCCACCTGCCGCACGCCGGGCAGTTCCGCCAGCGGAGCCAATGGCGACGGCAGCCTGGCGCAGAACCAGACCGGTGCGGTCGTGCGCGCGACCCATGCCGGCTCGGACTTCACCTTGCTCGAGCTCGACACGCCGGCCGACCCGGCGTTCGCACTGAGCTGGTCGGGCTGGGACCGCCGCGACCTCGCACCAAGCGGCGCCACCGGTATCCACCACCCGCGGGTGGCCGAGAAGCGCATCACCCATTCCGACAATCCGCTGCGCGTCGAAGGCTATCTGGGCGCCAGCGGTAACAGCCATCTGTGGGTGCAGTGGAACCCGCGCGGCACCACCGAAGGCGGATCCTCGGGCTCGCCGCTCTACAGCCCCGAGGGCCGTGTGATCGGCCAGTTGCACGGCGGCTATGCCTCGTGCACGACGACCGGCGCCGATCACGTCGACTGGTACGGCCGGCTGTTCACCTCCTGGACCGGCGGCGGCACCGCAGCGACCTCGCTGGCGAGCTGGCTCGATGCGGCCGGCACCGGTGCGCAATTCGTCGACACCCTGACCGCCGACGGCGGCGTGGAGCCGGGCGCGCCGACCGCCGACTTCACCTATGCGATCGATCCCGACACGCTGACCGTGACCTTCACCGACACGTCCACCGCAGGCGAGGACGCGATCGACAGCCGCGCCTGGACGTTCGGCGACGGCGCCAGCTCGACCCAGGCCAGCCCGGTGCATACCTATGCCGAAGCCGGGACTTACACGGTCACGTTGACGGTGACCGACACCGAGGGCCGCAGCCACAGCCGCAGCGAGACCCTGGAGGTCGGTGATACCGGACCGGACGCGATCGCGATCGAGAACGGCGTGGCCGTCCCGGGCCTGGGCGGCGCGGCGGGCAGCGAGCAGCTCTACAGCCTGGTCGTGCCCGAGGGCGTCAGCGGGCCGCTGCTGATCACGACCTCCGGCGGCACCGGCAACGTCTCGCTGTATGTCAGCCGCGACGTCGAACCCGCCCTGGACGCGTTCGATTTCCGCTCCCAGCGGCCGGGCAACAACGAATCGGTGCGCATCGTCGACCCCGAGGCCGGTACCTACTACATCAAGCTGGTCGGCGCCGCGGCCTTCGCCAATGTCACGCTCCAGGCGCGCCATGCCGAGCCCAGCGACGGCGGCGGCCAGGGATCGCTGCGCAACGGGGTGCCGGTGACCGGCATCTCGGGTGACGCGGGCAGCGCACAGTATTGGACGGTGCAGGTGCCGGCCGGCACCATGAGTCTGGATGTGACGATGACCGGCGGCACCGGTGACGGTGACCTGTATGTGCGTTACGGCGAGCAGCCCACGACCAGTGCCTACGATTGCCGGCCCTTCCGCTTCGGCAACGAGGAGAGCTGCTCGTTCGTCAATCCGCAGCCGGGCACATGGCATGTGATGGTGCACGCCTACTCGGCGATCTCCGGCATCACGCTGACGGCGACGTACTGAGTGTGAACGTCCGGTCGGCGGTGGTCGCAGGCAGGGATGCCTGCGGCGGCCGTCGACCGGCGCGCGATGTGGGGCCAGTCGCTGTTTGGCCGGACCATTCAGCATGTCGCGCAATCGTCTTGCGGCCTTCATTCCGGCATCGCCAGCATGAAGGCATGCTCGACCACGCCGCAGTCCGCGGTTTCAACAGGGCAGGGCCATGCGTCCGATTTCGATGGGCTACGCCATTCTGGCCGTGGCGGTGCTGTGCGCACCGGTCGCGGCGCTGATGGCATCGCGTGGCCCCGACGCGCCCGCGCCGCACAATGAGCCCGCCATGCAGCAGCGTTTCATCGTCAAGTACCGGGCCGGCACCGAGCCGGCACGCGACCCGCACGCCGTGCAGGCGCACTTGGACCAGGTCGCCGACGCGCTGCCGCGGACCGGCAAGGCGGCCTCTGCGCCGAAGCTGTCGTGGCTGCGGCGATTGGCAGTCGGGGCGGATGTGTTCTCGGTCGCCCCCGCGCTGGATGCGGACGGCACCCGGCGGTTGCTCGATGCACTCCAGGCCGATACCGAGGTCGACTACGCCGAACCCGACGGCATCATGACCATCCAGCGCTGAGGCGCCGCCGCTTGCTCAGAGCACCGGCTCGAAGCGGTTGGCCTCGACGTTCTTGCGCACCTTGAGCGGGTCCCAGATCCGGCCGTTCATCGCCACGTAGACCCCCGGCGGTTTGGACTGCACGGCGCCCACGGCGGTGCCGATGTTGAACTCCGCGTCCGAGCCGCGGAAGCGCGCCGGGCTCAGCGCCCCGGTCAGCACAATGGTCTTGTCGGTGATCGAGGCCAGCACCTTCGCAGTCTCGACCATCGAATCGGTGCCGTGGGTCAACAGCACGTGGCGTGCGGGCTGCGCGGCGATCGTCGCGCGGATCAGCTCGCGGTCGTCGTCGGTGATGTGCAGCGAGTCCTTGCGGATGATCGGAATGACCCGGAACCGGAACGCGACGCCCAGCTCCTCGAGCATGCGTCCGATCTGCGGTTCGCCGACCTGGTAGTCCGATTTGTCGTCGAAGTAGATCTTGTCGATCGTGCCACCGGTGGTGACGATCAGCAGCTCGTCCATTGCCATGCAGTCTGTGTGGAGTGGTGGGAATGATAGCGGGCGGGATTGTGGCTGCGCGATCGGCGATCGCGGCCCCGGCACGTTCCGCCCGGCCTCGGCCTGTCCTCGATCATGCATCGCCGCGCTTGCGCGAGAAGCGCGCACGCAGGCCCGGCAGGCTGGCCGAGAATACGACGGTCAGCGACAGCGCGATGGCGGCCCAGGCAAAGTGCCCCTGCTCGGGCTGCGACCAGGCGTACATCACGCCGTGCGAGAACCAGAACAGCGCCGCGATGCCCGACCACAACGGCGCGCTGGGCGCGCCGCGCAACACGCCGGCGAGCAGCAGCAGCGGCGGCAGCACGAACACCAGCAAGGCTGCACCGAACTGCGCATCGCCCCAGTGCCAGGCTAGGTACAGCAACGCGATCGCGGCGAGCGCACCGGCGAGCACGGGGCGCGAACCTCTCGCCCTCATGCTGCGAGCTTGCCGGCCAGCATCGCGATGCGCCGCCCCAGCGCGCGGGCGAGCACCGACTCGTCGTCGCTCGGCTGTGGGTCGTCCTGCTGACCGGCGACGTGGCTGGCGCCGTACGGCGTGCCGCCGCCGCGCGTGCTGGTCAGCGCGGGCTCGGTATAGGGAATGCCGGCGATCACGCAGCCGTGGTGCAGCAGCGGCACGAGCATCGTCAGCAACGTCGCCTCCTGGCCGCCGTGCTGGGTGGCGGTCGAGGTGAACACCCCGGCCGGCTTGCCGACCAGCGTGCCGCTTGCCCATTCGGCGCCCAGGCCGTCGAGGAAGTGCTTGAGCGGGGCGGCCATGTTGCCGAACCGGGTCGGGCTGCCGAGCAGCAGCCCGGCGCACTCGGCCAGGTCGGCGCGCTCGACGTAGGGCGCGCCGTCTTCGGGCACCGGCGGCGCGGCGGCCTGGGTGACGGCGGCGACCGGCGGTACGGTGCGCAGCCGGGCCTGCATGCCGTCGACTTCGCCGATGCCCCGGGCGATCTGGCGGGCGAGGCGGGCGACCGAGCCGTTGCGGCTGTAGTAAAGAACGAGGATCTCGGGCATCGATGCGATCTGCGGTGCTGGACGTTCAGTGTGACAGGCCCGGGCGGCGGTGTCCGGTGCGCAGGCACGGGGCTTCCGCGCTGTCTGCGTCATCGCTTTGCTACGCTGCGTCGATGGAACCGCTCGATACCCTGAGCCGCTGGAGCGAGCGCGTCACCGACCGCGCACGGGCGCTGTCGTTCGCGCGTTTTCTGTGGCGGCGCTTTCTCGACGACCGCCTGTTCGAGGCCGCTGGCGCGCTGGCGTTCACGACCGTGTTCGCGCTGGTGCCGCTGTCGATGGTCGTGTTCGGTGTGCTGACCGCGTTCCCCGCATTCGGCCAATGGCGCGACCAGCTCAGCGACTACATCTTCTCCAACTTCGTGCCCAGCAGCGCCCGCGCCGTGGAAGCGGTGCTGCTGCAGCTGTCGGCCAACACCGGCCAGCTGACGACCATCGGCGTCGTGGCACTGGTGATCTCGGTGCTGGTCACCCTGCTCAGCGTCGAGGGCACCTTCAACCGGATCTGGCGGGTGAAGTCGGCGCGGCCGACGGTCGGCCGTTTCCTGGTGTACTGGACCGTGCTCACACTCGGCGCGCTGATCGCGACCGCGAGCCTGGCGGTGTCGGCGCGGTTCTTCGCGCTGGAGATCTTCAGCACCGATTCGGGGCGCTGGCTGCGCGGCGCGATGCTGTGGGCGGCGCCGATGCTGATCGAACTGGTCGCGTTCGCGACGATCTTCCGGGTCGTCCCGCATCGCACCGTGCAATGGCGGCACGCGTTTGCCGGCGCCGCGCTGTCGGTGCTGCTGTCGGAACTGGTGAAGTGGGGCATCGGCCTGTATCTGGGCAGCTTCAGCGCCTACGAGAAGATCTACGGCCAGATCGCGTTTCTGCCGATCTTCCTGCTGTGGGTGTACCTGGGCTGGGTCGCGATCCTGCTCGGGGCCTCGTTCGCCTCCTCGATCTCGGCCTTCCGGTACCAGCCGGCGCACCTGCGCCTGCCGCGCGGCTATGAGCTCTACGGTCTGCTGCGCATGCTCGGCCGCTTCGCCGAGGCGCGACCGGCCGGACGCGGCCTGCAAAGCGACGAGATCCAGGCGCTGGAGCCGATGCTGACCGACACGCTGGTCCAGCAGATGCTCGCGCAATTGGAGGAGATCCAACTGCTGCGCCGTGCCGAGACCGGCGAGTGGCTGCTGGCCCGCGATCTGGAGGGCCTGAGCCTGGCCGAGCTCTACGAAGCCTGCCATCTGCGCATCCCGATCGAGGAAGCGCTTCTGCCGTGCCGTGACGACCGCCTGGGCGTCGCCGCGTCGGCCGCCCTCGACGATCTGCGCGTGCCCCTGCGCGACCTGCTCAAGCGCCGGGTCGCCAACGTCTATGCCCCACCGGAGACTTCTGCATGATCCGCCGCCTCGTTCCCTGCCTCGCCCTTGCCGTCGCCCTCGTCGCCTGTCAGCGCGGTGAGGACGCCGCCGCCCCGGTCGATGACCGCGCCACGGCCACACCTGCCGGCGACACGGCGCCGGCATCGTCGCGCGAGCATCCGGCGCTGCGGGTCGAGACGATCGACGGCGGCACCTTCGATCTGGCCGACCATCGTGGGCAATGGGTCGTCGTCAATTTCTGGGCCACCTGGTGCGCGCCGTGCCTGAAGGAGATGCCCGAGCTGTCCGCGCTCGATGCGATGCGCGAGCATGTGCAGGTGGTGGGGCTGGCCTACGAGGACACCACCGCCGAGGACCTGCGCACGTTCCTCGAGGCGCGTCCTGTGGTCTACCCGATCGCAATCGTCGACACCTTCGAGCCACCGGCCGATTTCGAGACGCCCAAGGGCCTGCCGATGACCTACCTCATCGGGCCCGACGGTCGGGTGGTCGAGAAGATCCTCGGACCGGTCACCGCGGCGCGCCTCGAGGCGTTGATCGCCCAGGCGGGCGGGCCCGCGGCCGGCTGAGCGGCGATCAAAGCCCGGTACGCGCCGGGCCTGTCGACCTCATTCCGGGGTGGCGGCGGCGCGGTGCGTGGTGCTGCCACCGCTCGGCGTGTGCGTCGGCGCGTGGCTGCGCTGGGCGTGCAGCAGCTCGATGTTCGGATTGACGTCGAGCCAGCGTTGCGGCGGCAGGCCGATGGCGCGGTCGAGAATCGTCGGCATCAGCCCGGACGGCAGGCTGCTCTCGCTGTTCCACAGCACGACGATGCCCAGGTCGCGCTCGGGCATCATCGCCATCAGACCGCGGTAACCCTGGACGGCGCCGCCGTGGAAGACCACGCGCTCGCCCGAGTAGTCGAAGACGCGCCAGCCCAGCCCGTAGCCGGCCGCCTCGAGCCGGTCGCGGCGCCAGGACGAATTGCGCATCTCGGGTGGGGTGCCGACGATCGGCGCCTGTAGCGTCGCCAGCAGCGGCGCCGGCAGCACGTCGGGGCGGTGCCCGGTCTGGCCGAGCATCCACTGGGCCATGTCGGCGATGCTGGCGTTGACGCCGGCCGCCGGTGCGAGCCGGTAGTAGGTCGGCTTGGGCATCAACGAGGTCCAGCCGCCGCCGGCTCGCACATGCGGCTTGGCCCAGCGCGGGCTGGCCTGGATGCCCTCCAAGCCATAGCTGGCGTCGTTCATGCCCAGTGGCTTGAAGATCCGCCGCGATACTGCCTCGCTGTAAAACTGGCCGGACGTCGCGAAGACGACGTCGCCGATCAGGCTGAATGCGACATTCTGGTAGGCGTAGCAGTTGCCGGGCTGGCAGGTCATCGGCGCGGCCGAGAGCCGCTGCACCAGATCGTGATAGTCGGCGTTGCGCTCGATGTCGCGGTCGTAGGTGTTGCGGCCCAGGCCGACGCGATGGCTGAGCACGTCGGCGACGGTGAGTTGCTGGGCGGCTGAAGGATCGGAGAAGCGCAGCGACGGCATGTAATCGACCACATGGCTGTCCCAGCGCAGCGCGCCCTCGGACACCAGCAGGCCGGTGATAGTGCCGGCGAAAGATTTCGACAGCGAGGCGAGCCGGAATACGGTATGCGCATCGACCGGCTCGGCCGACTTGACGTCGGTGATGCCGTAGCCTCGGGCACTGAGCACCTGACCGTTGTGGACGATCGCCATCGCCAGGCCGGGCACGCGCTGGTTGGCGACCAGGTCCTGCGCCATCGCCTCGAACAGCGCGACATCGAATCCGCTTGCCAGCGGCTTGGGCTGGCGCACCGGCATCAACGGCTCGGGCTTGACCGCGTCCTCGCGGCTGCGCGCTATGGGACGCTCGCTTAGCGGCACCACCGAAGCGACCTCGGCGATGTCGTCGGCGGCCTCGCTCTCGGCAGGCGGACTCTGCGCGGCCGACCCGAGCGCGGCGGGCAGCAACAGACCGATCAGGCCGAGCCGGGCCAGGGGGCGACGAGCTGGATGTCGGCGTTTCATCGGGCCTTCCCCTGCGTATGCATCCGGCAATGCGGCGATCATATAGCGCTCCCGCTCCGTTTTGCATGAACAAGGGGAGGTTTGATGGGTAGCATGCTGATCCTGCTCGTTTTTGTTGGTGTGATCGTTGTGCTCGTCCTGTGGGGCGTGGGGATCTACAACGGGCCGATCACTGCCCGCAACGCCTATCGCAACGCGTGCTCGCAGATCGATGTGCAACTCCAGCGTCGCTTCGACCTGTGTCCCAACCTTGTGGAGACCGCCAAGGACTATCTGCAGCATGAGCGGCAGACGCTCGAGGCGGTTGCTGCCGCACGCGGGGCCGCGCAGGCCGCGCTCGAGCCGGCGCCCGACCGGCTGCTTGGCGCAGCGTGATCAGGTCTGCCGGATCAGGCCTGCTGGATCAAGGCGGCGGCGCGTTCGGCGAGCATGATCACCGGTGCGTTGAGCTCGCCGCCGGGCAGCGTCGGCATGACCGAGGCATCGACAACACGCAAGCCGTCGACCCCGCGGACCCGCAGTCGCGGATCGACGACGGCCTGCGCGTCGCTGCCCATGCGGCAGGTGCCGGCCGCGCGATGGACCGACTCGGCCTGGTCGCGCACGAACGCGGCGAGGTCGGCATCCGAGGCGTCCTCGCCCGGCGGCAGCGGCGCGTTGCGGATGCCATCGAAGGCGGCCTGCGCCAGAATCGTGCGCGCGATGCGGGCGCATTCGAACAGCATCCGCAGATCGAAACCCGCCGGATCGCTGAGGTAGCCGGGGTCGATCCGCGGCCGGTCGGAGATCCGGTTGCCGGTCAGGCGCACGTCGCCGCGACTGCGCGGCCGCAGGATGCAGGCGCGCAGGCTGCAGCCCGCACCGAGCGATCGCGCGTCGTGCACATCGAGGTGCGCCGGCGCGAAGTGGAACTGGATGTCGGCACGGTCGTCGCCGGCGAGCGGCGAGCGGAAGAACCCGCCCGCCTCGAGCCCATTGCTGGTCCCCGCGCCACGCCGGCCGCGCACGAAGTAGTCCCAGGCCATCGCCGCCTCGCGCATGCGGCCACCGCGCGGAGGCGTCTTGCTCTTGAGCGCGATGCGGATGCCGAGGGCATCCTGCAGGTGGCGCCCGACGTCCGGCGCGTCGTGCACCACCGGCAGCCCATGCCGACGCAGCGCCATCGCCGGGCCGATGCCAGAGAGCATCAGCAGTTGCGGCGAGTTGACCGCGCCGCCGCACAGCAGCACCTCGCGCGTTGCAGGTTGGTGGAACGCACCGCGTGCGCTCGCGTAGACCACGCCGGTCGCGCGGCCGTGCTCGAACGTCACCCGGTTGACCCGCGCCCCGGTCACGATCGTGAGGTTGGGCCGCGTCCTGGTCGCACGGTCGAGATACGCGGTCGCCGCCGAGCAGCGTGCGCCATCGCGCTGGGTCACCTGGTACAGGCCCACGCCGTGCTGCGCCGGGCCGTTGAAATCGGCATTGGCCGGCAGCCCGGCCTGCCGCGCCGCCTCGATGAACCTCCGCGTGCGCGGGTCGACATGGCGCAGGTCGGAGACCGTCAGCGGACCGTCGCCGCCGTGCAATGGATCGTGGCCGCGGACATTGCCTTCGGCTTGCCGGAACCACGGCAGCACGTCGCGCCAGGCCCAGCCCTCGGCGCCGTGGGCGGCCCAGTCGTCATAATCGGCCGGGGCGCCGCGGGTGTAGCACATCGCGTCGATCGCGCTCGAACCGCCCAGCACCCGACCGTGCGGCCACCGTAGGGTGCGTCCGGCGAGCTGTGGCTGCGGCGCGGTGGTGTCGTCCCAGGTCATGCCACGTCCGCGGAGTTTGCCCGCCGCCGCGGGCATGCGCAGGAACGGGTGGGTGTCGTTCGGACCGGCCTCGAGCAGCAGCACCCGGACCTGCGGGTCGGCGCTGAGCCGATGCGCGAGCACGCAGCCGGCGGAGCCGGCGCCGACGATGATGTAGTCGTAGACAGGCGGAGGCGTTGGAGGCATCGGATGCGAGGGCAGTGCGGGCCGACAAGGATAGGCGTGCGCCGTGTCCGACGCTGGCGGCGGCCCGGGGCATCGGCTAACGTGCGCGTCGACAGCCGCCTCCTGCACGTGTCCCGATGACCGACGTTGACGCCGATGCTCCCCACGGGCGCGGCCAGTTCCGGCGTGCGCTGCGCGAGTCGCCGCCGCTGTGGTGGGCGCTGCTGTACTTCTTCTGCCTGCTGTGCGGCTACTACGTGCTGCGCCCGGTGCGCGATGCGATGGGCGCCTCGACCGACGCGGTGGCCGTCTTTCCGGGCTTCATGCTCGACTGGACCTCAGCGCGCGGTATCGCACTGGGCGAGTTCACGCTGCAGGTGCTGTTCACCGGCACGTTCTTCGTGATGCTGGTGCTGCAGCCGCTCTACGGCGCACTGGTCTCGCGCTTTCCCAGGCGGATCTTCCTGCCGGTGGTCTACCTGATCTTCATCGCGTGTCTCATGGCGTTCCGGTGGGCGTTCGACAGCGCCTTGCCCGGGCGTGGCGCGTTGTTCTTCATCTGGATCGCGGTGTTCAACCTGTTCGCGGTCAGCGTGTTCTGGAGCTTCATGGCCGATGTCTTCGATGATGCGCACGCCAAACGCTATTACGGTTACATCGGCGCCGGCGGGACGATCGGCGCATTCATCGGGCCCTTGATCACGACGTTGCTGGTCGGACACCTCGGGGTGCAGGCCCTGCCGCTGATCAGCGCGGGCTTTCTGGCGGTCTGCTTGCTGTGCATCCTTAAGTTGCGGGCCTGGGCGCGCCGCAACGAAGCGCACCGCGCCGCGCAGGACGAGCGCGCGATCGGCGGCTCGATCTGGGCCGGGCTCAAGCTGATCATCCGCGATCCGCTGTTGCGCGGGTTGGCGCTGCTGATGTTCTTCGGAGTCGGCGTCGGCACGCTGCTCTACAACGAACAGGCGGCGATCGTGCGCGCGTCGTATGCGACCGCCGAGGCGGCCACGCGCTATTACTCGACGATCGACTGGGCCGTGAACGGACTGACGATCGTCGTCCAGTTGCTGCTCACGCGCTGGTTGCTGCGTCGTTACGGCGTGGCGCCGCTGCTGCTGCTACCGGCTTGCGCGATCCTGGTCGGCTTCTCGCTGCTCGCGGCCTCGCCGTACCCGCTGCTGGTGGCGGTGGTCCAGGTCGTGACCCGGGCCAGCGAGTTCTCGCTGTCGAAGCCGGCGCGCGAGACGCTCTACACCCGGGTGGACCGGGAATCGCGCTACAAGGCCAAGGCGGTCATCGACACCGCGGTCTATCGCGGCGGCGATGTCACTTTCGTGTGGGTGCACAAGGCGCTGGCGGCGTTCGGGTCGAAGATCGTGTTCCTGGCCGGCATCGGCATTGCGCTGGGCATGCTGGCCGGCGCCTGGCGCGTGGTCCGTGCCGAGCGCCGGCTGCCCGATCGCGGACGCGAACCGGTCGTCTAGCTGGATCTGCGTAGGCTGTGCACGCCGCAGGCGACGAGCAGAGCGGCGTCGAAAGCCGGCGAGCTGTTCGATCGCAGGCAGGGCGCCAGAGACAAGAACGGGCACGGCCTGCAGGAGGACCGTGCCCACTTGGGTTCGCAGATCGCTGCCTCAGGCCGCTTCGCGGGACCCGTCTTCTCGGCGTCGTGCGACCAAGTCGCGATAGCCGGCCGAGCGCAGCTCCTCGGGGTCGAAGTCGTCGACGGTGATCGCGTCGAGCGTCAGCGCGCGCAGCTCCTCGAGCAGCGCACGTTCCTCGCTGCTGATGTGGCCCTCGCGCACTGCCTCGTCCAACTGGGCGTCGTAGTCCAGCGCCTCGATGCCCTTGCTCTTGAGCGCCTTGAGGAACTTGCGCTCCACCGGCTCGGCCGCGACCGCCTTGGCGAGGTAGCTGGCGATGCGACCACCGGGATTGCGCTCGGTCGGCTGCAGGAACACGCCATCGGCCAGGCGCTCGCGCGCATCGTTGAGGCTCATCAGCAATGCCGCCACACGGTGCCCCAGGCGGTCGCCGGGTGCCTCGGCACGGCGGCCGAGCGGGAAGATCAGCGCCCACATCAGCCAGCCGACCGGACGGATCGGGAAGTTGCGCAGCGCCGCCGACAGCGCGGTCTCGATCTTGTGCACGCTGTCGTGGAACGCCCACGCCAGCAGCGGCTTGTCCGCTTCGGGGGCGCCCTCGTCGTGATAGCGCTTGAGAATCGCGCTGGTCATGTAGATGTGGCTGAGCACGTCGCCGAGCCGGCCCGACAGGGACTCCTTGAACTTCAACTTGCCGCCGAGCATCAGCATCGACACGTCGGCCATCAGTGCGAGATTGGCCGAGTAACGGTCGAGCTTGCGGAAGTAGCGTCGGGTGTAGGCATCACCGGGGGCCGCACCGATGCGCGCACCGGTCAGGCCGAACCAGAACGAACGCACCGCGTTGGAGATCGCAAAGCCGATGTGGCCGAACAAACTGCGGTCGAACGCCTCCAGGCCGGCCGCGGTATCGGGGTCCTGCGCGGCCTTCATCTCCTTCATGACCCACGGATGGCACAGGATCGCACCCTGGCCGAAGATCAACAGGCTGCGCGTCATGATGTTCGCGCCCTCGACGGTGATCGCGATCGGCGCGGCCTGCCAGTTGCGGCCAGCGAAGTTGCGCGGTCCCAGGATGATGCCCTTGCCGCCGATCACGTCCATGACGTCGCTGATGACCTCGCGGCTCATCGTCGTGCAGTGGTACTTGGCGATCGCCGACGGCACCGACGGCACATCGCCACGGTCCACCGCGGCTGCGGTGGCCTGCGACAACGCGCTGATCGCATAGGCTTTGGCACCGATGCGCGCCAGTGCTTCCTCGACCCCCTCGAAGCGCCCGACCGACAGCCCGAACTGCTTGCGGATGCGCGCATAAGCACCGGTGATCACCGCGCCGGCCTTGGCGCCGCCACTGGCCGTCGACGGCAGCGTGATCGAGCGCCCGACTGCCAGGCACTCGTTGAGCATGTTCCAACCCTTGCCGGCCATCTCGGCGCCGCCGATCAACTGGCTCAGCGGAATGAACACGTCCTTGCCGCGGATCGGGCCGTTCTGGAACGGCGAGTTGAGCGGGAAATGGCGGCGGCCGATCTCGACCCCGGGGGTGTCGCGCGGCAGCAGCGCCAGCGTGATGCCGATGTCCTGGTTGTCGCCGATCAGACCTTCAGGGTCGTACATGCGGAAGGCCAGGCCGATGAGTGTCGCGACCGGGGCCAGCGTGATGTAGCGCTTGTCGAACGTTAGCCGCACACCAAGCACGTTGGCGCCGTTCCACTCGCCTTTGCAGACGATGCCGTAGTCGGGGATTGAGGTCGCGTCCGAGCCCGCGAACGGCCCGGTCAGGCCGAAGCAGGGCACTTCCTGGCCGACCGCCAGGCGCGGCAGGTAGTAGTCCTTCTGCTCCTGGGTGCCGTAGTGGTTGAGCAACTCGCCCGGACCGAGCGAGTTCGGCACGCCGACCGTGGAGCTGACCACGCTCGAGACCGACGCCAGCTTTTGGATGACCTTGTGGTGCGCGAGCGCCGAAAAGCCCAGGCCGCCGTAGGCCTTGGGGATGATCATCCCGAAGAAGCGGTTCTCCTTGATGTAGGTCCACAACTCCGGCGGCAGGTCGGCATAGACATGCGTCAGCTCCCAGTCGTCGACCATCGCACACAGCGTCTCGACCGGCCCATCGAGGAAGGCCTGCTCCTCGGCCGTCAGTTGCGGCTTGGGGTAGTTCAGCAGGATGTTCCAGTCCGGATCGCCGGTGAAAAGTTCGCCCTCGAAACCGACCGAACCGGTTTCCAGCGCGATGCGCTCGGTCTTCGACAGCGGCGGCAACACCTTGCGGAAGAACGTCAGCAAAGGCGCTGTGATCAGCGCCTTGCGTACCGGTGCGATCAGCAGCGGCACCGCGATCAGCGCGACGACGACGGCTGCGATGACGGTCGCGGTGGCATTGGCGCCGAGCAGCCAGCAGGCCAGCAACAACGTAATAGTGATCGCGGCCCAGTAGGCGAGCCGCAGCCGGTGGTAGGCGGCGAACGCGCCGGCAAGGAGGAAGGCGAGGAAGGGGATCGCAACGCTCATCATGGACTCCGACAATCGGCATGGCAGGCAGGAAGGCGACGGATGACGTCGCCCGGTGGGCCGATCTTGACCGTACGGTCGAGTATGGTAACGCGAGCGACCGAAGTCAATGCTGCGCCGCGGCGCGTCTTCGCAGCGTCGATACTGTTGCCGACGCAGGCGTATGGATAGACTGTCGCGATGAGCAGATCCGCTTCATCGCCCGCCGCGGGCACCGCCCGGACCGGCACCGCCGCGACCGAACGCCAGGGACGCCTGAGCGCCGACGACTGGGCCCAGGCGGCGCTGGACCTGATCGCCGAAGCCGGCGTGCAGGCCGTCGCCGTCGAACCTCTGGCCCGCCGCCTCGGCGTGACCAAGGGCAGCTTCTACTGGCACTTCCCGTCCCGTGACGCCTTGCTGCAGGCCGCCCTCGAGCGCTGGGAGAACGTCGAGCAGGAAGCGCTGTTCGGCGCGCTCGAATCGATGCCCGACGCGCGCGAGCGCCTGCGCGCGCTGTTCCACATGGTCGCGCGCGAGTACAAATCGCACGTCATCTACAGCGCGCTGCTCAAAGCGCAGGACCACGCCACGGTGCAGCCGGTCATCGAGCGCGTGTCCAAGCGTCGCCTCGACTATCTGACCGCGTCCTTCCGCCAGGCCGGACTTGGCCGCGAGGACGCCCAGCACCGCGCGCGCCTCACCTACGCCGCCTATGTCGGCTTTCTGCAGCTAAACCTGCAACTGCACCAGGCCCGCATGCAGCAGGAGGAATTCGACGCCTACGTTGAGCACCTGGCGAGGACGTTGGTGCCGAGGTGAGGGGAGCGTGCCGGCCGCCCATTGGGTCGCTTGGTGCGTACATGTGACCCATCGGCAGCCTATGCGCCGATCATCGGAAGGCTGAGCGTCACTCACGACGCTTCAACGGAAGGGTCATCAACGCCGAATTTTCAGTCTGCTCCGTACTGCGGCAGAGAGCAGTTCATAAGATCCAGCTTGAGCGCGACTCGGCGCCTTCTGCAATCTATAACCCGACTGGTGCTTTGGGAGGCTCGACACCTAGCAACTTGAATCGTGTGTTGAACGCAACCGTAATCCGCAGTCCTTCGCCAACAGGATCGAATGGCGTGACTTCGTGGAGCAGCCACGACGGGAATAGAACGAGTTGCCCTGGCTGCAGCCGAATTGGAATGCCACCCAACTGATAGGGCGGTTTCAGCTTGTGCGAAGTCATGTCTACGAACATTGTGTTCGATGCATAAGGGCTAATGAACGTCAAACGTCCGCTATCCGGATTGTCTTCGTCCCCTTCTTGGCATACGCAATACACACCCGACCAAGAGTGCATCGGGTGGTTGTGAACGCCGAAGTATCCGCCTTTGTGAGTGACGTGGAACCAGGATTCATGGGCGATGTGTAGTCGACGAAGCGTGGAAAGGTCGTAGTCGTTGAGTTTTCCGATCGCCTGGTAAAGATTGGCCCAACAGAAGTCCCGCAAGGCCACGACGGCGGGATTGCGCCACTCAAACAGCGTGAACTGGCTTTCAAACAGGGCGCTATTGCGATGCGTGAACGGCTCCGGATTTGCGTATTTGTCACCTTGGGACATGCAGCCGACAAAGAAACTACGCAATGCTGCGTTCAGTTCGCTGCAGTCATCCAAATGGACAGAAATGATGGGAACCGCAAATGCAGTGATAATCGAAGACATGCGTAGGCCGTGTCGAGTGGGGGCGTGTTCAGAATGGCGACAAGGCGACTCAAGGAACACCTGTCAGGCGGACAGAACAATGTCGATAATGATGGTGATGGCAAGTCTGGGCAGTCATTCGGGCTTGCGATGGTTATACGCGACCGGGCTGCGAGTGAACTGAAGCGATGATCATCCACGAACCTATTAGGACCGTGTTGGTCTGCTTGTTATATCGCACAGTTCGACCTTAGCTTGGTCCGGAGGAGCGTTGACGCTGTTGCGTCGACGTGCCGCGCTTCCATGCGGTCCAGCGCGTGCTGGCCTGCCCGCCGGTCGCCTTGCTTTATCTCCAAAGGTCTATCCCCATTGGTGAAATCCGTCAGAGGCTGTGCTGCATGAAGATGGAGCATGAAGGTAAACTCCGCACGGAACTCGACTACGCTGTCTACCGCAGTTGGCGGTGGCTTGCAAAGAAAGGGGCCCTTTGGAAGAGCCCCTTCGCATTGCATCAGCCTAGATCAGAAACGTTGGGTGTAGCGGACGTAAGGCACGCGACCCCAAGGATCGTAAAGGTACGAATCGTAGCTCGTGCCGCCAGTCGACCTGTCATACACAGGAATCCTGTTGGCGACATTGCTCACGCCGAGGGTGACCGTCGCGTTCCAAGGTGCCCTGTAGTTTATCTGCAGATCGTGCGTCAGATACGATGGAAGGCGGTCAGGGTACGTGTCAAGGCGCGCCATCTCTGCATTTTGTGACGCGGTGCGATCCTGATTTCGTTCCAGTGCGAGCCACTGACGATAGGACGTCGACTGGGTGCCGTGAATATAGTTAACGTTCCAGTTGACATCGACATCACCCATAGACCAGCTGTTGGTAAGCACAGCGCGTAAGCGCGGATAGCTCGGATTGCCGACGACGCTGGCATTTCCGTTCGAGGCGTAATTGCTCACGTACCCCACGGTCAACTGGTTGCGCAGGCGGCCGCTATCTCCAAGGTCGATATTGGTGCGCGCGGTTAAATCATAGCCTTCGGTCTCGATCCAGCCGATATTCGCAGACCCCGTCTGCGCATTGAGGATCCCGCCGAAAACATCGTTATTGTTGAAGGAAGCACCCAGGCCGAGCGATTCGTTCGGAAGGCTTGTGCCGGCCGGGAACTGGGTCAGTCCGCTCGGGCAGACTTGAATCGTACCGCGCAAGCAGCCGACGACAGTAGCTAATCCAATGCTCTGGATCGAGTCTTGGATCTCGATGTTGTAGTAGTCGAGGGTCAGATTCAGCCAGGCGCTCGCGTCCCAAACTGCACCCAAGCCCCACTGCTTAGATTGTTCTGACGTCAGGTTTGGGTTGGAGATGGAGTAGCTGTTCACCTGAGTCGAGCAGCTATCGCGGCCGGCCAGCATCTGGCATGTCGCTGGATCGGTAGTTGCGGCAGCGCTAAACGCGGTCTTCTGGGTCAGCACGTTCAGCGGCGGGGCCCGGAAGCCTTCGCCATAGGTGGCACGCAGTGTCAGATTGTCCAATGGCTGCCAGCGGAACGAGATCTTAGGGGCGAAATCGTTGCCGTAATCGCTGTAGCGCTCATATCGGCCAGCCAGATTGATCTCGAAGCCATCGACCACCGGCAGTAGCAGTTCGCCGTAGGCCGCATAGACATCCCGCCCGCCCGCAGCCGAGTTACCGGCAGAACCCACAATCTGATTGGCCTCGGACAGCGGGTCGTAGTTGTCCTGGTAGTACTCCTCGCGGAACTCGGCGCCTACAACCCCCGCGACAGTTCCGCCCGGGAGGCTGAACAGATCGAACGCAGCGCTTCCGAAGACCTCTTTGTTGGTGGTCTTCATGTCACGCGAAATGGTGGCGGTAAACCCCAGTGCCGAAGGATCACCAGCATACGGATCGTAGATATTGTAATCGCCATTGTCGATCGCTTGCTGTGCGAGCCCACCAACTACATAGTTGGTACCGAGGCTAACAGCGCGCGACTCCACATATCTCGCTCCGAACTCGACATCCACTTCGCCCACACGGCCTTCGAAGCCTCCGAGGAAGTTGTACGTCGTGTTCTCGACGGATCCATCGCGTTCACCCAGCGCAGCGAAGCGATGGAACAGATACAGATCACGTCCGACCAAGCTCTGGTAATAGGCATCGCTGGCGTAGGGATTGTTGCCTCCGATGGTGCCCGGATGATTCGCTGTGCCGTCCCTGATGACGATCGCACCACCCGGCCATGGGCTGGAGGGAACCGAGGCAAAGCGGCCAAAGGTCTCAGATCGGGCGACGTTGGCACGGAAATAGGTAGTCCAATCGTCGTTGATCTGATAATCGCCGTTGAAGAAAATCGAGGTGTTCTCGACGCTCGTCAGATTGGCGGAAGTCGCACTGTGGTTGAACTGACAGACCTTGTTGACGTCTTGGTAGAACAGGTCGCTGTCATCGCCATTGGTGCACAGTCCGGGCACTGAGGTGCCGAAGATTGGATGGACTAACCGTTGGCCCGCCGCAGTGGAGGGGGACAGTGCAAAGTTGTTCGCGTATACAGAGGTGCCCGGAGCGTCGTACCAGTAGTCGCGGTCACGAGTGAAGATGACGTCACGCTTGTTGTAGGAGGCGCCGGCAAGCACGCGGCTGCGATCGCTGGACGAGCCGAAGACGATGCTCATTTCTTCAGTGTCACCGCCCGGTTCCGTAGGGCGGCCGATGCCATAGGTGAATTCGACGCCGTCGAAGTCCTTGCGAGTGATGATGTTCACCACGCCACCCAGGGCATCCGAGCCGTAGATGGCCGATGCGCCGTCGGACAGAATTTCGATACGCTCAATGGCGGCCATCGGAATCGAGTTGAGATCCTGTGAGTTGCCGAGCATCGGCGCGGTAGGCGCGCGTCGGCCATCGATCAGGATCAGGGTACGGGCTGTGCCGAGACCACGCAGGCTGATGCCTGAGAAACCGCCCCAGGAACTTCCCGACGTGGATTGATAAGAGCCGAATGAGTTCAGGCTGGTATTGCGCAGGTAGTCTGCAACGGATACGTCGCCGCTAGCCTCGAGTTGAGCGCGATCGATGACAACGACCGGCAACGCGCCCTCGATTTCGGCGCGTTTGATGCGAGAGCCAGTAACCTCAATGCGATCGAGCGTGGTGGCCTCCTCCGTACTGTCCTGTGCGAAGGCGGTTCCGGTAGCCGAGACCGTGGCGGTACCTGCAACGAGCGCGCACACAATCGAATCGCGAAGCCTGTTCGTCTTCAACTTCATTCCTCTCTCTCCAAGTCAGTCTTGGGATTTCCCCAGGGGAACCCGCCGCAGGCGTCAAGCGAAACGCCAAATCCAGCAAGGTTGCGTCCGATACTAGCGGGGGGGAGAGAAAAATTAAAGCTCCGTTAACGAAATGCTTGCGCGATGTGAAATCGCTTGAAACGACGATACGACGCCATTCAAGCTGAATAGACATTCAGCTTGGTCGATGCGTTGTTCTGTGTGGAAGTGGGGCAAAAAAAGGGCGCCGATGGCGCCCTTCTTACAGATCCTGTTGGTACCGGATGTACGGCACGGCGCCGTCGTCGTCGGGCAGGTCGGCCATCCGCGAGAACGGGTTCTTGCCGCGGGTGATGACGTTCTCGGCACCGACGGTGAGCTGACCGCTCCAGGGCGTGCGCCAGCTGACGCCCACACCCAAGCCTTCCCACTTCGGAAGTCCCGGGGTATCGACCACCTGGCCGACGATGTTCGCGCTGAAGCGCCCGATGCCGCCGCCGACGCTGACGCTGCTGCTGGTCCACTGGTCGCTGAGGTCGGGCGGTGCGGTCGCCGATGGGATCAGGGTGGCCTTGGCCAGCGTTCCGGCCAGCGAGACATACGCGTCGTCGCCGATGTTCTTCCGTGCGAACACGGTCAGGTCGTGGACGTCGACCTGGCCGGCCGAGCCGCCACGCGCGGGCGTCAGCCAGCCCGGCAGGGTGTCGCGGCCTTCGCCGAGCGTCATGCCGACACCGCCGCCAGGGCGGCTGAAAGATGCGGTCGCGGTGGCCCGGCGGTTGCCGGGCACCGGGTCGTCGAGGGAGGCGAGCTGGCAATTGCGCGCCAGGCTGCTGACGGCACCGTTGAAGCTGCTGCCGGGGCTGCACAGCAAGGCGAGCGAACTGCCGGGTTCGAGGCCGAAGGCGGCATCGAATCGGTTCTCGCCCAGGCGCCAGCGTCCGCCGGCCTGATGCGGCGTGGCCGGTTCCAGGACGAGGAAGGCTTCGACCTTGCCGGATGTATCGAGGACCGGCAGCACGGTCTGGTTACGCCTGTCCTGCGCATGCGCACCCGCCGCCACGCAGAGCGCGAGGGAGGAGGCAAGCAGCAGTGGCGTCAAGGACAGTCGCATGGCCGATGTGACCCGGTCGTCGCCGGGAAGTTCCCCAGATTCACCGACCCTACTCTAGAGGGTTTATGTTTATTTAACAATCCTGCCCATGCCCCGGCAGGGCCCCTATTGCAACCGATCCGAGGCCTCGCCGCTGGCCACCGGGGCCGCGAGCAGATTCTCGATCTCGTCCGCGGAGAACCGGTAGACACGACCGCAGAATTCGCAGGTGACCGAGGCCTCACCGTCGACCGCCGCTGCGCGGGCTTCCGTTTCGCCCAGCGAGACCAGCATCGCCTCCACGCGCTCGCGCGAACATGAGCAGGCGAAGGCCAGCGGACGCTCGCCGAGCAACTGCGGGTCATCGTCGGGAAACAACCGCGCCAACAGCGTTTCGACGGGCCATCGAAGCAACTCGCCGGTCGAGAGCGTGTCAAACAGGATGCTCGCCCGGTTCCAGCCGTCCTCGTCGCCCTCGTCGCCCGGCAGCTTCTGCAGCATCAATCCGGCGGCGTGGTCGCCCTCGACCGCGAGCAGCACGCGCGTGGGCAACTGCTCGGACTGGCGGAAGTAGTCCTCGAACGCGCCAGACAGCGATTCAGACTGCAGGCCGACCAGGCCCTGGTACCGCATCGGCTCGCGGCCCTGTGCGGGGTTTTCGATCGTCAGCGCCAGGATCGCGTCGTCGCCGAGCGTGCGCAGGTCGCGCGAGATGGTCTCCGCGCCGACCTCGGCGATCCGCGCGATGCCGCGGATGGTGCCGGCCGCGGTGCACTCGGCAAACAGCGCCCGCAGCGGTCCGGATGCGCGCAGTTGCACCGACAGCCGGCCATCGACCTTGGCATGGCCGGTGAACAGCGCGGCCGCGGCGCAGGCCTCGCCCAGCAGGACTTCGACCGAGGCGGGATAGCGGGCGTTCGCCAAGACCCGGCGCCAGGTCTCGGTCAGGTGCACCCGGACGCCGCGCACGCCGGCGCGCTGAAGCAGGAAGCGGGACAGCCGGTCGCTGTCGGGAGCGGAGGTTTCGGTCATGAGGTCGTCGGGAAGCAGCGGCGATTGGCGGCATCGGGCATGCCCGATACAGTGGCCGCCATGATGCAGTCGGTTCGAGAAGATGGGGACGAGGGCGGCGCTGCGCAAGCAGGCTTTGGCCATCGAGGCAAGCCGCCGCGTCGGCGCCGATGGCTGCGCCGGCTGCTGTGGCTGCCGGCGCTGGCGATTGGGTTCACCGTGCTGCAGGTCCTGGTGCTGCGTGTCGTCGATCCGCCATTCTCGACAGTCATGGCACTCCGCCAGATCGAGGCTTGGACGGGCGGCGAGGACGAGTTCGTGCTCTATCACCAGTGGCGTGATCTGGACCAGATCGCGCCATCGCTCGCGGTCTCGGTGATTGCTGCCGAGGACCAGAACTTCGCGCGGCATCGCGGCTTCGACCTCGAGGCGATCGAGCGTGCACGCGCACACAACGCGCGCGGCCGTTCGACACGGGGTGCGAGCACGATCAGCCAGCAGACAGCCAAGAACCTGTTCCTGTGGAGCGGACGCAGTTGGGTGCGCAAGGGCCTGGAGGCCTGGTACACAGTGCTGATTGAATGGCTTTGGCCCAAGACCCGGATTCTGGAGGTCTACCTGAACGTCGCCGAGTTCGGCGACGGGATCTACGGTGCCCAGGCGGCCGCGCGCGCGCATTTCGGCAAGGACGCGGCGCAACTGTCGCGTGCGCAGAGTGCGCGGTTGGCGGCGGTGCTGCCGAGCCCGCGGCGCTACAACGCCGCCCATCCTGGGCCTTATGTCCAGCGCCGAGCGCAGTGGATCGAACGCAATGCCCGCCAGATCGGCGGCGAGGCCTATCTGGACGCGCTGCGATGAGCGCCGGCGCGCTGGCCGAGCGCCTGACGATCGTCATCGCCGCCTTCGACGAAGCGCGGTCGCTGCCGCTGTTGCATCCCAGGATCGCCGCGGTCATGGAGGCGCTCGCCGGCGATGGGATCGACGCGGGCGTGTTGTATGTCGACGACGGCAGTACCGACGGGACCTGGGACGTGCTGCAGGCGCTGGCGGTATCGGATCGGCGGGTGTCGCTGCTGCGGCTGTCGCGTAATTTCGGCAAGGAGATCGCGCTGACCGCCGGCCTGGACCTGGTGACCGAGGGGGCGGCGATGATCCTCGATGCCGATGGCCAGGATCCGCCGGAGCTGATCCCGCGCTTCGTCGCGCTCTGGCGCCAGGGCTACGACGACGTCCACGGGACCCGGGCCAGCCGAGAGGGCGAGCGGTGGTTCAAGAAGCTCACCGCGCACGTGTTCTACCGGGTGATGCAGCGGCTCGCCAAGACCCCGGTGCCGGCCGATACCGGTGACTACCGGCTGCTGTCGCCGCGCGCGCTGGCCGCGCTGCGCCAGTTGCGCGAGCGGCACCGGTTCATGAAGGGCTTGTTCGGCTGGATCGGGTTCAATCGGGTCGCGCTGCCCTACGAGCGGCACGCGCGTCTGGCGGGGCGCACGAAGTTCGGCTTCTGGCGATTGTGGAATTTCGCGCTCGAAGGCGTGACCAGTTTCTCGACCGCGCCGTTGCGGCTGGCGACCTATGTCGGCGTGTTCACCGCGCTCGGCGCGTTCGCCTTCGCATTGTGGGTCATCACCAAGGCGATGCTGTTCGGCGATCGCGTGGCCGGCTGGCCGACGATGATGGCCGTGATCCTGTTTCTCGGGGGCGTGCAACTGGTGGCGCTGGGCGTGATCGGCGAGTACCTGGGCCGGCTGTACGAGGAGTCCAAGCAGCGGCCGCTCTACTTCGTGCGAGATTGGCATCCGGCGGGCGCCGCCAGGCCTGCCGTCGACAATCCAGTCGACCACAATCCAGTCGACCACCGCCACAACGGCTGAGGCTCACTTGGCGTAGGCGCCGCCGCAGTTGCTGTCCTCGCCACCGCCCAGTTCCAGGGTTGCCAGCAGCGCTGCGGGCGGCGCGATCGAACCGAGCGCGAGCGCGAGTGCGCCACGCAGGCCCAGCCGGGCCATGTCGGGACGGAAGCTGGGATCGGCGAAGGTGCCGCCGATGACCAGCGGCGAGCGCAGCGCGAGGATGCTGCGGTCCTTGGGGCGCGGGCGCAGTTCCAGATCCAGCGTCTCCTGGCCGAGGTCGATGCGACCGTCGCCAACGATCAAAGTGTCGGTGGTGTCGAATGCGAGCGCGCGGCTTTGCATGACGCCCTTCTGCACGCCGAAATCGGCGAATGCGCAGCGGACCGGAATCTGCTTGTCCTTGCCGATCAGGTACTTGAGGGTTTCGTAGATGTCGATTCCGGCCAGTTCGACGAGCATGTTGCTGACCCGTCCCTTGCCCATGCCGACGGCGATGTCGCCGTTGGCGCTGCCCAGCATCGCGGCCACCGAGTTGCCGGTGCCGGCGAGGTTGAAATCGCCGCCGATCTTGCCCACCGCCTGGTTGGCGAGGGCGGTATCGGGGAACAGGCCGCCCAGATCGACGCGGCGGACGCTGGCCTGAAGCCGGGTATCGATGGTGTCCTTGCGCGCATCCATGCGGACGGTCGAGCGGATGTTGCCGCCGGCGACGCCGAAGTTCAGCGGGTCGAGCCGGAGCAGGCCGGCCTCGAGTTTGAGGTGGGCATCCATGTCGTCGATCGGCAGTCTCGGCGCGTTGATGCGTTGCGCATGCAGGCGCACATCGGCGTCCATCGAGCGCAACTTGCCGAGCTCATAGGGCGTATCGGGGATCACCTTGCCGCGGGCGGCCAGGGCCTGCTCGCGGCGGACGAGTTCGGGATCCAGCGGGGCATCGCCCTCGGCGTCGGGGGTGCCGCCGATGAAGCCGGCCAGGTCATCAAGATCCAGCCGCCTGGACACCAGGTCGGCCTGCAGGAACGGGCGCTCACCACCGATGGTGAAGGCGGCCGAACCGCCGAGGTCGCTCTGGCCGACCTTGCCGGTGAAGCCGTCGTAGTGCCAGGTCTGGCCATCGCGGGTCAGGCGCCCGTCGAGGGCGTAGGGCGGGGTGTCGGGCAGCGCGACGCCGACCAGCGGATACAGATGTTCGAGGTTGCGCCCGGACAGCGCGAATTGCAGATCGAAATCGCGCAGTTCGAACGGCGCGGTGAGGCTGCCGCGCGCGTGTGCGTGGGTGGTGCCGGCCGACGCGCGCAGGTCGAGGTGATAGGGCTTGTCCTCGTCCTGCAACGCGAGCGGTGATTCGGCCACGCCTTCGAGCGTGAAGCGGTTGCCGCTCCACTGGCCATCGCCTTCGATCGCGATCGAAGGCGCGGCGTCGGTCCCCGCGCGCGGTGGCCGGCTGACCAGGCGTACGTCGACCCGGGTCTTGCTCGATGCGTCGACGAAGCGCAGGCGCCCGTCATCGACCCAGAGACGGCGGATCTGCATCGGCTCGCCGTCGCCATCGCCCATGTCGAACGTCCAGTTGCCGCCGTTGCCGTCCGGGTTGGTTTCGAGCAGCAGCACCGGGCGCGCCAGGCGGATCTCGGGCAGGCGGATGCGGCCGCGCAGCAGCGGAAAGACTTCGACCTGGAGCTCCAGCCGGTCCGCCGCCGCCATCGTCCTGTCCTGGGCCCAGTCGGCGTTGGCGAAGCGCAGGCGATCCGCACGCACCGTGGTCACCCGGCCCAGGTCGACATCGAGGTCGCCGCCGATCTGCAGGACGCGGCCTGTCTGCGCGTGGACGATGCGCTCGACCGGGCGTTTGAACCAGTTCCAGTCCCAGAAGATGATCAGCAGCAGCATCAGCGCGGCGATCACCGCCAGCACGATGCGCCAGGGGTGGCCGGAGAACGCGTCGCGCACGCGCCTAGCGGGCGCGCGATGCGGCGGCGCGGGTGTGGGCGTGGGATCGGTCATCGGCTTGCGTCCTGTTTGCAAGGCACCTTCCCGCCGGATCGATCAAGCCCCGGTGAACCCGTTGTGGCGCGTTCAGTCCATCGGTGTGGATATCACAGCGCGCCGTCGCGTCAGCGGGCCGGTACGACCTGGGCCAGCACCGCGACGTAATGACAGACGCTGCCGGCGATGCAGAACAGGTGCCAGATCGCATGCGCATAGGGGATCGACTCGCGCATGTAGAAGAACGTGCCCAGGGTGTAGAACACGCCGCCGGCGATGATCCAGCTCAGGGTCCAGGTGTCGAGCGCGGCGGCGACCGGGCCGATTGCGATCACCACCAGCCAGCCCATCGCCACATAGATCGCGGTCGACAGACCACGGAAGCGGCCGGTGTAGAACAGCTTGAACACCACGCCGGCCAGCGCCAGGGTCCAGATGGTGCCAAACAGCCACCAGCCCAATGGGCCGCGCAGCCCGATCAGCGTGAACGGCGTGTAGGTGCCGGCGATCAACAGGTAGATCGCGCAGTGGTCGAATACTTTCAGCCGGCCCTTGAGGACCGGGTGGTGGATGGCGTGGTAGAGCGTCGAGGCCAGGTAAAGCAGCAGCAACGTGATGCCGAAGACGATCGAGGCGCCGAGTTGCCAGCCGTTTCCGAACAGCGCAGCGAGCGTGATCAGCACCGCGCTGGCGGCGAGCGCCGCGGTCGCGCCGAGGCCATGGGTCAGCGCGCTCGCGAATTCCTCGCGCTTCTCGCGCGCGGACAGGGCAGGGGAAGGCATGGTGGTGCGTCCGACGGGGGAGGGACTGGTCGGATTATGACTCCCGCGGCGTGCTCCTGTCAGACCGCGCCGGTCGAGCCGGCGTTCAGGCAGCCGGCATTGCGTGCGCATGTTCGCGCGTTGCCAGGAACTCGACGCCCGGCGCGCGCTCTTCGGCCAATTGCAGGTTCACCCGGGTCGGCGCGAGGTAGACCAACTGGTCGGCCGCGTCGATCGCGAGATTGCCGGCGTGCTTGTCGCGGAAGTCCTCGAGCTTCTTGGCATCCGCGCAGCGGATCCAGCGCGCGGTCGAGACCTGCACCGGCTCGAAGATTGCGTCCACGCCGTACTCGTCCTTGAGCCGGTAAGCGACCACGTCGAACTGCAGCACGCCGACCGCGCCCAGGATCAGGTCGTTGCTCATCAGCGGTTTGAAGAACTGGGTCGCGCCTTCCTCGCTGAGCTGCGCCAGGCCCTTCTGCAACTGCTTGAGCTTGAGCGGGTCGCGCAGGCGCGCGCGGCGGAACAGCTCGGGCGCGAAGTTGGGGATGCCGGTGAAGGCGATCGGCTCGCCTTCGGTGAAGGTGTCGCCGATCGAGATCGTGCCGTGATTGTGGATGCCGATCACATCGCCCGGATAGGCCTCGGCGGCAATCTCGCGGTCGCTGGCCATGAAGGTCAGCGCATTGGCGAGCTTGAGCTCCTTGCCGCTGCGCGGGTGGAAGGCCTTCATGCCGGCGGCGAACCGGCCCGAGCACACGCGCATGAACGCGACCCGGTCGCGATGCTGCGGATCCATGTTGGCCTGGATCTTGAACACGAAGCCGGTCAGCTTCTCTTCCTGCGGCGCCACGGTGCGCGTAGTCGTGGCGCGCGGTTGCGGCGGTGGTGCGTGTTCGACGAAGAAATCGAGCAGCGGCTGGACGCCGAAGTTGTTGACGCCCGAGCCGAAGAACACCGGCGTCTGCCGGCCGGCGCGGTAGGCCTCGAGGTCGAACGGATGGCTGGCGCCCTGCACCAGCTCCAGTTCGTCGCGCAGATCGGCGAGCATCGCCTCGCCGATCCGCGCGGCCAGGCCGGGCGCGTCCAGCGAGGGGAAGATCGTCGAGTCCTGGCGGGTGAAGTTGCGGCCCTGTTCGTAGAGGTGCACCTCGCCGGTGAGCAGGTGCACGACGCCCTTCAGACGCTGGCCCATGCCGATCGGCCAGGTCACCGGGGCGCACTGGATGCCGAGCACGCGCTCGACTTCGTCGAGCAGGTCGACCGGGTCCTTGCCCTCGCGGTCGAGCTTGTTGATGAAGGTCATGATTGGCGTGTCGCGCATGCGGCACACCTCCATCAGCTTGATCGTGCGCTCCTCGACGCCCTTGGCGACGTCGATGACCATCAGCGCCGAGTCGACCGCGGTCAGCACGCGATAGGTGTCCTCGCCGAAGTCGGCGTGGCCGGGCGTGTCGAGCAGGTTGACGATGCGGCCTTCATAAGGGAACTGCATCACCGAACTGGTCACCGAGATGCCGCGCTCCTTCTCCAGCGCCATCCAGTCGGACGTCGCGTGACGGGCGGCCTTGCGGCCCTTGACCGAGCCGGCCATCTGGATCGCGCCGCCGAACAGCAGCAGCTTCTCGGTGAGGGTGGTCTTGCCGGCGTCCGGGTGCGAGATGATCGCGAAGGTACGGCGGCGGGCGGCTTCGGTGGCGACGTCGGGCATGCAGGCGGCGCACGCGCGCGCGTGCGGTCTCAAGGCTTCAGGGAGCCGGCGATTATACGCGGCGGGTCGGCTCAGTCCGGCGGCGGGTGGGCGAAGCGCAGGACCCCGCCGGGGCCGAACATGCGGAAGGGCAGCGATTCCAGGCGCAGGCCACGGTTGGCCTGCACCGCGAAATGCAGGTGCGGACCGGTACTGGCGCCAGTGTTGCCGGAAAAGCCGAGGATCTGGCCGCGGCGCACGCGCTCGCCCGGCACGACGATGACGCCGCCGCGCTGCAGGTGCGCGTACAGCGCCATCGTGCCGTCGTCGTGCAGCACCCGCACGAAGTTCGCGCGGGCCAGGTCGTCGTGTGCCGCGCCCATGCGCGCATGGCCCGACATTCCAGCCTCGACCTGCATGACGGTGCCGTCGCGCGCGGCCAGGACCGGCGTGCCTTCGTCGACCGCGAAGTCGACGGCGTGGGCGTGCTCGGGGTCGCGATGGCTGAAGCCGCCGCCGAAGCCCTGGGCGATCCGCAGCGGGGCGCCGCGCAGCGGGTAGGCGTACTCGACGTCACGCGGGCGCGCATTGGGATGGCCGGGCACAGCCCGCAGCGTGAGGGTGACAGCGCCGTCGGCGGCATCGGGCAGCCAGGCGACGAGCGTGCGGCCATGGGCCGGGACGGTCGCGCGGGCCGGCAGCGGCGGGTCGCTGCCCGGCGTCGCGCCGTCGGCGGTCAGCAGCACTTCCACCGGACCAGCCAGGGTGTTCTCCGCGACGATGCCCACGCGTCCCGCGGCGGGCTGCCGGTGCAGTCGGACCGCTGGCAGTGAAGCTGTCGCCGGCACCCCCTGCATGGGCGCGGGAGGCGACGTCGGCCAGGCGGCGCTGGTCTGCGTCTGGGCCGAGACGACGGAGGGCAGCGCAAGCGCCAAGCCGGCGAGGCCGCCGGCAAGCGCGACATCAATGACCGGGCTGAGGCGTCTGGCGCGTGGGGCCAGGTCGGAAAGGGACGGGCGGCGCATGCGCGCGATTATGCCGGGCGCTCGCCCGTCGCCGATGCCTCGCTGCGTCGTGGCATCGGCCGCATCGGCGGCTCGGCTTGGAACCTGGAGGTCGCCCGGCATGGGTTCCATCGCTGCATCCGGATGAAGCGATTGACATCGCACGCAGGCGCTGGCAACCTGCATGACATCCATCGAGACCGGCGGAGGGACAGGCCCTTTGATGCCGGGGCAACCTGATGGGATCCGCGCGCCGCGCGGGCCCCGTCGCGGTGCCAAGTCCTGCGGGGACCTGTGCGTCCACCGGAAGATGGTTATGCGTCGCTTCGACATCGAGGCGATGCATCCGCCGAATCGGCGGCTTCCGGCATCCCCCGCAAGACGCGATGGTCCGTTCCCATCTGGACATCGCCATGAGTCTTGTCGACACCGCGCCCCGCCATTTCGATGCCGGCCCCGATCCGGCCTTCGTGCCCACGTCGTCGCCCGCGAACGCCGCGACCGAAGATCGCGCCCTGCGCGGCCGCATCGATGTCGCGCTGCCGATGCGTCACGCCGGTTTGCGCCACGTCGGCCTGCGTTACGAACTGCGCGGCACCCCCGGTGCGCCGGTGGTGTTCGTGGCTGGCGGCATCTCCGCGCACCGCCATGTCGCCTCGAGCGCCTCGTACCCCGAGCCGGGGTGGTCCGAGGCGCTGCTCGGGGAGGGGCGCGCGCTGGATCCTGCGCATGTGCAGGTGCTGGCCTTCGATTTCATCGGCGCCGACGGTGCGCTCGATGCGCCGATCGACACCGCAGACCAGGCCGATGCCGTCGCCGCGCTGCTCGACGCGCTCGATATCCCGGTGCTGCATGCCTTCGTCGGCTATTCCTACGGTGCGCTGGTCGGGCTGCAATTTGCGGTGCGCCACGGCGACCGGCTGCAGCGGCTGGTCGCGGTCAGCGGCGCGCATCGCGCGCATCCCTACGCCGCGGCGTGGCGCGCATTGCAGCGCCAGACCGTCGCACTGGGCCAGCTGCAATGCGCCGATGCGCAAGGCCTGTCGCTGGCCCGGCAGTTCGCGATGCTCAGCTATCGCACCCCCGAGGAGTTCGCCGAGCGCTTCGACGCTGCGCCCGAGGTCGTCAACGGCCGCGTGCGCGTCGCAGCCGAGGATTATCTCGACGCCGCGGGCGCGCGCTACGTCGCCTGCACGCCGGTCGCCGCGTGGCTGCGACTGTCCGAATCGATCGATCTGCACCGGATCGAGCCGGGGCAGGTCCGGGTGCCGACTACCGTCGTCGCCGTCGAGGGTGACCGGTTGGTGCCGCTGGCCGACGCGGTGACGCTGCTCGAAGGCCTCGGGCCGAACGGTCGGCTGCGCGTGCTGCGCTCGCCCTACGGTCATGACGCCTTCCTCAAAGAAACCGATCGCATCGACGCCATCCTGGCCGTCGCCCTGCGCGACACCGACCACGGAGATCCCGCATGAGCATCCAGAGCCCGTCCTTCGATCCGCCCGCGTGCCGCCCCAGCACGCGTGCGGTGCGCGCCGGTATCGACCGCGATCCCGCCTACGGCGCGGTGACCCCGCCGATCGTGCTGTCGAGCAACTTCAGCTTCGAGGGCTTCGAGCGCAAGCGCGACTACGACTACACGCGCAGCGGCAACCCCACCCGCGATCTGCTCGGCGAGGCGCTGGCCGCGCTCGAGGGCGGTGCCGGCGCGGTGGTCACGCCGACCGGCATGGCCGCAATCACACTGGTGCTCAACGCGCTGCTGCAGCCCGGTGACCGGCTGGTGGTGCCGCATGACGCCTACGGCGGCAGCTGGCGGCTGTTCGATGCGCTGGCGCGCAAGGGGCATTTCGAACTGGTCACTGCCGATCTCACCGACCCCCGCGCGCTGGCCGATGCGCTGGCCTGCGGGCCGAAGCTGGTGCTGATCGAGACGCCGTCCAACCCCCTGCTGCGCATCACCGACCTGCGTTTCGTCATCGAGGCCGCTCAGCGGGCGGGTGCGCTGACGGTGGTCGACAACACCTTCCTGTCGCCGGCGCTGCAGCGGCCGATCGATTTCGGCGCCGACGTGGTGCTGCACTCCACGACCAAGTACATCAACGGCCACAGCGACGTCGTGGGCGGCGCAGTGGTGGCGCGCGACGCCGAAGTGCACGCGCAACTGGCGTGGTGGGCGAACGCGCTGGGCATCACCGGCTCGCCGTTCGACAGTTTCCTGACTCTGCGCGGGTTGCGCACGCTCGATGCGCGGCTGCGTGTGCACCAGGAGAACACCGCCGGCATCGTCGACCTGCTGGACACGCATCCGGCGGTGGCGCGGGTGCACTATCCGGGCCTGGTCTCGCATCCCGGGCACGCGATCGCCGCGCGCCAGCAGTCGGGCTTCGGCGCGATGCTGTCGTTCGAACTGACCGGCCGCGATCCGCGCGCGGCGGTGCGTGCGTTCGTCGAGGGCCTGCAGTACTTCACGCTGGCCGAGTCGCTGGGTGGCGTCGAGAGCCTGGTGGCGCATCCGGCGACGATGACCCATGCCGCGATGAGCGCGGAGGCGCGCGAGGCGGCCGGCATCTCTGAAGGCCTGCTGCGGCTGTCGGTCGGCATCGAGGCGCTCGACGACCTGCTCGACGACCTGCAGGCAGCGCTGGCGCGCGCGGCCACGGTGGCCGGCCAGGCGCCGGCGATCCGCGCCGGAGCCGACGCATGACCACGGTCGTCGCCCTGCACCGTGCGCGCCGGACGCAGCCGCAGCCCGCCCGGCTCGCGTTGCTGGGCACTGGCACCGTCGGCAGTGCCTTCGTCGCACGCTACCAGCGGCTGGCCGCGCAGGGCGTGGCGCTGCCGGCCATGGCGCGGATCTGCAATTCGCGCACGCAGATCGCCTGCGGCGATGATGATCCGTTGGCGGTGCTCGAACAGGCGCGTGCCGCGGCGAGCCGACGCAACGGCTTTCCGCCCTGGGCCGAGGGCGAGAGTCCGCGGCCGGGCGATATCGTGGTTGATGCCACCGCCAGCGAGACTGTCGCCGACTGGCATCCCGAGTGGCTCGCGCGCGGGGTCCATGTGGTCACCGCCAACAAGCTCGGCAACGGCGGCGAACTCGGCCGGGCACAGGCGATCGCCGAGGCAGTCGGCAACGAAGGCGGCGGCCGCTATGGCGACAGCGCCACGGTCGGTGCTGGGTTGCCGTTGCTGCGCAGCCTGCGGGCGCTGGTCGCCGGTGGCGACCGCATCCACGCGGTGGAGGGGGTGCTATCGGGATCGCTGGCCTGGCTGTTCGCCCGGTTCGACGGCAGCCAACCGTTTTCGGCCCTCGTGCACGAGGCCCGCGCCGCCGGCTTCACCGAGCCCGATCCGCGCATCGATCTGTCGGGCGAGGACGTGCGCCGCAAGCTGCTGATCCTGGCGCGGGCGGCGGGTCTGCCGTTGTCGGCGCATCAGGTTGCGGTCGAATCGCTCGTGCCGCCGGTATTGGCCGGATGCGATGTCGGGGCGCTCGAGGCCGGATTCGCCGAGCTCGACACCGCGCTCGCGGCGCGCTGGACCGCAGCGTCCGCGGAAGGATTGCGGCTGTGCGTGGTGGGACGCTTCGACGCTCGCGGTGGCGCCAGTGTCGGTCTGCGTGCATTGCCGGCGCACCACCCGCTATGCGCGGGCAGCGGGACCGACAACCGCGTCGCGATCCACAGCGATCGTTATCGCGAGCAATCGCTGGTGATTCAGGGGCCCGGGGCCGGCGCGGAGGTCACAGCGGCGGCGTTACTTGACGACGTGCTGGCCTGCGCTCACCCCTGACCCGCCCCGCGCACTGGGGCCGGCCCTAGGTGGGGTTCACCCCGATGGCAGGAAGCTGAACGACGGTCTGAAATGGCGTCACTCAGTGTCTATGTCGATCACAGGGGTCTCCATCATGTCCAACCCGTCTTCCCTGAGCATGTCCGTCTCGCTGAGCGTCAGCGGCCAGTTACCGTCGGCGCAGAGTTCGGCGAGCACCCAGCGCACGCCCGACGGGCGGGTGCAGTTCGAGAACGACAACTACCGCATCACCGCCGGCGACAATGACGAGGTGGTGGTGTTCAACAAGAACACCGGCGAGAACTACCGAATCTGGGGCGATCCCCACGTCGAGATCGACGGCAAGCACGCCTTCGACTTCTGGGGCCAGACCACATTTCTGCTCGACGATGGCACCAAGGTCACCATCGAGACCACGCCGTGGGACCAGGGCGGCAATGGCGCGACGGTGGCCTCGGTTGTGACGATCACCGACGGCGACTACGGCGTGCAGATCTCAGGTGTCGACAGCAACACCCACGGCGACCTGGCGTTCCAGGAGTTCGCTGGCGGCGGCCGTCTGCTCGATGCGGCCGTGCGTGACGGCAACGTGCTGCTGGAGAACGAGAACGGCAGCGGCTTCATCGCCGTCGACAAGAACGGCAACATCCAGAACGTCGACCAGGCCTTCATCAATGCCACCGACGAGCTGAAGAACGGCGGCCCGGACTTCCTGGCCCACTTTGCCGAGATCTTCTCGTTCTTCACCGGCCTGATGTCGATCGGCTTCAATGGCGGGCTGTCGCTGGGCAGCGACAATCCCAACCGCGCGCCCGAGCCGGCCGCGCAACCGGTGCCGTGGCAGTTCAGCCTGACGCTGTCGATCAGCGCCTGATTGACGCGTGTCGCAAAACGGCGTCGCGCGGCGTCGCCGTGCGCGGCTTCAGCCTCGATACCCGAAGGGGTCGAACACTGGCACGCCAAAAGGGCGGAAATCCTTGAGGTTCCGTGTAACCACGGTCAGCCCATGGACGAGGGCCGTCGCAGCGATCAGTCCATCTTCGAGGTGATGGTCTGGACGGCCGTGCATCAGCCGCGCCCATTGCCGGAAGACGGCTGCATCGGCAGGCAGCACGGCGTATGAGCCAGCGAGCTCATCGAGCCAGACCTGGATGTCCGACGCCTTGGCCGGGTCGAGTCCCCGGGTGATCTCGATGCCGGCCTGGATTTCTCCAATCGTCACTGCCGACAGGTAAAGACCACTTTCGGGCGCCTGTCCAATCCAGGCCTGCACACCGCCGTGCGGCCTGTTCTTGCGCAGCTCTGAAACGACGTTTGTGTCCAGCAGGAACATGCGGTCAGTCGAGTGCCTCGGGATCGTGCCGCCGCAGACGGCCGCGCGGCGGCAAGGGCAGGCCATCCGGCCCATCGGGCGCCTGCAGCAACGCCTTCAGGCTGCGTGGCCGCTGCTGCAACCGTTGCCACTGCTCCATCGGAACGACGACCGCGGTCGGTTTGCCATGATGGCTGACGATCTGCGGGCCGTCCTCCACGCTAGCGCGCAGAAGCTCGCTGAAGCGCGCTTTTGCTTCCTGAACCTGCCAAGTCTTCATGACATCCTCAACCTCTACGTCCGAACTGGTCTGAATTCTGGTCCGAAATCGGGTCCGGGTCAACTCAGCACTCGATGACGTTCACCGCCAGGCCGCCGCGCGAGGTTTCCTTGTACTTGTCGCGCATGTCTCGGCCGGTTTCGCGCATCGTGCGGATGACCTTGTCGAGGCTGACCTTGTGCTTGCCGTCGCCGCGGAAGGCCATGCGCGAGGCGTTGATCGCCTTGACCGCGCCCATCGCGTTGCGCTCGATGCACGGAATCTGCACCAGGCCGCCGATTGGATCGCAGGTCAGGCCCAGGTTGTGCTCCATACCGATCTCGGCGGCGTTTTCGATCTGGCTGGGTGTGCCGCCGAGCGCGGCGGTCAGCCCGGCGGCCGCCATCGAGCAGGCCACGCCGACCTCGCCCTGGCAGCCGACCTCGGCGCCGGAGATCGAAGCGTTCTCCTTGTAGAGGATGCCCACGGCCGCGGCGGTCAGCAGGAAGTCGAACACGCCCTGTTCGTTCGCGTTGGGGATGAAGCGGTCGTAGTAGTGCAGCACCGCCGGCAGGATGCCGGCCGCGCCGTTGGTCGGCGCGGTGACCACGCGGCCGCCCGCGGCGTTTTCCTCGTTGACCGCCAGCGCATAAAGGTTGACCCAGTCGAGAACGGTCAGCGGATCGCGCATCGCCGCTTCGGGCTTGGCGGCGAGCTCGGCATGCAGTGCCGGGGCGCGGCGGGTGACGTGCAGCCCGCCGGGCAGGGTGCCGCCCTCGCGGATGCCGCGCGCGACGCACGACTGCATCGCCGCCCACAGTTCGCGCAGGCCGTCGAGGATCTCGGCCTCGCTGCGCCAGACCTTCTCGTTCTCCAGCATCAGCCGGGCGATGCCCAGCCCGCTGTCCTGCGCCTGGCGGATCAGTTCGTCGCCGCTGGCGAATGGGTAGGGCACCTGGGTGGTGTCGGCGACGATGCGGTCCTCGGCCGCCTCGTCCTGGTTGACGACGAAGCCGCCGCCGACCGAGTAGTAGTCGCGCGTGGCGATCACCGCATCGTCGGCGCCATAAGCAGTGAAGCGCATGCCATTGGTGTGGAACGGCAGCTTCTGGCGCTTGTTCATCACCAGGTCGCGCTTCTCGTCGAAGTCGATGTCGTGGGTGCCGCCCAGTCGCAGCCGGCGCTCGCCGCGGATGCGCGCCAGCGCATCGGGAATGATGTCCGGGTCGATACGGTTGGGCATGTGCCCTTCCAGACCCATCATCAGCGCCTTGTCGGTGCCGTGGCCGCGGCCGGTCAGCGCCAGCGAGCCGAAGACCTCCGCGCGGACGCGGACAACCTCGTGCAGGCGGCCGGGCTCGGCCAGCCAGCGCGCGACGAAGCGGGCACCGGCGCGCATCGGCCCGACCGTGTGCGAGGAACTCGGCCCGATGCCGATCTTGTAGAGGTCGAAGGTGCTGACTGCCATCGCGCTATTCTACGGCCCGCTTTCTGTTCCATGCCTGACGCGACGCCGCATGACGACGACCCCGGCCCTGATCCTGTACCAGCGCGACGACTGCCATCTGTGCGACCTCGCGCTCGCGGTGCTGGCGCAGGCGCGTGCGCCTGCGTTCGACAGTGTCTTCATCGATGATGACGATGCGCTCGAGGCGCGCTACGGCAGCCGCGTGCCGGTGCTGCGCGATGCCGGACGTGGCGTCGAACTGGACTGGCCGTTCGACGCCGATGCGGTGCGGCGGATGCTGGCCTGACCTGCCGACGACGCGACGTCAGTTCGCAGGCTTGAGATACACCCGCGTAGCGACCGCGATCTCGTCGGGGATCGTGCCGGTGTCGGCCCATTCACCGCCGCCGACGCCGAAATCCAGGCGACGCACGGTCGCCCGGCCCGACAGCAGCGGACGCGGGCCCGGGGTCCAGGTGAAGGTCAGCGTGACCGGTTTGCGTACGCCGCGCAGCACAAGCTCGCCGTCGGCGGCGTAGCGGCCATCGCCGAGGTCGCGGAACCGGGTCGCGATGTAGGTGGCCTGGGCGAAGCGGCCGGCGTCGAAGAACGACGCGCCGCGCATCTCGCCGTCGTAGTCGTCGTTACGGGTGGTCGCGGTCGCGATCGGGATCGTCACTTCCAGCTTGGCGCCGGTCAGGTCGGCCGGGTCAAACGCGAGTGTGGTGCGAAAGTCGGGGAACGTGCCGGTGAACACCTCGCCTTGGTACTTGCCGGCGAAAGCCAGCGACGAACCGGCGGCCTGCTCGTAATCGGCAGCGGAGGCGGAGAGCGGCATCGCGACGGCGAACGCGGCCGCGAGCAGGAAGCGGGAAGCAGGGAGCATCGGTCAGTCCTGGGGTGAGGGCGGGGAGACGGAGCGCAACCAGCCGCGCGGCAGCATCCGTGCCAGCGTGGCATCGCGCAGGAACAGGTGGTGATACAGCGCGGCGGCCGCATGCAGCAGCGCCAGCGCCACCAGCGTCCAGAACAGCCATTCGTGCACCTGGCCGGCCAGGCCGCGCAGATCCGGGTCGCGCGCGACCAGCCCCGGCAGGTTGAACAGGCCGAACCACTGCAGCGGGTAGCCGGCAGCCGAGTTGAAGGTCCAGCCGCTGAGCGGGATCGCCAACAGCAGCGCATACAGCAGCCAATGCGTGAGGGTGGCGATGCGGTCCTGCCAGCGCGGGGTGCCGGGCACCGGCCGCGGCGCGCCGGCGAACAGCCGCCAGGCCAGCCGCAGCACCGCAAGCGCGAGGATCGTCAGCCCCAGCGACTTGTGCAGCGCGTAGACCTGGACCTTGGTCGGGCTGGGCCGCATGTCGCCCATCGTCAGACCGATGATGCCGACCGCCAGGATCAGCACCACGACGGTCCAATGCAGCAGCTGGCTCACCGCGCCCCAGCGCTCGACATTCTTCAGCGTCATGGTGTCTCATCTCCGGGTGTGTCGGTGCCGACCGCCGTGTCGTGGGCATCGTCCGCATCCGCGTCTGCATCGTCGGGACCCACGCCGCGCTCGCGCTCGCGCACCGCTTCGAGTTCGATGCGCAGGCCGACCGCGTCACCGATCATCGATGGCCAGGCGTCGATGCCGAAGTCAGCCCGCGACAGCTGCGCGGTGGCCGAGAATCCGACCATGCGCCTGAACGGCGGCATCGGGTGGCGGCGCGCGGCGTTGAATGTCGCATCGAGCGCGACCTCACGGGACACGCCGCGTAGTGTCAGTGTGCCGTGGACGATCGCATGCGTGGCATCGCGCGGTTCGATGCGGCTGGAGACGAACGTGGCGGACGGATGGCGCTCGGTGTCGAGCAGATTGCGCGCGCGGACCGCGCGGTTCCAGCGGTCGTCGCCGAAGTCGACGCGGTCCAGCGGCACCGAAACCTCGACCCGCGCGCTCGACCAGTCCGCAGGATCGAAGACCAGCGTCCCCTGGCTGCCCGATACCGTGCCGATCGCCTTCGACAGGCCGGCGTGTTCGATCTCGAGCATCACCCGGGTGTGCACCGGGTCGAGCGCGTACTGCGCCGGCCGCGCGGCTGCCGGCGCGCAGGCCAGCGCCAGCAGCAGGCAGGGGACGAACAGGCGCTGCGGCAGTCGCATCGTCTCAGGCTCCGGTCGCCGCGGGCGGCGTGCGTGGATTCTAGGCACGAATCGCATGGCCGCGCAGCCGCGGTGCCGCTTGCATCCGGGACGATGCGTTGCGAGCATCGCGCGTTGCGGGCAAGGCCGCGGGGGAAGGGATGTCGGGCCCATGTGGAAGCGTGTCGCCGCTCTGGCGTTGATCTGGGCGTTCGTCTGCGGTGTCCTGGCCGCGACGCCGGAGATGCCGCGCCTGCGGGTGCTCGGCGTCGCCGACGGCCTGCCCACGTCCGATGTCACCGGCATCGCCCAGGACAGCGACGGTTTCGTGTGGATCGCCACCGCCGACGGCCTGGCCCGCTACGACGGTGCCGGATTCATGGTCTGGCAGCACGACCCCGAAGCGGCGGATGCCTTCCCCGGCAACAATCTGCAGGCGTTGCACGTCGACCACGAAGACCGCGTCTGGGTCGCGGCCCAGGAGGGCGGCGTCGCGGTAATGGACCGCGACCGCTCGGCGGGCTTCCGGCCCTATCGGATCGACGCCCATCCCGAAGCGCGGCTCGGCGATGTCTGGGACTTTGCCAGCCGACCGGGCGAGATCTGGATGGGCCTGGGCACCGACGGTGTCTACGGCCTGCGCGCCGACGGTAGCTTCGTGCATCTGCGCCACGATCCCAACGACCCGCGCACGCTGCCCAGCGACAACGTCGTCAGCCTGTCGTTCGACAACGACGGCATGTTGTGGATCGCGACGATGGCGGGCCTCGCCCGCTACGACGGCCGCCGAGTCTGGCGCGAGCCGTTGCCCGGCGGCGACATACCGCTGACGGTGACCGACGTGCAGGCGATGGGCGACGAAGTCTGGGCCTCGAGCGCGCGCGGGCTGTTCGTGCGCATGCGCGACGGGCAGTGGCACTGGCAGCCATGGTCGGGCATGTTCGCCCGGCCCAACAGCGTGCTGTCGATGCTCGCCGATCCGCGCGGCGGCTACTGGCTGGGCACCCGCCGCGGTCTGTGGCGGTTGTCGGAGGACGGCATCCCGACCCCGGTGCCGGTCGGTCGGGACGCCTCGCGGCCGTTCCCGGCGCGGGCGATGTTCCTCCAGCCCGACGGCGCGCTGTGGGCATCGGCGCCGGGCGAGGGCGTCGGCTTCCTGCGCTCGGATTGGCGGCACGTTGCCGAGCTGGTGCGCGGCGAACGCGGGTTGCAGGGCCACGGCTACGCGACGATCGCGCCGGCCAACGACGGCGGGCTGTGGCTGGGATCGGAAACCGGCGTCGTCGAGCACGTGGATCAGGCGCTGCAGGTCTCCCGGCTCGACGGCGAGGCGCGGGCGCGCCTGGCCAACCAGCGCATCCTTGGCATGGCCGAGACGCGCAGCGGCGTGCTGTGGATCGGCCATGTCGGCGGCCTGTTCCGACACGGCAGCGACGGCACCCTGAGCGAGTGGGAAGGCGAGCCGGGCACCTCGGTCGCGCACGGCGTGGGCTACAACATCGTGCGTGCCGCGCCCGACGGCACCTTGTGGACCGGCAGCATGGGCGGTTACGGGGTCGAGCACCGCGACGGCGACACCGGCCGCATGCTGTGGCAGGCCGGCGACGATCCTCTGGTGCATGAAGGCGTCTACGGCTTCGACGTCGCGCCCGACAACACTGCCTGGGCGGCCTCGGTGCCGGGGCTGGGTTACTTCGACCCGCAGGCCGGCCGATTCGTGATCGTCAGCGCAGAGCAGCCCTACTACGCGGTCGCCGCGCAGGGCGAGGACACGGTCTGGGCCGCCGGACGCGACGGACTGGAACGCTGGCACCGCGCGGACGGCACCTGGGCGCGGCAGGAGCGGATCGGCACGCGCGAGGGGCTGCCGTCGGTGATGCCGATGGGGCTGGCGGTCGACGTGCGCGGACGTGTCTGGGTCTCCACCCGGCGCGGTCTCTACCGCTGGGATCCGCAGGCCCGGCGCATGCGCCGTTACGGCAGCGAACACGGTCTGTCGTCGCAGGAGATGTTGTTCCGCTCGATCGCGGTGAGCAGCAGCGGCCTGCTCGCCGCCGGCACCGCGGTCGACTCGGTAGCCATCATCAATACCGCCTCGGAAGAGACCGGCCGGGTCGAGGAGCCGAAGCTGCGCGTTCTCGGCCTGGACGTGCGCCGCGATGGGCTGTGGCAACCGCTCGAGGGCGCTCGTCCCGAACTGTTCCCCGACGACCGCGAGCTGCGCGTCTCCGCCCGGCTGCTGGCCTACGACGACCCGGGCTCGAACCACTACTGGACCTGGCTCCAGGGCCTGGATACCGGCTGGGTCGACCAGGGCGCCAACGGCGACCGGGTGTTCTCGGGTCTGCGATCGGGCAACTACGTGCTGCGCATCCGCGCCAGCGACGCTTACGGCAACGCCGCACCGATGCAGGAACTGCGGTTCCGGGTGTTGCCGCCGTGGTGGCAGACCTGGTGGGCGCTGACGCTGCTGATCTGCGCGATGGGGCTGGTCGCGCTGTGGGGCGCGTCGATCTATCGTCGGCGTGTGCGGCGACGCGCGGAGCTGCAATTGGCCGGACGCCAGCGCGAACTCGCCGAACAGGCGTCGCTGGCCAAGAGCCGCTTCCTGGCCACGCTCGGTCACGAGGTCCGCACGCCGATGACCGGCGTGCTGGGCATGAGCGAGTTGCTGCTCGACACGCCGCTCGATGCCCGGCAGCGCGGCTACACTGAGTCCATCCGTCGCGCCGGTGACCATCTGATGCGTCTGGTCAACGACGCGCTGGACCTGGCGCGGATCGAGGCCGGCAAGCTCGAGCTTGATCCGCAGCCGTTCGAGCTGCGCGCATTGATCGAGGACATCGTCTCGCTGTCCGCGCCGATGGCCCGGCACAAGGCGCTGCGTTTCGAGGTCGCCTTCGACGATGGCGTGCCGGCCTGGGTACATGGCGATGCGGTGCGGGTGCGGCAGATTCTGTTGAACCTGATCGGCAATGCGATCAAATTCACCGACGACGGGCGGGTCGGGCTGCGGATTGCGCGTCCGCCCGAGGGCCTGTGCTTCCAGATCAGCGACACCGGCCCCGGGCTCAGCGCAGAGCAATGTCAGCGGCTGTTCCGGCGCTTCGAGCAGGCCGACGGCGCGCGCACCGCCGCGCGCTACGGCGGCAGCGGCCTGGGGCTGGCGATCAGCCAGGAACTGTCGCTGGCGATGGGCGGCCGTATCGACGTCGAGAGCACCCTCGGCGAGGGCACCCGGTTCACGGTCGTGCTGCCGTTGGCCGAGGTCGTCACGCCGCCGCGGCGCACGCGCTTCGAGGGGCACGAGCGCATCACCGCGGCGGTCGGGCTGGTGGTGCTACTGGTCGAGGACGATCAGACCGTGGCCGACGTGATCCGGGGCCTGCTCCAGGCGCAGGGCCACCGGGTCGCACATGCGATGCACGGCCTCGCCGCGCTGACCGAAGTGCGGACCCAGGCGTTCGACATCGCCCTGCTCGATCTGGACCTGCCGGGCATCGACGGCCTGACACTGGCGGGCATGCTGCGGGCCCAGGGCTTCGACCGCCCAATGGTCGCGGTCACCGCGCGCGCCGATGCCGAGGCCGAGCCGGCGGCGCGCGCGGCCGGTTTCGACGGCTTCCTGCGCAAGCCGCTGACCGGCGAGATGCTGGCCGACGTCCTGGCCCAGAGCTGGCGTCCGGTCCACGAAGGCGGCGGCCTGGACGACCGCGAGGACTGAATGGCGGCTTGGCACCGCCTGCACGGCGGCGTCGCCAGACTGCCGTCATGGCCGCCTTCCGTCCGTCTTCCACCGCCCGCATGCCGAAAGGGCGGCGCGACGACCTCATCCAGTTGCGCCCCGAGGGCCTGTACTGCCCGGCCGGCGATTTCCATATCGATCCGTGGCGCCCGGTGCCGCGCGCGGTGATCACGCACGGCCACGGCGACCATGCGCGCACCGGCATGGGCGCCTACCACACCACGCGCGCGGGGCTGCCGATCCTCGAGTGGCGCCTGGGCGAACAGATCTATGTCGCGCACGACTACGGGGCGCCGTTCCAGATGGGCGCGGCCACGGTGTCGCTGCACCCGGCCGGCCACGTGCTGGGCTCGGCGCAGGTGCGGGTGGAGGTCGACGGCGAGGTCTGGGTCGCCTCGGGCGACTACAAGCGCCAGCACGACCCGACCTGCGCCCCGTTCGAGGTCGTGCGCTGCGACACGTTCATCACCGAGGCCACGTTCGGCCTGCCGGTCTACCGCTGGCCGGACACCGCACAGGTCGCAGGCGAGATCGAGGCCTGGCGCGCGCAATGCGAGACGCGCGGCGAGGCGGCGGTGCTGTTCTGTTATGCGCTGGGCAAAGCCCAGCGCGTGCTGGCCGAACTGGCGGCGTACACCGATCGGCCCGCGCTGCTGCACGGCGCGGTCGCCGCCGGCGTCGAGGTCTACCGGCGGGCCGGCATCGCGATGCTCGACACGCTGCCGGTCGCCGAGACCGATCGGGGGGCCGATTTTGCCGGCCGGTTGGTCATCGCGCCGCCATCGGCGGCCGGCAGCGCATGGATGCGTCGGTTCCGCCGTGCGCAGCAGGGGTTCGCATCGGGCTGGATGCGCATTCGCGGCAACCGGCGCCGTCGCAACTACGATCGCGGCTTCGTGGTGTCCGACCACGCCGACTGGCCAGATCTGATGCGGACCGTGCGCGAGACCGGCGCCACGCGGGTGATCGCGACCCACGGCAACACCGATGCGATCATCCGCGCGCTGCGCGAGGGCGGCATCGCGGCCGAAGCCTTCCGCACTGATTTCGGGGACGAGGAATGAGCGTCCGGCGCCGGAGGATGCGCGCATGAGACGCTTTGCCCGGCTGTACCGGGAGCTCGATCGCAGCACCGCCACGCTCGACAAGCGCGCGGCGCTGGTCGCGTACTTCCGCGAGGCTCCGCCGCACGATGCGGCCTGGGCGCTGTTCCTGCTGGCCGGCGGCAAGGTCGCCGGTGCGGGGCGACGCATCGCCAATACCCGCGAACTGCGCGAATGGATCGGCCAGGCCGCGGCTCTGCCCGACTGGTTGGTCGACGACTGCTACGACCAGGTCGGCGACCTGGCCGAAACCTTGGCGCTGCTGCTCGACGATCCCGCCGCGCCGGCCGACGACGTCTCGTTGGCCGAATGGATCGAACGGCGGCTGATCCCGGTCGCCAATCGCGACCCCGCGGTCCGGCGCGCGCTGGTGGTCGAGGCCTGGGCCACGCTGTGTTTCGACGAGCGGCTGGTGTTCAACAAGTTGTTGACCGGCGCGCTGCGCGTGGGCGTCTCGCAGCGACTGGTCCAGCAGGCGCTGGCGGAGATGAGCGGGCTGGACATCGCGCGCATCGCCCAGCGCATGCTCGGCAGTTGGACGCCGAGCGCGCAGTTCCTGCGCGACCTGCTCTCGCCCGACGAATTGCCCAGCGACCGGCGCCAGCCGTATCCGTTCTTCCTCGCTTCGCCCTTGGAGCAGGCGCTGCGTCCCGACGCGGCGAGCGAGGGCTCGGACGCCGAGGCGGCTCCCGATGTGGATCTGGATGTGGATCCGGATGTGGATCCGGATGTGGATGTGGCGGCGCCGGCGCTGGCCAATGATCCCGACGCGGTCGCGCGTGCGCTCGGCCCGATCGACGATTGGCTGCTGGAATGGAAATGGGACGGCATCCGCCTGCAACTGATCCGCCGCGGCGCGGACATCGCGCTGTGGTCGCGTGGCGAGGAACGTCTCGACGGGCGCTTTCCCGAGATCGAGGCCGCGGCGCTGACGTTGCCGCGCGACTGCGTGTTCGACGGCGAGCTGCTGGCCTGGCGGCCGGGCGAACCTGCGCCGATGCCGTTCACCGCGCTGCAGACCCGCATCCAGCGCCGCAAGCCCGGGCCCAAGACGCTCGCCGACACGCCGGTGCGCGTGCAGGTCTACGACCTGCTCGAACTCGACGGTGAGGACTGGCGCGACCGGCCGCAGACCGAGCGTCGGGCGATGCTCGAGGCATTGGTTGCCGAGCACGACGATCCGCGCATCGTGATTTCGCCGCGCGTGGACGCTGCCGACTGGCCGCAGGCCGCGGCCCTGCGCGCTGATGCGCGCGCGCGCGGCGTCGAGGGGTTGATGCTCAAGCGTGTCGATGCCCGTTACCAAGCCGGCCGGCGTCGCGGTGACTGGTGGAAATGGAAGATCGACCCGCTGACCATCGACGCGGTGCTGATCTACGCGCAGGCCGGCCACGGCCGGCGCAGCACGCTCTACACCGACTACACCTTCGCGCTGTGGGACGGCGACACCCTGGTCCCGGTCGCCAAGGCCTATTCGGGGCTCGACGACCGCGAAATCCTCGCGCTCGACAAGTGGATCCGCGCGCATACCCTGGAGCGCTTCGGACCGGTACGTTCGGTCACCGCGCATCACGTGTTCGAACTCGGCTTCGAAGCGGTCAATCGCTCGAGCCGGCACAAGTCCGGTATCGCCGTGCGCTTTCCGCGCATCCTGCGCTGGCGCCGCGACAAGCCGATCGCAGAGGCCGATCGGCTCGAGACATTGCAGGCGCTCGCACGGTGACGGTGACGGTGGCGTCCGGCGAGTGCGGTCGCCCGCGGCGCGCAGGGCCGTGGCCAGGCCGGTGGCGATGACCCGGCTGCGCGGTCCCGATGCGCCGCTGCGCGCCTGGTTCGCCGCCCAGGGCTGGCGTCCGGCGCCGTTCCAGCGCGAGGTCTGGCGCCGCTATCTGGCCGGCGAGTCGGGCCTGCTGCAGACCCCGACCGGCAGCGGCAAGACCCTGGCGGCCTTCGGCGGGCCCTTGCTCGAGGCACTGGCCACGCGCCCGCGCGTTGCGGCCAGTCCGCGCGCAGCATCGGCGAAGCCGACCGCGCGTGGCGGCAAGGACGCAGGCCGCAGGCTGCAGGTGCTGTGGATCACGCCGCTGCGCGCGCTCGCGGTCGACACGGTGCGTGCGCTGCGCGCGCCGATCGAGGCGCTGGGGCTGGATTGGACGGTCGCGATGCGCACCGGCGACGCCAGCGCACGCGACCGGCGGCTGGCGCGCAGCGGCCAGGCCGAAGTGCTGGTGACCACGCCCGAATCGCTGTCGCTGCTGCTGTCCTATGCCGATACCGCGCCCTTGCTGGCCTCGGTGCGCTGCGTGATCGTCGACGAATGGCACGAACTGCTCGGCAACAAGCGCGGCGTGCTGCTGCAATTGACGCTGGCACGATTGCGCCGGCTCGAGCCGGCGCTGCGCATCTGGGGCGTCTCGGCGACGCTCGGCAACCTCGAGCAGGCGCGCGATGTGCTGCTGCCGCATTGCCCCCAGGCGCAGGTGGTCGCAGGTGTGGCGCCCAAGCGCTTCACGCTCGACACGCTGCTGCCGGGCGAGGACGAACGCTTCCCATGGGCCGGCCACCTCGGACTGGCGCAGTTGCCGCGTGTGCTCGAGCGGCTAATGGCCGAACGCACCAGCCTGTTGTTCGCCAACACGCGTTCGCAAGCCGAACTGTGGCATCGCGCGCTGTCGGCGGTGTGGCCGGAGGCGCCCGAGACGCTGGCGCTGCATCACGGTTCGCTCGACCCGAAGCTGCGTGCGGCCGCCGAGCAGGGGCTGCGCGCAGGCAGCGTGCGCTGCGTGGTTGCCACCTCCAGCCTCGATCTCGGCGTCGACTTTCCCGCCGTCGACCAGGTGCTGCAGATCGGCAGCCCGAAAGGCGTGTCGCGGCTGTTGCAGCGCGCTGGACGCGCGCGTCACCGCCCCGGCGAGGCCGGGCACGTGGTCTGCGTGCCGACTCACGCGCTGGAACTGGTCGAGTACGCCGCGGCCCGCGCAGCGGTCGCGGCCGGCACGATCGAATCGCGTCCGCCGCCGGTGCTCAGCCTCGATGTGCTGGCCCAGCACTGCGTGACGCTGGCGCTGGGCGGCGGCTTCGAGGCCGATGCACTCTACGACGAGGTCCGCGGCACCCATGCGTTCCGCGCGCTCGATCCGCTGGCCTGGCGTGCGGTGCTCGATTTCATCGTCCAGGGCGGCGCGGCGTTGGCGCATTACCCTGATTTCCGCCGCGTGGTGCGCGGCGAGGACGGCGTCTATCGGGTCGAGGACCGACGCATCGCGCTGCGCCATCGCCTGTCAATCGGCACAATCGCCAGCGACGGCGCGGTACGCGTGAAGCTGCTGCGCGGCGGCGGTCTGGGTTCGGTCGAGGAAAGTTTCGTCGGTCGATTGCGACCGCGCGACCGGTTCCAGTTCGCCGGCCGCACGCTGGAGCTGGTGCGGCTGGAAGACATGACCGCGTACGTGCGCGTGGCCAAGGCCGGCAGCGGCACGGTGCCCAAGTGGCAAGGCGGCCGGATGTCGCTGTCGGGCACGTTGGCGCACGAGGTCGAGCGCGTGTTCGCCGGCCCACGCGATGCACCGGAGCTGCGCGCGATCGGGCGGCTGCTCGATCTGCAGCAACGGCTGTCGGCGCTGCCGGCGCCGAACCGCCTGTTGGTGGAGTGGATCCGCGCGCGCGGTGCGCGCCACCTGTTCGTGTTTCCGTTCGCCGGGCGTCAGGTGCACGAGGGGCTGGCCGCGCTGCTGGCGCTGCGCTGGGGCCGCCTGCGCGCCAACAGCTTCTCATTCGCCGCCAACGATTACGGCTTCGTACTCTCACCGGCGCAGGAGGTGGAGCTCGATGCGCTCGATGTCGAGACGATGCTCTCGCCCGCGGCCTTGATCGACGACCTGCGCGAGAGTCTGAACCTGGCCGAGTTCGCCCGCCGTCAGTTCCGCGACATCGCCCGCGTCGCCGGTCTGCTGCCGCCGTCGCTGCCGGGACGCGCGCCACGCTCGATGCGCCAGCTGCAGGCCTCCAGCGGTCTGCTGTTCGATGTGCTGCGCCGGCACGATCCCGATCACATGCTGCTGGCGCTGGCCGAGCGCGAGGTGTTCGCCGCGCAGCTGGATGTGGTGCAACTGCGCACCACGCTGGAGGACTGCAGCGCCCGCACACTCGACCTGCACTCGTTGCGCACGTTCACCCCGCTGTCGTTTCCGCTGTGGGCCGAGTCGATGCGCGGCCAGCTCAGCACCGAGGACTGGCGCACGCGGGTGCAGCGCGCGGCCGCGCAACTGGAGCGGCGCAACCGTGGCTGACAGCGTGTTGGAGATCGAGATCGCCGGCGAAGCGCTGCGGTTGTTCGCCGAGCGTGCGCTGCTGTGGCCGCGGCAGCGCACGTTGGTCGTGGCCGACGTGCATCTGGGCAAGGCGCAGCACTTTCGCGAGGCCGGCATCGCGCTGCCGCGTGGCGGCACCGAGCACGATCTCGAACGGCTCGACAGGCTGATCAAAGCCAGCGGCGCGACGCGATTACTGGTGCTCGGCGACCTGCTGCATGCCGGTGCGCGCGATGCACCGTGGCGTGCAGCCTGGCAGGCATGGCGGGCCCGCCATCCGACGCTGTCGGTCGAACTGGTCGGCGGCAACCACGATCGCGCCCTGCGCGCCGCGCCCGAGCTGGCGCGCACGCTTGGCCTGCATCTGCACGGTGCGCTGTTGCACGCGCCGCCGTTCGTGTTCGTGCACGACGTCGACGATGCGGTCGCCGTCGACGTCGCGGGCTATCGGCTCGGCGGGCATCTGCATCCGGTGGTGCGCCTACCGGGCCTGCCGCGTCTGCCGGCCTTCGTGTTTGCACACGACGCCGGCCTGCTGCCGGCGTTCACCGCGTTCGCCGGTGGCCTGCCGATCGCACCGTCGCCGAGCGTGCGGCTGTATCCCTGCGCGCCGGGGGCGGTGGTGGCATTGCCGGCGGGTTGACCGTCAGCGCGCGCTGTAGGCGTGCACCTCGTCGACGAGCACGGCGACGTGGTCGGGATTCATGTCCGGCGACATGCCGTGGCCGAGGTTGAACACGTGGCCGTCGCGCGAGCCCTGGTTGCCGACCGCGTAGCTGTCGAGCGCACGTCGGACTTCGCGGCGGATCGCCTCGGGCGCGCCGTACAGCGTCGCCGGGTCGAGGTTGCCCTGCAGGGCGACGCGGCCGCCGGTGCGGCGCGCGGCATCGCCGAGTTCGATCAGCCAGTCCACGCCGACGCCGTCGGCGCCGGTCTGTGCGAGTTCGTCGAGATAGGCAGCGGTGCCCTTGCCGAACAGGATCAGCGGTGCGCGGTCGGCGCCGTCGCCGCGCTCGATTTCCTGGGCGATGCGCGCCAGGTACGGCAGCGAGAACTCACGGTACATCGCCGGGCTCAGCACGCCGCCCCAGGTGTCGAACACCTGCAGCGCCTGCGCGCCGGCGGCGCGTTGTGCGGCCAGGTAGGCGATCACCGCGTCGGTGTTGACCGACAGCAGGGCATGCAGCGCCTGCGGATCGTTGAGTGCCATCGCCTTGATGCGCGCGAAATCCTTGCTGCCGCCGCCCTCGACCATGTAGCAGGCCAGCGTCCACGGGCTGCCTGAAAACCCGATCAGCGGCACCGCGCCGTCGAGCTCGCGGCGGATCAGCCGCACTGCGTCCATCACGTAGCGCAGCTCGGTCTCCATGTCCGGCACGCCGAGCCGGGCGATCGCCGCCGCGTCGCGCACCGGATGGCGAAACTTCGGGCCTTCGCCCTCGACGAAGTACAGTTCCAGGCCCATCGCATCGGGGATGGTCAGGATGTCGGAGAACAGGATCGCCGCGTCGAGCGGGAAACGGCGCAGCGGCTGCAGCGTGACTTCGCAGGCGATCTCCGGCTGCTTGGCCATGCCCAGGAAGCTGCCGGCCTGGCGACGGGTCTCGCGGTACTCGGGCAGATAGCGCCCGGCCTGGCGCATCAGCCAGACCGGCGTGCGGTCCACGGGCTCGCGACGCAGGGCGCGCAAGAAGCGGTCGTTCTTCAGAGGTGCGGACAAGGCGTTCTTCCTTACTCGGTGCGTCGGCATGCGCCGCGCGGGCATCAGGGGGCGGACGGCATCGTCGCTGCGTGTGTGCCGACCAGGTGGAAACCGCGCCGCAGTTGGGTGTCTCGCGCGCGTTCGAGCGCCCCCAGCGCGCTAGGTTCGTCGGCGTACTGCTGGCTGCGCAACTGGCTGCGCCCGCCGATCTGCCCCGATTCGCGCACGAGCGTCCAGCCGCCGAGCAGGTCAGGCTGCAGCATCAGCTGGACGAAACGCGCGGCCTCGTGGCCCTGGGCCGGTTGTTGCAGCAGCACTCGCATGGGCGGCATTGTACGGGGCGCAGGCAGGGCGCGGGCCCGTCATCGGGGGAGACGCGATGTCGCAGTGGCGCTTAGCCGGCGCGTAGCACGCCGATCACCGCGCTTTCGGGCACGTCGGCCAGGACCTGCGCGCGACCGGCGCCGGACCAGACGATGAAGCGCAGGCCGCCGGCCTGGGCCTTCTTGTCGAGCCGCATATGCGCCAGCAGGCGTTCGGGGGCGAGGTCTGTCGGCAGCGCGACCGGCAACTGCAGGCGGGACAGCAGCGCGATCAGGCGCGCGGTGTCGTCGGCCGGCGACAGGCCCAGCGCTTCCGACAGACGTGCGGCGAGCACCATGCCGACCGCGACCGCCTCGCCGTGGTTGAGTCCGTCGTAGCCCTGCTCGGTCTCGATGGCGTGGCCGAAGGTGTGGCCGAAGTTGAGCAAGGCGCGCTCGCCGTGCTCGAACGGATCGCGCGCGACGATCGCGGCCTTGTGCGCGCAACTGCGCGCGACCGCCTCGGCCAGCGCGGCCTCGTCCATCGCCAGCAGCGCCGGAGCCTGCGCATCGAGCCAGTCGAGGAACGGCGCATCGGCGATCGCGCCGTACTTGACCACTTCGGCGAGCCCTGCGCGCAGTTCGCGCCCGGGCAGGGTGCGCAGCGCGGCGGTATCGGCGATGACCGCGCGCGGCGGATGGAAGGCACCGACCAGGTTCTTGCCCTGCGGCAGGTCGACCGCGGTCTTGCCGCCCACCGACGAATCGACCATGGCCAGCAGCGTAGTCGGCAGTTGCACGCAGTCGATGCCGCGCATCCAGCACGCGGCGGCGAAGCCGGCCAGGTCACCGATCACGCCGCCGCCCAGGGCGAACAGCGTCGCGTCTCGGCGCAGCCGCGCCTGTGCCATCGCATCGACGACCTGGGTGAAATGGGCCAGGGTCTTGGCCGATTCGCCGGCCGGCAACACATGGCGATGCAGGCGCAGGTCCGGCCGGGCGGCCTGCAGCGCGGCGGCGACCCGGTCGGCGTAGAGCGGGGCGACGTGGCGATCGCTGACCAGCATCGCCTCGCCGCCGCGCACGTGCCGGGCGAGCAGCGCGCCGTCGTCGAGCAGCGCCGGGCCGATGTGGATGGTGTAGGGGCGTTCGCCGGCGACGGCGACTTCACGAAGCGGTGAGGACATGGGGGAGGGCTCGGTTGCGCGTGGGGCCTGGCCTGCGGCATCGACGCGGCGCAGCTCAGGCAAGGGGCGTGGGGATGGAGAGGCGGCGCTCATGCGGCCGGCGGATCCGGTGTCGGGGACGTGGCGGGGCGCCAGTAGGTTTCGACCAGGTGGCCGAGTGCGGCAGCGGCTTCCGCGCAGCCGTAGGCGCCGGTGTCGAAGCGCAGATGGGCGGCCTGCGCATACAGCGGCGCGCGCGCCTGCGCCAGCCGATGCAGCACGTCGCTGCGATCGTCGCCGGCGATCAACGGCCGTGCCCGGTCGCGGTCCAGGCGCGCGAGCTGGGTCTGGACATCGGCGTGCATGTGGACCACGAAGCCGCGCGCGCGCATGCGCCGCCGGTTCTCGGCGTCGAGGACTGCGCCGCCGCCGGTCGCGACGATCTGGCGCGTGCCTTCGAGCACCGCGGCCAGTGCCGCCTGTTCGCGCGCGCGGAAGCCCGCTTCGCCCTCGCAGTCGAAGATCATGGCGATCGTCGCGCCGGTGCGGACCTCGATCTCGTGGTCGACGTCGACGAACGCCAGCCCGAAACGAGCCGCCAGGCGGCGGCCGATCGACGACTTGCCGGCGCCCATCGGACCGACGAGCACGAGGTTGGGAGCACAGTGCATGGCCGAATCCTAGCAGCGGTGCGCACCGCATCGCTGCCGGCCGCGGGTCATTGCCGGCGCGGGCCGGTCAGTCGGGCAGGCGCACGCGCCGCTGCGTGTCCAGCGCGATCACGACATCGGCCGTGTCCGGCAACGTATGCAGCAGCCGTCGGCTGACGCGCTCGTAGTGCTGCACGAAGCGTTCGACCTGGGCACGGTCCATGCCCGCCCGATCGGGCGTCGCACTGCGCAGCGCCTGCTCCTGCTGCCAGCGCCAGGCCGGCACCACCTCGAAACCGGGCGGCTGCAGGAATAGCAGCCGGTCCACGCGCCGCCACAGCGCGGGGTAGTCGCGGGCAAGCGCGGCGTTGCACCAGCGGCGCCAGGTGCCGTCGGGATCCTCGTCGCGCTCCAACGCGTTGATCGGCGCGGCGAGCGCGCCCGCAGGCTCGGGGGTCGCGCCCAGGCACCAGCCCTCGAACACGGTCAGCGCGACCGGGCCGGCGCTCGCCCACTCCGCCGCCGGCCGCCGGTCGTCACACCCCTTGTCGAAGCGCGGCAACCGGGCGGTGCCGCCTGCGCGCAGCGTATCGAGCAGCGCGCAGCCCAGCGCGACTTCGTGCGTGCCCGGCGGGCCACGGGTGGCGAGCAGCGGATGCACCGTGCGGGCGAGGGTCTGCCGGGCTTGGCGGTCGAGATAGAGGTCGTCGAGCGAGAGCACTGCGATCGCGAGGCCGCGCGCCTGACCGGCGGCTGCGAGCTGGGCGGCCAGCGTCGATTTGCCTGTGCCCTGCAGGCCACTGAGGCCGAGCACGCGCGCATCGTGCCGTAAAGCGTCGTCGAGCACGCGCGCGACGAGCGCGTCGGGCCATGGCGTGGGCGAGGGCGGGGTGGCCATCGCGGCACGATACCCGAGCGTCGACGCCGCCAGTGACGAACTGCGCGCCGACGTTCGACATCGCGACGCGGCGGCGCGATGATCGGCATATGACCACGCCCTGCGCCGCCTTGTTGACCGAAGCCCTGTCCACGTTCTCCGTGCTGTTCGACGAGGCCGCCGCGGCCGGCGAACCCGACCGCACCGCGATGACCGTCGCCACCGCCGCCCTCGACGGGCGCCCCTCGGCGCGGATTGTGCTGCTCAAAGCCTGGGACGAGCGCGGGTTCGTGTTCTACACCCATCTCGATGGCCGCAAGGGCCGTGAGCTGCAGGACAATCCGCAGGCGGCCTTGCTGTTCCATTGGCCGCGTGTGCGCCACGGCGTGCAGGTCCGCATCGAGGGGCCGGTGGTGATCGTCGGCGACGACGAGGCCGACGCGTACTTCGCGTCGCGTCCGCGTGGCAGCCAGCTCGGGGCCTGGGCCTCGCGGCAGTCGGAGGAACTCGATGATCGCGCGACCTTCGAGCAGCGGCTCGACGAGGTCGCCCGCGAGTTCGAAGGACGTGACGTGCCGCGCCCGCCGCGCTGGTCGGGCCTGCGTGTCCGTCCCGACCGGATGGAGTTCTGGTACGGCGCCGACTATCGCCTGCACGAGCGCTGGCTCTACGAATGCGATGCCGCTGGCAACTGCCGCAAGCGGATGCTCTATCCGTAGGCCTGGGGTCGGGCAGGGCGCCCGCTCAGGGAGCGGAACGCTGCTTTGCGCGGCCGTCATCCCCCCCGCGGCGACCCGCGCACTAGCATGCAGGCCCCAGTTTCGAGAATCCCCCAATGCAACGCATCGCCATTGTCGGCGTGACCGGTCGGGCCGGATCGCGCCTTGCGCGCGAACTGCTCGCGCGTGGTCACCGCGTGACCGGCATCGCCCGCAACACCGCCGATGTCCCCCCGCAGGCAGGGTTGAGTCTGCACTCCGCCGATGCCTCGCGTCGCGAGTCGCTTGCGCCGGTGCTGGCCGGGCACGACGTGGTGGTCGGCGCCGCCCGCTTCGACGGGGGACCGAGCGCCCAGGTTGTCGTCGACGCGGTCCGTGCGGCCGGTGTGCCGCGGCTGCTGGTCGTCGGCGGCGCCGGCAGTCTGGAGGTCGCGCCGGGTGTCGCCTTGATCGACACCCCGGAGTTCCCCGAGGCCTATCGCGCCGAAGCGGCTGCCGGCCTTGTGTTCCTGCGCGCCTTGCGCGATGTCGCCGACCTTGACTGGACCTTCGTCTCGCCGGCGGCCGTGTTCGAGCCCGGCGAGCGCACCGGCGTGTTCCGGGTCGGCGGCAACAGCCTGCCGGTCGATGGCCAGGGCCGCAGCGCGATTTCGATGGAGGATTACGCCATCGCGTTCGCCGACGAAATCGAACGTCCCGCGCATCCGCGCCAGCGCATCAGCGTCGGCTACTGAGACCGCAGATACGGGGCCGCGGCCTCGCCGCGGCGCCCGTGGAACCTGCGCGTCGTCAGCGTGGGATCTCGCGGCTGAAACGCAGCACGGTGCGGACGCCGTCGGTGCCCGCGACCTCGAGCTCCAGCCGCAAGGTGTCGGGGCCGGACGCGCGTGCGGTGGCGACATGATCGATCTGCCCGTCAACGGTGACCGCTGCGAACGTCAGTGACTGACGCATACCGCGCAGGTCGCGCGCATGGCCGGTCACGGTCACCGGCGGCGTGGCGTCGCCGTCGCGGACGCTGACCAATACCAGCACGCGGTCGTCGCCGCGGTCGATGCCGTACTGGCGCGCGGCGGCCTCGGAGATGCGCGCAGTCGGCACGACGCTGGCCTCGACCTCGGCGGTGCCGAGCAGGGCGCGTTCGGGCATCGCGAGGGTGTTGCCGCCGCCGCTGGCGACCGGCGGCGTGGACGGTTCGGCGCCGCAGGCGGCGAGCGCCAGCGCCAGCATGGCCGCCAGCGGTCGCCAGTGCTCAGTCATTGGCGGCCGACAGTTCGGCACCGCGTCGCGCCGCGCTGGCGATCGCCTCGGCGACCAGTGCGCGCAGCCCGCCGCCCTCGAAGGTCTCGATCGCCGCCTGCGTGGTGCCGCCGGGCGAGGTCACGCGCTGGCGCAGCGCGGCAGGTGCCTCGTCGCTCTCGGTGAGCATGCGCGCCGCGCCGAGCACGGTCTGCAGTACCAGCGTGCGCGCGTCGGCAGCCGGCAGGCCCTGGGCGACCGCTGCCGCTTCCATGGCCTCGGCGAGCAGGAAGACATAGGCGGGGCCGCTGCCCGAGACCGCGGTGACCGCGTCCATGCGCGCTTCGTCCTCGATCCACACCGTGGGCCCGGCGCTGCGCAGCAGGGCATCGGCGCGCTGGCGCCCGGCGGGGTCGACCTGGGCATTGGCGAACAGGCCAGTCACGCCAGCGCCGAGCAGGGCGGGGGTGTTGGGCATCGTGCGCACGACCGCGACCCCGCCGCCGAGCCAGCGCTCGAGCTGTGCGGCGGTGATGCCCGCCGCGATCGACAGCACCAGCGGACGCGCTTCGGCGGCCAGCGGCGCGAGCGCTTCGCAAACCCCGCGCAGCACCTGCGGCTTGGTCGCCAGCACCCAGGTCCCGGCGCCGGCGACAGCCTCAGCGGCGGTCTCGAACGTCAGGATGCCGAAGTCGCGTGCGAGCGCGTCGCGGGTGCCGGCATTGGGATCGGCGACGCGGATCGTGCGCGGGTCGGTGTCGCGCGCGAGCAGCCCGCCGATCAGGCTGCGTGCCATGTTGCCGCCGCCCACGAAAGCGGTCGCGGTGGCGGTATCGGAGACGGAGGTTTGGGGCATGAGGAGTCCGGAACGGCAGGAAGGGCGCCGCCCCGGATGCCGCGCCGCGCAGTCCGGCGACGCGGCCGCATTGGGGCTGCGACGGCGAGGTCTATACTGCCGCCGGACACCGGGAGGCGCCAGTCGCCGCCGGCCTGCGCCGCTGCCGGACCACCAACGAGGGAACCATGGACATCGCCGAACTGTTGGCGTTCTCGGTCAAGAACAAGGCCTCCGACCTGCATCTTTCGGCCGGTCTGCCGCCGATGATCCGCGTCGATGGCGACGTGCGGCGTATCAACATTCCCGCGCTCGACCACAAGCAGGTGCACGCGCTGATCTACGACATCATGTCGGACAAGCAGCGGCGCGACTACGAGGAGTTCCTCGAGGTCGACTTCTCGTTCGAGATCCCCGGACTGGCGCGGTTCCGCGTCAACGCGTTCAATCAGAACCGCGGCGCCGGCGCGGTGTTCCGCACGATTCCGTCCGAGGTGCTGACTCTTGACGACCTCAACTGCCCGCCGATCTTCCGCCAGCTGATCGACCAGCCGCAGGGCCTGATCCTGGTGACCGGGCCGACCGGCTCGGGCAAGTCGACCACGCTGGCGGCGATGCTCGACCACATCAACAAGAACGAGTACGCGCACATCCTGTCGGTCGAGGATCCGATCGAGTTCGTGCACACCTCGCAGAAATGCCTGGTCAACCAGCGCGAAGTCCACCGCGACACCCACGGCTTCAACGAGGCACTGCGCTCGGCGCTGCGCGAGGACCCCGATTACATCCTGGTCGGCGAGTTGCGCGACCTGGAGACGATCCGTCTGGCGCTGACCGCGGCCGAGACCGGCCACCTGGTGTTCGGCACTCTGCACACCAGTTCGGCGGCAAAGACCATCGACCGCATCATCGACGTCTTTCCGGCCGGGGAGAAGGCGATGGTGCGCTCGATGCTGTCCGAATCGCTGCGCGCGGTGATCTCCCAGGCGCTGCTCAAGAAGGTCGGCGGGGGCCGCACCGCGGCGTGGGAGATCATGGTAGGCATCCCGGCGATCCGGAACCTGATCCGCGAGGACAAAGTCGCGCAGATGTACTCGGCGATCCAGACCGGCCAGCAGTCGGGCATGATGACCCTTGACCAGCATCTCCAGGACCTGGTCAGGCGCGGCGTCGTCGCGCGCGCTCAGGCGAAGGAAAATGCGAAGGACAAGCGACTTTTCGAATAGCCGCGATGCGTGAAGCGTGATGCATCAAGGCGAAGCGCGGCTGCCGCTCGTTCGACTCACCGATCACCCATGACCAATCCCGGCTCCGCAGGAGCACAGATGAGCAGCCTCGACTTCACTTCGTTCCTCAAGCTGATGGCCCACCAGCGGGCGTCGGACCTGTTCATCACTGCCGGCCTGCCGCCGTCGATGAAGGTGCACGGCAAGATCACGCCGATCACCCAGACGCCGCTCACGCCGCAGCAGGCGCGCGACATGGTGCTCAACGTGATGACGCCGCCGCAGCGCGAGGAGTTCGAGCGCACGCACGAATGCAACTTCGCGATCGGCGTCTCCGGCGTGGGCCGGTTCCGCATCTCGTGCTTCTACCAGCGCAACCAGGTCGGCATGGTGCTGCGGCGCATCGAGACCCACATCCCGACGATCGAGGAACTGAACCTGCCGGCGGTGGTCAAGACGCTGGCGATGACCAAGCGCGGCATCGTGATCATGGTCGGCGGCACTGGCGCCGGCAAATCGACGTCGCTGGCGGCGATGATCGGCTACCGCAACCAGAACTCGACCGGCCACATCATCACGATCGAGGATCCGATCGAGTTCGTGCACCGGCACGCCGGCTGCATCATCACCCAGCGCGAAGTCGGCATCGACACCGATAGTTGGGAGGCCGCGCTCAAGAACACCCTGCGCCAGGCCCCCGACGTGATCATGATCGGCGAGGTGCGCACCCGCGAGGGCATGAACCACGCGATCGCCTTCGCCGAAACCGGGCATCTGGTGCTGTGCACCCTGCACGCCAACAACGCCAATCAGGCGATGGACCGGGTCATCAACTTCTTCCCCGAGGATCGGCGCAGCCAGTTGCTGATGGACCTGTCGCTCAACCTCAAGGGCGTCATCGCCCAGCAATTGATCCCCACGCCCGACGGCAAGGGCCGGCGCGCGGCGATGGAGATCCTGCTCGGGACGCCGCTGGTGCAGGACTACATCCGCGAAGGCGAGATCCCCAAGCTCAAGGAGATCATGAAAGAGTCGACCAACCTGGGCATGAAGACCTTCGACCAGTCGTTGTTCGAGCTCTATCAGGCCGGCGAGATCTCCTACGAGGACGCGCTGCGCTACGCCGATTCGGCCAACGAGGTGCGCCTGCGCATCAAACTCGCCCAGGGCGGCGATGCGCGCACGCTGGCCCAGGGCCTGGATGGGGTGGAAGTCGCCGAGGTCCGCTGAGGTGTGTGCCAGCCGCTTGATCGGCGAGGCGCGTGCGGCCGAAAATCCGCGCGCGGCGACGGGCCCGGTGCGCGTCGTCGAGCCATCCCATTACAAGGAAGCACCATGCACCACTTCGTTCCCCGCTGCGTCCTGGCCGTTTCGCTGCTGGCCGCGGCGGTCTCGGCCGCGCACGCGCAGAGCGCCCTTGACCGGCTCAAGGGGCTGGGCGGCGGCCGCGCGCAGACCGCGCTGGATGTTGGCAGCGACGTCGTCAAGGGCCTGACGCTCAGCGATGCCGACATCGCCACGCTCGGCGCCGAAGCCGCGGTCGCCTACGATGCCGAAAACCTGGTCGCGCCCGCCAACGATCCCTACGCGCAGCGGCTATCGCGCCTGGTCGCGGGTTGGGAGAACGATGCCGACCTGAGGCTCAACTTCAAGGTCTACCGGACGCCTGAGATCAACGCGTTCGCCTTGCCCGACGGCTCGGTCCGGGTGTTCAGCGGGCTGATGGACACGATGGACGACGACGAACTGCGCTTCGTCATCGGGCACGAGATCGGCCATGTCAAACACGGCCACAGCAAGGCCCGGTTCCGGACCGCCTACCTCGCCCAGGCCGCGCGCAAGGGCGTGGCGAGCACCGACAACGCCGCCGGCCGCCTGGCGGCGTCCGAGCTGGGTGGCGTCGTCGAAGACGTGATCAAGGCGCAGCACTCGCAGTCCAACGAGCTCGAGTCCGACGGTTATGGTCTGGGACTGCTGCAGCGCGGCGGCTTCAATGCCCAGGCGGCCGTGACCGCATTGCAGAAGCTCGACGACGGCGGCCCCAAGGCCGGCATGCTGTCCAGCCACCCCGATCCGGCGCGCCGCGCGCAGCGGATCCAGGCGCAACTGCGCTAAGCGCGTCGGGCACGCGCTCGCGGGTCTTGCCTGCTGCGCGTGTCGCGAAACGCTGCGTTGTTCCGATCTCGCCCGTGCTGCGCGTATTGTGGCCGGGCCTTGTCGCCAGTTTGACCTCCGCCGGAGGACAATGGCGCATTCATACAGAGGAGTTCCGCTGATGGCCTACACCCTTCCCGAACTTGGCTACGCCTACGACGCGCTCGAGCCGCACATCGACGCCAAGACGATGGAGATCCATCACACCAAGCACCACCAGACCTATATCAACAACGCCAACGCCGCGCTCGAAGGCACCGAGTGGGCGGATCGCCCGGTCGAAGAGCTGGTGGCCAACCTCGACAAGCTGCCCGAGGACAAGCGCGGCCCGCTGCGCAACAACGCTGGCGGTCATGCCAACCACTCGCTGTTCTGGACGGTGATGTCGCCCAAGGGCGGCGGCGCGCCGGTCGGCGATGTCGCCAAGCACATCGACAGCGACCTGGGTGGCTTCGACGCGTTCAAGGAAGCCTTCACCAAGGCCGCGATCAGCCGCTTCGGCAGCGGCTGGGCCTGGCTGTCGGTCGACAAGGCCGGCACGCTGAAGGTCGAGAGCAGCGCCAACCAGGACAATCCGCTGATGCAGGGCATCGGCTCGGGCAACACCCCGATCCTGGGTCTGGACGTCTGGGAACACGCCTACTACCTCAAGTACCAGAATCGCCGCCCCGACTACATCGCCGCGTTCTACAACGTCGTCGACTGGAACGAGGTCGAGCGCCGCTATCAGGCCGCGGTCAAGGGCTGAGCCCAGGCCGCAGCAGTGTCGCCACCATTCCGGCCGCGTAAGCGGCCGGAATGCGTTCGGGCGATGGCGCTGCGATCGGCACCGTCGCCAGGTCCGGTCATCGCGCCGATCGCCGGGCGAGCGTGCGCGCGACCGGGCAGTCGGGGCGATGCGCGCCGGGCAGATAGCCCAGGCTCATCAGGAACTCGCCGGTGATCTCGCCGCCGGTGAACCGGAACGTGCGCTTGAACAGCTTCACCCACGAGGCCTTGTCCCGTGGCTTGCCGTCTTCGTCGGCGTGCGCGTCCAGCCACGCGGCGAAGCCGCCATGGCTGGCACGCATGCGCTGCACGACCTGGGCGTTGTGGATCGCCGCGTCGATCTTGAGCCGGTTGCGGATGATCGCCGGGTCGGCCATCAGGCGCGCGCGGTCGGCCTCGCCGTAGCCGGCGACCGCATCGACGTCGAACCCGTCGTAGGCGGCGCGGAAGCCCGCGCGTTTGCGCAGCACCGTCTCCCAGCTCAGCCCGGCCTGGTTGATTTCCAGCAACAGGCGCTCGAACAGCACCGCCTCTTCGCGCTGCGGAAAGCCGTACTCGGTGTCGTGGTAGGGCCCGTGCAGCGGATGGCCGGGGGCGATGTCGCAGTAGCCGCTCATGCGCGCAGCATAGGCAGGGCCACGGCCTGGCGCCAGCGCCGGCTTGCGCCCTTCACGGCGGCCGCGCGACCATGCGCCATCGCCCAGCAGGAACCGCCGATGGAAATCGCACACCGTCGTGTCGCCACGGTCCACTTCACGCTGTCGGACACCGCCGGCGCGCAGATCGCCACGACCCGTGGCCACGATCCGCTGGTCTACATGCACGGCAGTGGTTCGATCATCCGCGGGCTGGAAGAGGCGCTCGAGGGGCGCAGCGCCGGCGACACGTTCACCGTCGAGATTCCGCCCGAGGCCGGCTTCGGGCCGCGCCACGACGGTCTGGTGCAGCGCCTGCCGCGCAGCGTGTTCACCGGCAGCGCCGTGCCGGCGGTCGGCGAGAAACTGCGTGCGCAGACCGAGAAGGGCCCGTTGGACGTCACCGTCACCGCGCTCGATGCCGACAGCATCACCGTGGACGGCAACAACCCATTGGCCGGGCGCACGCTGCGCGCCGAGGTCGAGGTCGTCGGCGTGCGGGTGGCCACGCCCCAGGAAATCCAGTTCGGGCTGTAAGCCGACCGCCCGCTCAGCCTGGGCCGGGCGCACGCGTTGCGCAGCTGTCGGCGGCGGCTGTGTGAAGCCAGGCCCACCGGCCATGGTGCCGACCAGTGGATCGTGCACGCGTGGCGTGCGGCGCGGCCGGCTAGAATGCCGCCATGTCGTTCTTCGCCAATCACCTGCTGGTCGCACTGCCGGCGCTGCAGGATCCCGACTTCGCGCGTTCGGTCGCGCTGATCTGCCAACACGATGCCGAGGGCGCGATGGGCGTGGTCGTCAATCGGCCCTCGGAGTACACGCTGGGCGAGGTATTCGAGCAGATGGGCATCGTGCTCATCGACCAGCGCCTGCGCGACCACCGGGTGCTCGCCGGCGGCCCGGTGCATCCCGAGCGCGGCTTCGTGCTGCACGACGGCGAAGCGCGCTGGGATTCGAGCCTGGCGATCGCCGAGGGCCTGAGCGTGACCACATCGCGCGACGTGCTCGAAGCGATGGCGGCTGGCGAAGGGCCGGACAATGCGATCGTCGCGCTGGGCTGCGCCGGCTGGGGGGCCGGCCAGCTCGAGCAGGAAATGACCGAGCACAGCTGGCTGACCGTGCCCGCCGATGCGCCGTTGCTGTTCGACACGCCGCTCGATGCGCGCTGGCAGGCGGCGGCGGGCCGGATCGGCGTCGACATGACGCTGGTCGTCAGCCACGGCGGCCGCGCGTGAGCGAGGCCAGCGCCGAGTCCGCCGCCCCGACGATCCGCCGCGACGGCACGGTACTCGGGTTCGACGTCGGGGCGCGACGCATCGGCGTGGCCGTGGGCAGCGCGTTCGGCCACGGCGCGCGCGCGCTGGCCGTCGTCGACGTGCACGGCGGCCAGATCGATTGGCCGGCGGTCACGCGCCTACACAAGGAATGGCGGCCGGACGGCATGATCGTCGGCGACCCGCTGACCCTGGACGGCGGCGACCAGCCGGCGCGGGTGCGGGCGCATGCGTTCGCGCGCGAACTTGTCGCCCGCTTCGGCCTGCCAGTGGTCTTGATCGACGAGCGCGCAAGCTCGATCGAGGCGGCCCGCCGCTTCGCGGTCGACCGGGCCGAGGGGCGTCGGCGCCGCCGCGATGCGGCGACACTCGATGCGGTCGCCGCAGCGGTCATCGTTGAGCGCTGGCTCGCCGCGCCGGACACCGGCACGCCGGTGCGCTGACCGACGCGTGCTATCCGCGCAGGTACCGGGTGCGGGACAATCGAGCTCCCGCCGCTGCCCGCCCACTGCGATGTCCCCGACCGCTTCTTCCGCGCAACTCGATGCCGACGGCCGCCTGCGCCACCTGTTGACCCTGGACGGCCTGCCGCGTGCGACGCTCGAGGCGCTGCTGGTGCGCGCCCAGGCGATCCTCGACGGCGATCAGACCCATGCGCCGCTCGCCGGAGTCGCGGTCTGCACGCTGTTCTTCGAGCCGTCGACGCGCACACGGCTGAGCTTCCAACGGGCGACCCAGCGGCTCGGCGCCGACGTGCTCGGCTTCGACGCCTCGACCTCGTCGACGACCAAGGGCGAGACGGCGCTCGACACCTTCCGCAATATCGAGGCAATGGGCGTGCGCGGTTTCGTCGTGCGCCACAGCGCCGACGGCGCAGTGGCCGCGCTGGCGCAGGCCGCGGCACCGGGCACGGCGTTGCTCAACGCCGGGGATGGGCGCAGTGCGCATCCCACGCAGGGTCTGCTCGACATGCTGACGCTGCGTCAGACCAAGGGCACGGATTTCTCGGGCCTGCGCGTGGCGATCGTCGGCGATGTGAAGCACTCGCGGGTCGCACGCAGCGACCTGCAGGCGCTGCGCACGCTCGGTGCCGGCGAGATCCGCGTCTGCGGCCCGGCAGCGTTGCTGCCCGACGAGGCGACGCTCGCCGGCTGCACCGTCTCGCACGAGCTCGACGCGGCGCTTGCGGGCGTGGATGCGGTGATGATGCTGCGGCTGCAGCGCGAGCGCATGGAAGAGGGGCTGGTTGGTTCACTCGAGGACTACCACCGCGACTACGGACTTGACGCACGCCGGCTGCGGCTGGCGGCGCCCGATGCGGTGGTGCTGCATCCCGGGCCGATGAACCGCGGCGTTGAGATCGCCGACGAGGTCGCCGACGGCCCGCAGTCTCAGGTGCTGCGTCAGGTCCACAACGGCGTCGCGGTGCGCATGGCCGCGCTGGAAGCGTTGCTGGCGTAGCACGGCCGAGCGGCCGGGACTACGCGCCGGCGCGCAGCTCGGCGAGCAACTGCTGGGCACGGTCCTGGCGGACGTGGCCGTCGGCCACCAGCCGGGCGGCCAGCGCTTCGACTTCGTGTTCGGCGGCGCCTGCGGCGACGGCGACGTTGCGCGCGTGCAGCGACATGTGGCCGCGCTGGATGCCTTCGGTCGCCAGCGCGCGCAGCGCGGCCGTGTTCTGCGCCAGCCCCACGGCGGCGGTGATCTCGGCCAACTGGTTGGCGCTGCGGACGCCCAGCAGCTTCACCGCCGCCTGTGCGGTGGGATGGGTCCGGGTTGCGCCGCCGACCAGGCCCAGAGCGAGCGGCAGTTCGAGGCTGCCGACCAGGTGGCCGTCGGCGTCCTTCTCGAAGTGCGACAGCGACGTGTAGCGACCGTCGCGGCAGGCGTGGCAATGGGCACCGGCCTCGATCGCGCGAGTGTCGTTGCCGGTCGCCAGCACGACTGCGGAAATGCCGTTCATGATGCCCTTGTTGTGGGTCGCCGCGCGGTAGGGATCGGCGGCGGCGAAGCGGTACGCATCGACGATCCCGTCGACCACGGCCTCGCCACCCAGCTTGTCGGCATCGAACACCGCGCGCACCCGCACCAGGCGCAGGTCGGCCTTATTGCTCAGGATGCGCAGCAGGCTGCGTCCGCGCGCGATCGCCGCGATCCGCGGCGCCAGCGCCTCGGCCATGGTATTGACCGCATTGGCGCCCATGGCGTCGCGCACGTCGACCTGCAGATGCAGTACGACGGCGCGGAAATCCGTCGATTCGACCAGCCGCACGTCGATGTCGCGTGCGCCGCCGCCGAGTTCGACCAGCAACGGATCCTGCGCGTTGGCCAGTGCGAGCAGTTCGTCGCGGGCCTCGAGCAGGCGCAGTCTCGCGGCCTGGGGATCGGCGACATCGAGCACCTGCACCTGGGCGATCATGACCGGCGCCATGCTGGAGGTGTGGAACCCGCCGCGCTCGCGAGCCACCAGAGCGGCATTGCTCGCCGCCGCGACCACCGAGGGCTCCTCGGTCGCCATCGGCACCAGATGGTCGCGGCCGTCGATCAGGAAATTGGCCGCGACGCCCAACGGGATCGCGATGGTGCCGATGGCGTTCTCAATCATGCGGTCGGCGATCGATGCCATGCCGGCAGCGGTGTGCCGCAACGCGTGCAGGTGCTCGGCGGGCAGGCCGCTGACCTCGACGATCTTGCGGAAGCGGCTGTCGGGGTCGAGCTTGTAGAAACCGGGGATGCGGCTGCTGGCGTTCATGGCGGTCCTGGAGACGAAGGGCGTGGAGATCGGATGGCCCGGCAGCGCTGGCGCGGGCATACCGGACGTGGTGGCGTCGGGGGGGCGCAGCGGCCCGGATCAGTCGAAGACCGGAGTCTGCTTCTTCGCGAACGCAGCCAGGCCGCGCCGGGCATCGGCGCTGGTGAAGGCACGCTGGCCCAGTCGCGCTTCTTCGGCGAAGGCCTCGGCTTCGGGCAGGTCGACCAGCCGCTGGACCGACTCCTTGATCACCGCCAGCGCGCCGGGGCTGAGCGCTTTGATCCGCTCGGCCAGCGCCAGCGTCTGCGGCATCAGGTCGGCGGCCGGCACGACGCGATTGATCAGTCCCTTGGCCAACAGCTCGTGGGCGCTGAAGCCGTTGGCGGTGAGCAGCAGTTCCATCGCGTGCGCATAGGGAATCTGCCGAACCAGCCGCACCAGGGTGCCGCCGGCCGGTACGATGCCCAGCGAGGGCTCGGGCAGCGCGAACTTGGCGTGCTCGGCCGCGATGCGGATGTCGGTGCCCAGCATGATCTCGAAGCCGCCGCCCAGGCACAGTCCGTTGATCGCGCACAGCACCGGCTTGTAGAGCCGCAGGTTCTTGAGGTGGGCGTCGTCCCATTGCGAGATATCGAACTGGTCCTCCATCAACGCGGGGATCGACTCGCCGAGGTCGGCCCCGACGCAGAACGCGCGCTGGCCGCTGGCGGTCAGGATCACCACGCGCACGCGGGAGTCGTCGCGGGCGGCGACGAACGCCTCGCCCAGCGCCTGATACATCGCCAGGGTCAGCGCGTTGAGTTTTTCGGGCCGGTCGAACCGGATCATCGCGATGCCGTCCGACACCTCGTATGCAATGGCCATCAGCAGTCTCCTGTCGACGCGCGGTGCATCACACCGCGCCCAGCGATTTCAGGCGTTGAAGTTCCTCGGCATCGATACCGAGCAGTTCGGCATAGACCCCGGCGTTGTGCTCGCCCAATCGCGGCGCCCGTCCGCGGGCGTCGGCCTGAGTGCGCGAGAGCTTGATCGGCGTGCCGAACATGCCGATCCGGCCTTCGGGATACTCGACGTCCACCACCATGTCGCGCGCGGCGATATGCGGGTCTTCGACCACCTCGCGGATGTTCTTCACCGCGCACAGCGGGATGTCGTCGCCCGCCATCGCTTCGAGTTCGGCCTTGTCGCGGTCGCGGAACCAGCCTTCGACGACCGGCTTCACCCGGTGCGCATACACCTGCGGGTCGAAGCGCTTGGCCATGGTGTCGATCTGCGGATCGTCGATCAGCTCGGGCGTGCCGAATGCCCGGCACGACAGGGCCCACAGTTTGTCGTTGTAGCCGCCGAAGAAGACGTGGCCGTCCCGGCATGGGAACTGCCCGTAGGGCCTGACGAAGGGATGATCGTTGCCCAGCGGCGTGGCGATCTCACCGTCGACGGTGTACTTGACCACCGCGTTCTCGGTCAATGCGAGTACCGAGTCCTGCTGGGAAACATCGACCAGTTGCCCCTGCCCACTGCGCTCGGCTTCGCGCACCGCGGCCAGCACGCCGATCGTGGCGAACAGCGTCGCCGACACATCGCCGACGATCGTGCCCACCCGGACCGGTGGGCGGTCGGCGAAGCCGTTCATCGACCACAGGCCGCCGGTGGCCTGGCCGCTGTTGTCGAAGCCGGGCTTGCGCGCATTCGGACCGGTCTGGCCGAAGCCGCTGATCGCCGCGTAGACCAGCCGCGGATTGAGCTCACGCAGCACCTCGTAGCCGACCCCGAAGCGCGCCATGGTGCCGGGGCGGAAGTTCTCCACCAACACATCGGCCCGTGTCGCCAGCTGTTTGAGCAGCGCGCGGCCGGCCTCGTGCTTGAGATTGAGGGTGATGCCTTCCTTGTGCCGGTTGTACTGCGCGAAGAAGGCGCTGAAGCGCTCGTCGCCCTCGCCGACCAGCGGCGGGAACTCGCGGACGTAGTCGGGGTCTTCCGGGTGTTCGATCTTGATGACCCGTGCGCCGAGGTCGGCCAGGATCATCGCGCAGTAGGGGCCGGCGACGACCCGGGTGATGTCGAGCACCAGTAATCCGGACAGCGGACCGCGGCGCGCCTGCGAGGCACCGGCGCTCATCGTGCGCCTCCCGGGGCCGGGCGAGTCTCCGGGCTCAGCCGGTGGCCGATGTCAGCGGGTAGCCCTTGAAGGCTTTCATCTCTTCCATCAGGAAGCTGGAGACGATCTTCTCCACGCCGAAGTCGCCATCGGTCATCTCGCGCATGATCCGCTTCCAGTCGTGGAGATCGCTGACCACCACGCGCAGCAGATAGTCGTAGTGGCCGCTGATGCGGATCGATTCGGCGATCTCCGGGGTGCGTGCGGCCCAGGCGTCGAAGTCCACGAACCGTCCCGCCGAGTGCCGCTCGAAGGACACCTGCGCGATCACGATCGTCGCGGTGCGGATACGGTCGATCGCGACGTGGGCGCGATAGCCGGTGATCAGCCCGCGGGCTTCCAGGTCGCGGATCCGGCGCAGGCAGGCGCTCGGCGACAACGCGACCCGACGGGCCAGGTCGCGATTCTTGGTCTGGGCATCCTGCTGCAGAATCTGCAGGATTCTCAGATCGATCCGGTCGAGCGTGTCTTTCGGGGGCATGGCGGGCATCGGGCGAAGCGGATGCCACGAGTCTCGCCGCTGCGACGCGGGACGACAACGGCGCCGGCTGCGGACGCACCATGCCCACGCCGGCACAACCGCGCGCATTGCCGACGCCGCGACGCGCTGCGCGCGCGTTTGCATCGCCTGCGACGCCGCGATATTGCGTGCGGTCGCGGGCTTTTCCTGTCGGAACAACGACATATCCGAAATCGTGTCGGTCGCACCGCCTCTGGACAGCCGACCCGTGCCGGCTTTTGATGCGGGAATGGACTGAAAGGATGATGGCCAAGAATCGAGGCACCGGTGGAAGGTGTTCGAAGCGTAGTCCCGGGGCGCGGCCGCCAGGATGCCGATCGGGGCGGCGACTTCACCGAAACCGCCCGGGGCCGCGCTGGCGCCCATGTGCTGCACGCCGTTCGTCCACGACGGGTCCAGGCCGGCCTCACGACCGGTCGCGGAGATTGCGCCGCCTGCTGGATGCGGATGGCCCACCGGCTCGACGCGGGCACGACGCCCGTCGCTCGGCCAGGTATGGAGGTGAGATCGATGCTCCTCGACGAGCGCACCATTGAAGACATGCGCGCCTGCGCCGGGCAGGCCTCGGAGCTGACGCACTGGCGCAGCGCCGCGGTGCACGAAGGCTGGCGCGAACCGCTGGCGGCCGGGCATGGCTTCCGGCACCGCTACGACGCCGCCGTCGGCGACGGCGGCTGGGTGTTCCACCAGCTCAACGACGCGCTGTCGATGGCGATCGTCGATTTCCGCGCCGCGCGTCCGCTCTCGCGATTGCATCGCCACGACGACCACCTGGTGTTCTGCGCCTGGATCGAAGGGCGCAGCACGATCTGTGCCGGCGACGAGCGTGATGACGATGCGCTGGCGCACGGCTTCTGCACGTTCTACGGCCTGTCCAGCGGCGATGCGGTGCGCACCGTCTACGAACCCGACCGCCCTCTGCGCTGGGTGTCGATCTTCCTGCGCCGCGACCGCGTGCGCGATGTCCTGGGCGTGGACGCGGCTGCGCTGCCGGCCCTGTTTCGCGACTACATCCTGCATCGGACGCCGACCGGGCTGCGCCACGTGCCGCTGGGCAGCGCCGCCAGCGTTGCCGCACACCAGGCGTTCGAGTGCGCCGAGCAGGGCGAGCTGCGGCGGCTCTATCTCATTGCCAAGGCGATCGAGATCATCTGTGCGGTGATCCGCGCGCATGCCAGTGGCCACGCCGATGGCGGTCCGGCGCTGTCGCGTATCGAAGTCGACAAGGTCAAGCTCGCCAGGCAACTGATCGAGCGCAATCTCGACGAGCCGCTGAGCGTATCGGAACTCGCGGCGGCCGTCGGCATGACGGTCAAGAAGCTGCAGGCCGGGTTCCAGGGGCTGTTCCGGGGCAGTGTGGGGCAGGTCTACAAGCAGGTGCGGCTGTCGAAGGCACTGACCCTGGTGAGCAAGAGCGACATGCCGATGATCGACATCGCCATCGAATGCGGTTACGAGTGTCCGGGCAGCTTCACGCGTGCGTTCAAGCTGGCGTTCGGCACCTGTCCGACCCTGGTGCGCGCATCGGCGGCCCGTGGCGCTTGCGCGTCGTCGGACTGCGATGGCGTGGCGGGTCGGGTGAACTAGCGTGTCGCGCCGAAGGGCTGCGCGATCGATCGGAGACGTGACGATGCGGTACGTGCTGAACCCGCTTGCCATCGCGACGCTGCTCGCCATGGCCCCCGCCGCCACCGCAGCAGGGCTGCCGTCCCCGGACGGCGCGTACGCCGTCGGCACGACGCACGTCCAGTTTGTGGATCGTGCGCGAACGCTCGATCGGCGCGATGTCGCGAGCGGGCCACGGGCGGTGCCTGCGGTCGTCTGGTATCCGGCCCGCGAAGATACGCGTACCGACGCGGCGCCGACTTACCTGGCAGGCCCGGCGCTCGCCACGACGCTGCCGGCGATCGCCCGCAACTTCGGCTATTCCCCAAACGACCTGCACGCATTGGCGACCGTCCGCGTCGACGTGCACCCCGCGGCACCACCGGCGCACAGCCCGCAGGGCTTTCCGGTCGTGGTGTTCAGCCACGGCTTCTTCTTGTATCCGTCGCAGAACACCGCGCTTGCGATGCACCTGGCCAGCCACGGCTACATCGTGGTCTCGATCGCCCATCCGGGCGATGCCGCCGACATCGGCCTGGATGACGGCCGCGTCGCCGCGACCCGGGTTGGCGTCGAGGGCGACGATCCGCGGTTGGCGCAGGCGATGCAGGTGCTGGCGAACGGTGCCGATCCGCAGCCATTGCGCGAGGCGCTTTCGACCTACGCGGACGCATTGCCCGCGACGCGGATCGGACGGTCCTTCGCCGACTGGCGCGACGACACCTTGGCGGTGGCGCAGCAACTGCGCGACGGGCGGTCGCCCGAGGCGCTGCACGACGTGTTGGCCGGTGCAGATCTCGGGCGTCTGGCCTTTGTCGGGATGTCGTTCGGCGGTGCCACCGCGGCCACGAGCTGCCGGCTGGTGGCCGTCTGCCGCGCTGCGGTCAACCTTGACGGCCAGAACTTCGACCCGGCGCTCTACGACGGCCCGGTCGATCGCCCGCTGTTGCTGATGCTCAGCGACTGGACACGCTACGGTCTGCTCGCGGGCCAGTCGCGCGATGCCGACTTCAGCCCGAACGATCTGGCCTATGCGCGATGGCGCGATGCCGCGCGCGACAGCGACGTCGTCCGCGTCCGCCTGCAGGGGGCGCGCCACCTCGGATTCACCGATCTCGTCGCCCTGCTCGATGGCCCCGAACGCGAGGCGCGCGTCGGCGAGCTGGACGGCGACGCGGCGCTGTCGGCAATCGGCGACCTGGTCCTCACCTTCCTCGACGCGCATGTGCGCGATGGCGAGGTCGCGGACATCGATCGTGCGATCGGACGCCATCCGGCCTTGGTGCCGCATGTGCCCACGCGGCTGCGGTCCTGGACGACGCCGGTGCGCGCGGCCACGCCCGATCCGCCGTGAGCGGCGGGTCGCGCGCTGCCGCCTGCGGCATGTCCGGATGCGGGCCGCAGGCGTGACGGGTGGATGACGCGCGCCGGTCCGCCCGGCGAATCCAGCCTCAGAAGCGCCAGTCCAGGCTGATGGCGTACTCGCGCGGTGCGCCGTAGTAGCTGACCGAGTACAGACTCTGGATGTACTTTTTGTCGCCGACGTTGTTGACGTTGGCGCGCAGCGTCAGGTCGGGGGCGATATCCCAGGCGGCGAAAGCGTTGAACAGCGTGTAGCCGCCCTGTCGCACCGGTGCACTGGTCACGTAGCTCTCGAAGTTGGAGATGCGGCTCTGCCAGCGGCCACCCACGCCGAAGGAGAATGCCGGATTGCCGGGCAGGCGCGTGCTCAGCAGCAGGTTCGCGGTGCGACGCGGCACCCAGCGGTAGGTATCACGGCCATCCTCGCCGTCCATCGACAGTTGGGTGTAGCCCAGCAGCAGGTCGCTGTGCTCGCCGAGCCGGCCGGATGCCTCGAACTCGAAGCCCTGCGAATCGATGTCCACCGGCCGCGAGTAGCCGTAAGCGTAGCCATCCATGAATCGCGTACCGACATAGGTGGCCAGGCCCGCCTGCTTGGCACTGAACCAGGCCAGCGTGGTCAGCAACCGCCGGTCCAGCCATTCGGCCTTGACCCCGAGCTCGTAGTTCGTGCCCTTGCTCGGATCGAAGTACTGGCGCTCGTAATCGACCTCGTCTTGGGGCTGGAAGATGTACGAGTAGTTGGCGTAGCCGGTGATGCGGTCAGTGAAATCGAAGGTGAGACCGGCATACGGCGCGAGATTGCGATCGGTGTTGTCCGAGGCGCCGCCGGCGTTGTCGGTCGTGTCGCGCTGGTACTGCGCCCAGTTGAAGCCGAGAACACTCTTGAAGCGGTCGGTGAAGGCGAGGCGGGTCGCGCCGAATACGCGGGTCATGCGCTGGTTCAACGTGGTGTAGACCGCGCGCTCGCCCCAGGTGGGTTCGCCGATCGCGTTGCCGGGGTAGGGGAAGCCGGGCAGTGCGCCGAACGCCGGTCCGGTGGTGTCGGTCGGGTGGTACCAGTCCATCCCGCGGCTTCTGGCTGCGCTCACGCCCAGCATCGCCTCCTGCTCGCGGCCGAACAGAGTGAACCGCCCGTTGAGGGTCAGATCGCCCAGATGCGCCTTGGTTTGGTACGGGCTCTTGTAGGCCCAGCCGTACAGCCCGGTGCCGGTCGCTGCATCGAGGCCGAACAGCGAGTAGCCCATGAACAGCTGGGCGTCGTGCTCGTAGAGCCGGTAGTTGTAGGAGACCTTCGCCTGCCAGTTGGTGCCCAACTGATGGGTGTAGTCGACGAACCCGGTCTGGGTGGTCGAGTTCCAGTAGGTCCAGTCCTGCGTGGTCGAGGCGCTGCGGTCCCATTCGAGCTGGCGGCCCTGGGTATCGATGAAGCTCAGCGCGCCCCACATGTTGCCGCTGGTGTCGGCCTGCTGCCAGGCGTAGCCGACGGCCAGCGTGCCGTTCTCGCCGACCTGGCCGTCGACGACGCCGTAGAGGTAGCTGCGGTCGCTTTCGAAGTCGCGCAAGTAGGAATCGCTGTCCTCGCGCGCGGCGACGATCCGCCCGGCCCACGTCCCCTCCTCGGTGAGCGGTGTCGAGTAGTCGGCTTCGAGCCGGCGGCGGCCGTGCGAACCGAAAGTGACGCCGAGTTGCCCGCGGGTGTCATTGGTGGGCCGCTTGCGCACGTAGTTGATCGTGCCCGAGGCATTGCCCACGCCGGTCAGCAGACCATTGGCGCCGCGGATCACCTCCAGCTTCTCGAAGCCGAAGGCATCCATCGCGTTGGTGACCACGCCCCAGCCGTTCGGCAGGCCGACGCCGTCGATCTGGGTGTTCTTGATCTCGAAACCGCGCGCGAGGTACTGCGTCTGGTTGGTCGAGACCTTCTCCACCTGGATCCCGGTGGCCAGGCGCAAGGCATCGTCGAGGCTGTCGGCACCGAACTGCTGCATCTGGGTCTGATCCACCACGCTGATCGACTGCGGGGTTTCCTTGATGTCCAGGTCGAGGTTGGTGGCACCGTTGCTGACGCGGCTGGCACGCTGGCCCACGACCAGCACCGCATCCAGTTCGCGCGCCTGCGGGCTCGTTGCGGTGGCGGGCAACGGCGTGCCGGTGTCGTCGGCAGTCTGTGCGAAAACCGGTGTCGCCAGCAGCGCGAGCGCGAGCGCGCTCGGCATCGCGGCGCGGGTGGATGCGTTCTTCATGTCGACCTGTCCCCTTTCAGGATGTCGTGCGTCGGCGGCGTATCCGCGTCCTGTCACGATCGTGTGATAACGCAGGCGCCGCCCGGCCCGCTTGGCAGGTCAGCGCGGGCGCTTAGCCATTCGATGCCGACGCGGCGGCTTCGCTCGCGCCAATGTCGGCGCGCAGGTGCCGGGCCGCCATCACGAAGCCGAACACCGACAAGGCCGAGCCCGCGGTCGCGGCCAGCATCGCGTAGCGCAGCGAGTCCTCGCCCAGCGCCGGTCGCCACAGATCGCTGGCCAGACCGACGAACTGCGGCCCCAGGCCAAGGCCGACGACGTTGTCGATCAGGATCAGGGTCGCCACCGCGGTGGCGCGGCTGCGCAGCGGCACCAGCCGCTGGACGACCGCGATCGTCGGACCGATGAAGGCGGCGGTCAGCGACAGCGGCACGATCGCCGCAGCCAGCGCGATGCCGGTGTCCCGGGCCAGGAAGCAGATCGGCGCCAGCGGCAACGGCGCCAGGGCGGCCAGTGCCGGGATGTAGGCGTACCAGCGCTGGTCGCGGCGTCCCAGGCGGTCGGCGAAGTATCCGGCCGTGTACGTTGCCAGGCCGCCGCACACGCCCATGATCAGCGCCATGACGATGCCGATGTCGCGTGTCGACATGCCGTGGCTGCGATCGAGAAACAGCGGAAAGAAGCTGCCCAGGGCGTAGGCGGTGAAACACGTCGACGACGCGCCGAGCGCGGTGTAGCGAAACGCGCGACTGCGCCAGAGTTGCACCATCACCGTAGCGAAACCCGGTGCGTCCTGTTGCGCGGCGCGCGCCGGATCGTGCGCGCCGCGCTTGGGATCGCGGACGGTTGCCAGCAGCACCAGGGTCAGTGCGAGCCCAGGCAGACCGGCTGCGATGAAGGCGATGCGCCAGCCCCAGGCGTGGGCGATCGCGCCGCCGGCAGCGAAGGCGACCAGCACGCCGAGGTTGGCGCCGGTGGCGTACACCGCTTGGGCGCGGGCGCGCCGCTCCGGCGGATACAGATCGGTGATCATCGTCTGCGAGGCGGGGCCGGTGCCGGCTTCGCCCACGCCGGTCAGGACCCGCGCCACCGCCAGCTGCCAGAACTGCGCGACCAGGCCGCAGGCAATGGTCATCGCCGAGAACAGGGCCAGTGACGCGGCGATCAGCCGACGTCGATTGACGCGGTCGGCGAGCAGCGCCAGCGGCAGCCCCATCGTGGCGTAGAACAACGCGAACGTCGGTCCCACCAGCAGACCCAGCACGGTGTCCGACAGGTCGAACTCCGCTTTGACCTGTGGCAGCAGGATCGACAGGATCTGGCGATCGATGAAGTTGACCAGATAGATGGCGGTCAGTACGCCGAGGACCCAGCCGCGACTGCCGACGATCCGTTGCGGCGACGCGGGCAGGGCGCTCATTCGCACAGCGCCTCGATCAGGCGATCCATGAATGCTTCCGCTGCGGCGAGCTGGTCGATCGCGATGTACTCGTCGGGCTGGTGGGCCTGTGCGATCCAGCCCGGCCCGCAGATCACCGTGGGCAGACCCGCGCGCTCGAACAGCCCCGCCTCGGCGACATAGGACGCGGCCTGGCGCGTGTCGCTGCCGGCCAGGCGGGCGATCAGTGCCCGTGCCGGTGCGTCGAGTGCGCCGGTCAACGGCGGCACGTCGGACAGCACCTCGGTGGCAATGCCGCAGTCCTCGAAGCGGGCGCGGATATCGGCCCCCAGCTGCCGGGCCAGGACGTCGACCTCGTCGAAGACCCGGCGCGCCTCGTCCGGCGTGCCGGCGCGGATGTCCCACACGAACGTGCAGCGCCGGGCCAGGATGTTGGGCGCAGTACCACCTTCGACCAGGCCGATCGTGACTGTCGCATGCGCGGGCTCGAAGCCGGTGCACGTCGCCGGCGCAGTGGCCAGCCGCTCGGCGATCGCCACGATCCGGGCCATCAACTGCGCGGCCACCATGGTCGCGCTCACGCCCAGATGGGTCTGGCTCGAATGCGCTTCGTGGCCGAGCACGGTGGTCCGCAGTCCCATGATGCCCTTGTGGCGGTCCACCACCTGCATGCCGGTCGGTTCGCCGACGACGACCAGGCGCGGCCTGGGCACGTTGGCCATCAAGGCCTCGATCAGCGCGGGCGCGCCGAGCAGTCCGACCTCTTCGTCGTAGGACAGCGCGAAATGCACCGGACGTGTCAGCCGCGCGCCAAGCATGGCCGGCACGCGCGACAGACCGGCGGCGATGAACCCCTTCATGTCCGCAGCCCCACGCCCGTGCAGGCGCCCGTCGCGCTCGGTCAGCGTCCACGGATCGCTGCGCCAGGACTGACCGTCGACCGGCACCGCGTCGGTATGTCCCGACAGCACGACGCCGCCCGGTACGTGGGGTCCGATCGAGAACAGCAGGTTCGCCTTGCCGCCGCCGGCTGCCGGGATCCGTGTCGAGCGCACGCCCAGCGTTTCCAGCCAGTGCTCGATCGATTCGACCAGGGCGAGGTTGGAGTTGCGCGAGGTCGTGTCGAAGGCGACCAGATGGGCAAGCCAGTCGCGTGCGCTGGCGGGGAAGGCGGGAAGCGGAATGGTCAAGTCCTGGCCTGCTGCGGGAGCGAGCTCCGAGCCTAGCCGCGCGCCGGCGCCGTGGACATGCCGATCTTGCCCGCGGCTTATCCGAAACAGCCCGGACCGGCCCGGACGTCTTGCCCTCGCACGACGGGGCTGCATCAATGGTCGAGTTCGCCAGCATGCGAGGCGAGCGTTCTGGAACGGGGGCGGCGCAGTGGGTCGATCGACCACCGCCGGTGGCGAGTGCGGGATCAGCAGACAGGAGCGCGACATGGCGGGGATATGCAGGGTGGGTTGGCGCTACGGCGCGGCACTGCGAGGCGCGATGGTCGTCGTGGCGTTGTGCCTGTACAGCCTGCAGGCCTGGGCCCGCCCGGCACCCCGTGAGGCGGTGCGGCCGCAGGCGACGGGCTACACAATGCCGGCGACCGAGGTTTGGGAGCTCGCCGCCCACAGCGGCGAGGTGTACCGGATTTTCGTGTCCTACCCCGCCGGCAAGGAGGACGAGTCGCCCGAGGACGGCTATCCGGTGCTGTACGTGCTCGATGGCAACGCCTACTTCGGCGCGTTCGCGCAGGCGCGCTGGGTGCAGGATGATCTGCCGGTCGGCAAGTCCATCGTCGTCGGCGTCGGCTATCCGGGCGACGCGGCCTGGGACGTGCGCCGGCTCAAGGACTTCACCGCGCCGTTGCTCGATCCGCCGCCGCGGCAATGGCGCGCGCTGGCGCAGTACGAAAGCGGCGCGCGCCGGCAGTTCCTGGACTTTCTGACCGGCAAACTGCGCGAGGAAATCGCCCGTCGCCATCGTGTCGATCCCGATCGCCAGTCCCTGTTCGGCCACTCGCTGGGCGGGCTGTTCGCGCTTTACGCGCTCTACGAACGGCCCGGCGCGTTCCACTCGATCGTCGCCGCCAGCCCGTCGATGGAATGGAATGCGCAGGGCATCCTCGAGGACGAGCGCGCGTTCACCGCGCGTCTGGCGAGCGGCGCGATTGCCGGCACCAGCCGCTTGATGGTCGTGGTCGGCGATCGCGACACCGACGACGATCCGGAGCCGGCCCGGGCACTCGTCGATCGGTTGGACCGACTGTCCGGCCAGGGCCTGCGCGTCCGCCTGCATCGCTACCCGGACGAGGTGCACGTCAGCGTGCCGGCTCGTGCGGTGACCGACGTCCTGCGGTTCGCGTTCGAGATCCGCTGACACGCCGCGTCATCGGTCGGGTCGCGGGATCGTATGGCGCAACCGCGGCCTGTTCGGCCAAGTCGGAGAGCGGGATGGCGAAGCGCCGGCTCCGCGTTGCGCACAGCATCGACGGCATGACCGCTCGCCGACGTCCCTCCCGCCGTGCCCGCACGCCATCGCCCGTGATCGCGCACCGCGTCGGTGACCGCCGGTGACCGCGCCGGTCCGGCCGGATGCCGCGCCCGGGCTGCAGCCGCGGCTCGGCTGGGACGCGCTGCTGGTGCTGGGCGTGGCCCAGATCCTGGGCGCCGGCGTGTACGTGTTGATCGGCACTGCGGCGTCGCTGTACGCCGGACCGGCGGTGACGGTGTCGTTCCTGATCGCGGGTCTGGCCTGCCTGCTGGTCGGCCTGTGCTATGCCGAACTGGCGTCCAGCGTGCCCGAGTCCGGATCGGCCTATAGCTACTGCAAGTCCACGATGGGCATCGGGCCGGCCTGGACCCTGGGCTGGTTACTGTTTCTGGAGTTCAGCGTGGCAGCGTCGCTGCTGGCGGTGGGGTTCTCCGGCTATCTGGCCAGTCTGCTGGTCGATCTGCGCATCGCGCTGCCGGCGGCGGTGTCCACGCCAGCGATCGTGCTGCAGCCCACGGGCGAGGGCGGATCGTTGGCGGTCAGCGGACACCTCAACCTGGTGGCCGCCGGCGCAGCGCTGGGCGCCGGTGCGGTCGTCGCGCTGGGGGTCAGTCGCTCGTCGCTCGCCAACGCCGTGCTCGTCGCGGTGAAGGTGCTGGTGCTGGTCGGTTTCATCGTCGCCGGCGCGACGGCGGTCGACCCGGCCAACTGGTCGCCGTTTCTGCCGCCCAACGAGGGGGGCTTCACCTATGGCTGGGAAGGCGTGGCGCGGGCCGCGGCGCTGCTGTTCTTCGCATTCCTGGGCTTTGAGACCGTCTCCACGGCGGCAGCCGAAACCCGCAATCCGCAGCGCGATGTGCCGATCGGCATCCTCGGTTCGCTGGCGATCTGCGCGACGCTGTATGTGGCCGCGGCGATCGTGTTGACCGGACTGGTGCCGTTCCGCGACCTCGATGTGCCCGATCCGATCGCGCTCGCGGTCGACCGCATCGGCTGGCCGCAGTTCGCGGTGGTGATCAAGATCGGCGCGCTTGCCGGATTGGCATCCGTCCTGCTGGCCAACGCCTTCGGGCATTCGCGGGTCTGCTACGCGATGGCGCGCGACGGCCTGCTGCCTGACCTGTTCGCCCGCCTGCATCCCACCCGCAACAGCCCGTGGATCGCCAATCTGCTGCTCGCGACGCTGGCCGCGGTCAACGCCGCGCTGCTGCCGATCTCGGTGATGGCCGACCTGATCTCGTTCGGGGTCGCCTTCATGTTCGCGATCGTGGCGATCGCGCTGATCCGCATGCGCAGCCTGCCAATCGGGCGGCCCGGGCGCTTCCGGGTGCCGCTGGGCGGCGTGCGCATCGGCGGCATCTGGTTCGGCGTGGTGCCGGTCGCGGCGATCGTGCTGAGCTTCGCGATGACGCTGCCGGTGGCGTTGGACATCGCGCAGCAGGCCCGCGATGGCGACCTGCTGCCGATCGCCCTGCTGGGCGGCTACGCCGTGCTCGGCGCCTTGCTCTACCGCTTCTACGGCCGCGATCGCGCGTTGCGGCGCTCTGCCTGACTTCCCTCGACACGACTTGCCTGCATGCCTCATCACGACACGCTGACCCGGTCCGATGCGTTCCGCATCGGACGCCTGGATGCCCACGACCAGGCCGCGCTGGTGCGGTCCGGCCAACTCGATGCCGCCGGCCTGATCGACGCGGCGATCCTGCGCATCGAGGCGCTCGATCCTGCGTTGCAGGCCTTGAGTCATCGCGCGTTCGAGCCGGCCCGGCGTGAGGCGGCCGAACTGGACCGCGCACACACGCGCGCGCCGATGGCCGGTGTGCCGTGGCTGCCGAAGGATTCGCTGGACTATCCGGGCATGCCGACGCGTTCGGGGTCGCGCAGTCGCAGCGCCACACTGGTCGCGCACGGGCATCCGTATGTGCAGCGTCTGGTCGCGCAGGGCCTGGTTGCCGTCGGCAAGTCGGCGATGCCGGAGTTCGGCCTGCTCGCGTCGACCGAGCCGCTGCTCGGTCCGGTGACCCGCAACCCCTGGTCGCTGGCGCATTCGCCCGGCGGCTCGAGCGGCGGTGCGGCGGCCGCGGTCGCCGCCGGCCTGGTGCCGGTCGCGCACGGCAGCGACGGCGGCGGCTCGATCCGGTTGCCGTCCTCGTGCTGCGGCGTCGTCGGCCTCAAGCCCGGCCGCGACAGCACCGTGCGTGTACGCGACCGCCATCTGGTCGAAGACCTGCTGGTGGCCGACGGTCTGCATGCGCGCAGCGTCCGCGATGTCGCCTGGGGCTTCGCTACGACCCATCCGCAGGTCGGGCGTCCGATGGTCCGTGCACCGTCGGCGCGCCGCCTGCGTATCGGCGTGATCGAGCAGGGCCTGCGCGGCGCGGCGCCGCACCCGGAGGTGCGCGACGCGGTCGCGCGTACGGCCACGCTGTGCGAGGCGCTGGGGCATCGTGTCGAACGCGTGCGCTGGCCGATCGACGGCGACGCCTTCCTGACCGCATTCGAGGATCTGTGGTCGCACCTGGCCGCTGATGCCGTCGATGCAGCCACCGCGCTGATCGGTGGCCGCCGGCTGGAGGATGCGCTGGAGCCGTGGACGCTGGCGCTGGGCGCGCGCGCCCGTGCACTGCCCACGCGCGCGCTCGAAGACGCGTACGCACAGATCGCCGGGTTGCCGCGCCAGCTGTCGGCCTTCTACGCGACCCACGATGTCGTGCTGACGCCGGTGGTCAGCGCGCCGCCGCCGCCGATCGGCACATTCGCGCCCGAGTTGCCGACGGAGGCCCTGATGCAGACGATGTTCGCGTGGATCGACTACACGCCGCTGCAGAACATGGCGGGTACGCCGGCGATCTCGCTGCCGCTGGGCATGTCTACCGACGGGCTGCCGATCGGTGCGATGTTCGCCGCCGATCGCGGCCAGGAGGATGTGCTGCTCGCACTGGCCTACGAACTCGAAGCCGCGGCGCCGTGGGCCGACCGCTGGCCCGCGCATTCGGTGGCTGCACCGGCCGCCTGACCGTCCTTGCTGATTTCCCCCCGACCAGGTTCGCATGTCCATGTCTTCCCCGTTTCAAGCCCGCTCCGCGCGCGATGTCGCCGACCTCGTCGCCGAGCAACCGTTCGCCTGGATCGTGTCCGGCGCCGCCGGTGCGCTGGTCACCACACCGCTGCCCGTCCAGCTCGAATGCGATGCCGATGGCACGCCGCTGCGCCTGCTCGGGCATTTCGCCCGCCGCAACCCGCAATGGCGTGCGTTCGTCGAGGATCCGCGCGCCACCGTGCTGCTGCTGGGGCCGCATGGCTATGTCTCGCCATCGTGGTTCGCCGATCGCACGCGCGCGCCGACCTGGAACTATGCCGCGGCGGTGTTCCAGGTCGAGATCGAACTGCGCGACACGCCGGAGGACGCGGACGCGCTGTTGCGGCATCTCACCGACGATCTGGAGCGCGACCGTCCCGGGGCCTGGCGCGCGGACGAGGTGGGTGCGCGCTACGAGACCTTGCGCGAGGGCGTGGTCGGCTTCCATGCGCACGTGCGCGCCACGCACGCCACCTTCAAGCTGGGCCAGGACGAGCGCGACGATGTGTTCGACGACATCCTGCGCGGCCTGTGGGACACGCGCCAGCACGACCTGGCGGCGTGGATGCGGCGCTTCGACGACGGCCGCGGCGCCGATGCGATCGCCGCGATCGAACCGCGTGCGCGGCCGATCGATCCGGAGATCGCCGGTTTCATCGACAGCGTGATCGCCGAGGGCCGGCGGCTGGTCGCCGGACGTGACCTGGACTGGCCTGCGCGGCGCGAGATCGTCGAACAGGTCCGGCGGCCCTGGCGGGAGGGCGGCCCGGTCATGGGCCGCACCGAGGAGGTGACCGCACCGACCCGCCACGGCCCGGTGCGGCTGCGTATCCACGATCCCGCCCCGGGCGTACCCAAGCCGACGCTGGGGTTCCTGCATGGCGGCGGCTGGGCGATGTTCAGCCTCGACACCCACGACCGGGTGATGCGCGAACTGGCAGCGCGCGCTGGTGTCGCGGTCGTCGGCATCGACTACGCGCTGTCGCCCGAGGTGCATTATCCGGTCGCGCTCGAACAGGTCGTCGATGTCGTGCGCTGGCTCCAGGACCACGGCGCCGCGCATGGGCTGGATGCATCGCGGCTCGCGCTGGGCGGGGATTCGGCCGGCGGCAACCTCACCACCGGCGCGTTGCTGGCGTTGCGCGATCAGGGGGAGGGCGGGCGCGTGGCCGCGGCGCTGAACTACTACGCCGGCTACACGCCCGACTGCTCGCCGCATTCGCGCCGCCGCTACGGCACCGCCGAGGACATGCTGACCGCCGCCGAGGTGGATACGTTCTGGAACCACTACATTTCCCGGCCCGGCGACCGCAATGCGCCTTATGCGCACGGCTTGCTCGCCGAGGTGGAGGGACTGCCGCCGTTCTTCATCGGTGTCGGCGAGTGCGACGTGCTCGCCGAGCAGAACCTGACGATGGCCGGCAAGCTGCTGGCCGCCGGCGTCGGCGTCGAGGTCAAGCTCTACAAGGGCGCCCCGCACAGCTTCATCGAGGCCGTGTCGGTCTCGGCCATCGCCCGGCAGGCGCTGGAGGACGGTGCCGCATTCCTGCGCAGGCGCTTCGACCTCGATCGCGACTGACCGCTGCCGGTCGCGCGTCCGGGGCCGGCGCCGAACGCGCGGCCGCGATCCTGTATCGTGCCTCGCTTTCGAACCAGGCCGGCCCTGATGCAGCCCACCCGCACGCCCCAACCACAGGCCGGCCGCCCGGTCGCGACCGCCGCGCACGCGCTCAAACCCCGTCAGTTGGTGATGATGGGGCTGGGCAGCGCGATCGGCGCCGGTCTGTTTCTGGGCTCGGGCGTCGGCATCCAGGTCGCCGGCCCGGCGGTGCTGCTGTCCTACCTGATCGCCGGTGCGCTGGTGATCGTGGTCATGCACGCGCTCGGCGAGATGGCTGCGGCCAAGCCGGCCAGCGGTGCGTTTTCGGTCTACGCCGAGGACGCGATGGGCGCGACCGCCGGTGCCACGGTCGGCTGGCTGTGGTGGCTGCAGGTGGTGATCGTCATCGCCGCCGAGGCGGTCGGCGCCGCCGGCCTGCTGGCCACCTTGTGGCCCGGCGTCTCGGTACCCGGATTGGCGCTGACCTTCATGGCCATGTTCACCGCGATCAACCTGCTGGGTGTGCGCCACTTCGGCGAATTCGAGTTCTGGTTCGCGATCCTCAAGGTGGTCGCGATCCTGGCCTTCATCGCGGTTGGCGTCGCGCTGCTGCTGGGCTGGCTGCCGGACGTCGCATCGCCGGGGCTGGCACATTTCCATGCCGATGGCGGCTTCGCGCCGAACGGGCTGATGGGCATCGGCGCGGCGCTGCTGGTGGTGGTGTTCGCGTTCGGCGGCACCGAGATCGTCGCCATCGCCGCCGCCGAGACCGACGATCCGGCGCGCAGCCTGGCGCGCGCGATCCGCACCGTCGCCTGGCGCATCTTGGTGTTCTATCTGGGCTCGATCGCGGTGATCGTCGCGGTGGTGCCGTGGAGCAGCCCGGCGCTGGCCTCGCCGTTCGCGGCGGTGTTGCAGGTGGCGCGTATTCCCGGCGCGGCGGCCGCGATCACCCTGGTCGCAGTGATCGCGCTGCTATCCGCGCTCAACGCTAACCTCTATGGCGCGTCGCGGATGATCTGGTCGCTGGCCCGGCGCGGCGAGGCGCCGGCGGTGCTCGGTCGCAGCGACCGCCGCCAGGTGCCGGTCGCCGCGGTCCTGGCCAGCGTCGCCTTCGGCTTCCTCGCGGCGGGCCTGGAGCTGCTGTTCCCGCAGCGGGTGTTGCCGGTACTGCTCAACATCGTCGGCGCGACCTGCCTGCTGGTCTGGACGATCGCGCTGGTCTCGCAGCTGATCCTGCGCCGTCGCGCCGACCGCACCGGCGCTGCACTGCCGTACCGGATGCGCGGGTTCCCGGTGCCGACGCTGGCCGCGCTGGCGATCCTGGGGCTGATCTTCGTGCTGTTGATCGTGTCCCCGGACACCCGTGCGCAGTTCCTGTCGATGGTGCTGCTGGTCGCGGTGATCGCCGCGCTTGGCGCGTTGGCGCGCCGGCTGCGGTCGAGCGCGCGCGCCGCGCCTTAGTCGTGTGTCGCGCGCGGCCGGCGATGCCGGTCCGCGTTCGGCACGGGCGACGCGTCGCTCAGCGCCGCTGCGCGAACAGCCAGTCCCACAGCGCCGGCGTGGCGTAGGCCGCGTCCCAGCTGTTGTGGTTGGCCTCGGGGAACTCGGTGTAACGCACGTCGGCGCCGACGCGCTGCAGCGCTGCGTACATCCGGCGCGACTGCTCGGGGGGCACGACATCGTCGCGGGCGCCGTGAAACAGCCAGCTCGGGATGTCGCGCAGGCGTTGCGCGGCGGCATCGAACGGGTCGGGCGCATCGCGGGTCGATTCGACCTGCAGACTGTTGAGATCGGGGCGCGTGCCGGGCGGGGTGATGCCGCCGCAGACCGGCACCAGCGCGGCAAAGCGCTCGGGCGCACGCAAGGCCAGCGACCAGGTGCCGTAGCCGCCGCGGGACATGCCGGTCAGCGACGTGCGGCGCGGGTCGCCATCGAATTCGGTAGTCGCGGCATCGAGTGCAGCCAGTGCCATCGACGCCACGTCGCCTTCCCACGACGTGCCCTCGGGCGATTGCGGGAATACCACCAGGGCCGGGAAATCGGCCGCATGCGTGCGCACGTACGGACCCAGGCCGGAGCGGGTCTGCCTGTCGCCGTCGCTGCCGCGTTCGCCCGAGCCGTGCAGGAACAGCACCACCGGCAGCGGCCGGGGCACCGCCGCCGCTGGCACGAAGACCTGGTAGGCATAGTGGCGTCCGCCGACCTCGACCGCGCGACGCACGAAGCGGCCCGAGGCCGGTGTGGACGGCGACGAGCGGCAACCGGCGAGCCAGGCCGCGCCACCGGCGCCGGCGAGTGCGAGACCGCGCAGTACGCGGCGGCGGGAGGTGGAATCGGGGGACTGGGACATCGGAGACTCCAGGACGGGGCGCGCTCAGAGGGCGGGCCGAAGGACGAGGGCGAGGGCGATCGCGTGCAGTGCGATCATCGCCACAAAGACATGGCGGTAGGCGCGTTTGGCGCTCTTGTGTCGCAGCAGGCGCTGCGCCAGCCAGGCGGCCGGCCAGCCGCCGAGCAGTTCGAACAGGTGTAACTGGGCCTCGGGCGTGCGTCGGCGTCCGGCCTGTGCGGCGCGCTTGTCGAGCGCGTAAGTCCCAAAGGTGACCAGGTTGAGGACGGCCAGCGCCGGGACCAGCGCCACGGGCAGGCGGCCGGTGTCGATGCCCCAGGCCACGGCTGCGGCCCACAGCGCGATCGCCAGCGTCATCGTCAGCGCCCCGCCCGAGCCGCGTGCGTGCGAGCGCGGGGCCGGCGGTGCCTGACGCGACCGACGCGTGCGGGTGGCGGCCAGTGACACGCGCACCACCCGGTGGGCGCGCCAGCGGCCATCGGGCTGACGTTCGGGCGTGTAGCGCACGATCTCGCCGACGTCCGGCCGACGGCCGCCTTGGTGGTAATCGCGGATGTGGAAGAACGCGCGTGGCCCGTCTGCGGGATCGAGCGGCTCGATAAACCCGTAGCCGCGGCTATCGTCCCAGCTGGCGATCTTTCCCGGTTGCGAGGTCGGCGGCATCGGCGGGCGTCTTCAGCGCAACATGATCACAGTGGCCAGGCCGAGGAAGCTGAAGAAGCCCATGATGTCGGTCACCGCGGTGACAACGACGGTGCCGGCGACCGCGGGGTCGACGCGCATGCGCTTGAGCAGCAGCGGCAGCAGCACGCCGGCGGTCGCGGCCGAGCAGAAATTGATGACCAGCGCGGTGAAGATCACCAGCGACAGCACCCAGTCGTGGAACCAGACCAGCGCGACCAGCCCGACCAGTGTGCCGATCAACATGCCGTTGATCAGCGCCACGCGCAGTTCCTTCCACATCAGAATGCGCGCGTTGCTGGCGCCCACCTGGCCCAATGCCAGGCCGCGCACCATCAGCGTGAGCACCTGCACCGCAGCGTTGCCGCCGATGCCGGCGACGATCGGCATCAGCACCGCCAGCGCGACCACCTGTTCGATCGTCGCCTCGAAGCGGCCGATCACGAAGGCGGCCATGAACGCGGTCAGCAGGTTGATGCCCAGCCACACCACGCGGCCGCGCACCGCGCGCCGGATCGGCGAGAACAGGTCTTCGTCCTCGTCCAGGCCCGCCGCGCCCAGAGCCTGGTGCTCGGCCTGCTCGCGGATGATGTCGACGACGTCGTCGACGGTGATCCGGCCCAGCAGCACGTTGCCGTCGTCGACCACCGGTGCGGACACCCAGTCGTTGTCGGAGAACTGGCGCGCGACCTGGTCGGCCGATTCATCGACGTGGATCGAGTCGAGCTCGTCGTCGATCAGCCGGTTGATCGGGGTGCCGGGATCGCGGGTCACCAGATCCTGCAGCGCAACCCAGCCGATCAATTGGTGACGGCGATTGACCACGTACAGATGGTCGGTGTGATCGGGCAGTTCGCCGCGCAGACGCAGGAAGCGCAGCACCACGTCGACTGTGGTGTCGGCGCGCACCGTCACCACGTCGGGGTTCATCAATCGACCGGCGGTGTCCTCGGGATAGGAGAGCACCTGCTCCAGACGTTCGCGGTTCTCCCGGTCCATCGAGTGCAGAAGCGTATCGATGACCGCATCGGGCAGATCCTCGACCAGGTCGGCGAGGTCGTCGATATCGAGATCTTCGACCGCCGCGACCAGCTCGTCGGGATCCATGTCCGCGATCAGGCTCTCGCGGACCTCGTCGCCGACGTGGACCAGCACCTCGCCATCGTCGTCGGCATCGACCAGCCCCCAGACCACGATGCGCTTGTCGTGGGGCAGGGACTCGAGCAGGTTGCCGATCTCCGCCGGCGCCAGCGTGTTGACCATGCGCCGCACCGGCCCCAGCCGCCCGCTGTCGAGGGCATCGGAGAGCAGGCGCAGCTGGCGCGCGGTCTTGTCGTGGCGGACGGCTTCGGCCATCAACGGCTCCGTTGCGCGTCGCGACGGACGCGGCGCGACTGGGTCAGATGTGCATCGGCGCATTATCCGCGCTGTGTTGCGGAATAGGAACGGTCCAGCGGCGGGAAGACGCGGCTGCCATCACACCACGGTCAGGCCGGCACCGTCCGCGGGCCAGCGGCGATCGGACTCAGGCGGCCCCGCGCGCCGGCTGCGCGGCGTCGAGCCAGCGTTCGATCGCCGCGCGGTCGCGCGCGCGCAGCAACGCCGGTGTCCGCGATCGTAGGGCGCCCAGGTCGATCCCGCGGATCGCACGGCGTACTTCCAGCAACGGCGACGGGTGCAGGCTCAGTTCCTCGATGCCCAGCGCCAGCAGCAGTGGGGTGAAGCGTGCGTCGCCGGCGATCTCCCCGCAGACCGAGGCTGAAATGCCGCGTGCGCGCGCCACGCGCACGACACCGTGCAGCAGGCGGATCACCGCCGGGTGCAGCGGCGAGTACAGGTCGCCGAGCGCGTCGTTGTTGCGGTCGGCCGCCAGCAGGTACTGCACCAGGTCGTTGGTGCCGATCGACAGGAAGTCGAGCTCGCGCACGAACGTAGGCAGCGCGATCGCCGCCGACGGCACCTCGATCATCGCCCCCAACGCGATCCGCTCGGCGGTCTCGTGTCCCTCGCCGCGCAGGTCGCGCTGGACCCGGTCCAGCAGCCGGCGCACGGCGACGACCTCCTCGCGGCCGCTGACCATCGGCACCAGTACCCGCACCGGGCCGTAGCCCGAGGCCCGCGCGATCGCCCGCAACTGGGTCTCCAGCAAACCGGCGCGCGCCATCGACAGCCGGACGCCGCGCAGGCCCAGCGCGGGGTTGGGCTCGTGGCGCAGGGCCAGGCCGGTGTCGTCGGCCTTGTCGGCGCCGATGTCGAGCGTGCGGATCGTCACCGTGCGGCCGGTCATGCCCAGCACCAGATCGCGATAGGCGCGGAACTGCGCGTGCTCATCGGGGATCTCGCGGCCCTGCAGGAACAGGAACTCGGTGCGGTAGAGGCCGACGCCGGCGACACCCAGCGCGTGCGCCTCGGCGACATCCTCGCGCGATTCGGCATTGGCCCACAGCTTCATGTCGACGCCGTCGAGCGTCTTGCTCGGCTCGCGCCGGAGCCGGCGCAACTGCTTGCGCTCGCGCTTCTCCTCGCGCACCCGCGCGCGGTAGGCGCGCAGGTCCTCGGCATTGGGCTCGACGACGATCTCGCCGGTGCCGCCATCGACGACCAGCACCGCGCCGTCGTTGATCTGGGCCAACGCCTGCGGCGCGTTGACGATCAGCGGCAACTGCAGGCTGCGGGCGAGGATCGCCGAATGCGACAGCGTGCTGCCGGTGGAGGTGATGATGGCCAGCACACCCTGGGCCTGCAGCCGGCCGATCTCCGACGGCGCGATGGCATCGGTGACCAGGATCTCGCCAGCCACACCCTGCAGCTCGGCCTCGTGCGCGTGCAGCGCGGCATGCACCCGCCCGATGACGTGGTCGATGTCCTCGATGCGGCTGCGGAAGTAGGCATCGTCCATGCCTTCGAACACCGCCGCCAGACGGTCGCGCTGCAACCGCAATGCGTAGTCGGCACCGTACAGCCCGGTGCCGACGAGTTCGTCCAGGCCCTGCAACAGTTCCGGGTCGTCCAGCAGCAACGTGTGCAGGTCGAGGAACTCGCCCACCTCGTGGGCCAGCGCGCCGTGCAACTGGTCGCGCATGGTGCGGATCTCGCCGCGCACCTGGGCGATCGCAGCGTGCAGTCGCGCCAGCTCGGCCGGCGCCTGCGCCGCGCTGATGCGCTCTTCGGCGACCTCCAGCGCATGCGGTTCGCGGACGCGCGCACGCCCCAGCGCGTTGCCGCGCGAGGCGCCGTGCCCGTGCAGCGACTGCCGCATCAGGCGCGCTCGCCCGTCGCTGGGCGGCAGGTTGCGCGAGCGGGCGGGAAGGCGTTCATCACCCTTCCTCGTCGAACCGGCGTTCGAACAGCGCGGCGGCCGCGTCCATCGCGGCGGCTTCGTCGTCGCCATCGAGCCGCAGCACCACCCGCGTGCCGTGCCCGGCCGCCAGCAGCATCACCCCCATGATGCTCTTGGCGTTGACCTCGCGGCCCTTGGCGAGCAGCGTCGCATTGCAGCGGAAGCCCGACAGCACCTGCACCAGTTTGGCGGTGGCGCGCGCATGCAAGCCGAGCTTGTTGGCGACGAGCAGTTCACGTTCGATCATCGGGGGCGGGGCCTGTCCTGGAAGCGGGAGAAGGGGGCGCGTCAGGCATCGTCGAGGACGACGCCGTTGCGGGCGCCCGCCGCGGCGGTGGCCGGCAGCGTGTCGAGCGCCTGCTCAGGATAATTCATCACCCGCAGCAGCATCGGCAGGCTGAGCGCGGAGATGCGCCGGGCCGGGGTGCCGAGCCGCGCGAGCTGGGCGGCGACGTTGCTGGGGCTGGCGCCGTAGAGATCGGTGAGGATCAGCACGCCGTCGCCATCGTCCACTGCGCGCATCGCCGCGCTGGCCTTGGGCAGCGACACCTCGAGCGCCTCGTCGAAGGGCACCTCGAACACCGCGGTGCGCAGCGGCAGTTGCGTCAACAGGCGTACGGCCACCGCGTGCATCGCCGTGCCGATACCTTCGTGGGTCAAGAGGAGTACGCCGACAGCCATGCTGGGACGTTACCAGAGCGAGGGGATCGCCCGGAAGCGTCGCGATCGCGATGCTGCGTCCCTCGTCGGTGTTGCGGCGGGTGCGGCAGTGCAGCAGGGGGCGGTCTTCAGTCGAGCTCGCGGTGCCAGGTCGCCACGTCCGGCCAGCCGGTCTCGCGG